>DUPH01000108.1 GCA_012838435.1 Lentisphaerota bacterium | reverse complement strand
TCAAACGATTACTGGAGATGATCCCGACCACGTTCGGCGTGCTGGTCCTGACCTTTGTGCTTTTTCATGTCGTGGGCGGCTCGCCTGCGGAAGTGGTGCTCGGCAAGAATGCGTCATCCGAGTCGCTGGCCGCGTTTGACGCGCATCACGGCTATGACCGCCCGCTGCTGATGGGCCGCTGGTCGCGGATCCGGGCGCTGGGCGATACGCCGCGTGAGACACTTACGCGCCACCCTGAATCCGGCCTCTTGCGGTTGCCGCTGACCTACGCGCTGCCGGCGGGACTCTACCGGGTGAACGCCGGTCGTGTGCTGATCGGTCTGCGCGAGAGCGCGACCGGCACCACCGATGAAGCGCTGGTCGATGGCCCCGCGCCGCTGACGTTCGCCGTGCGCGAGGGGTGGACGGCGGTGACGCTTGACGTCGAGGGCGTGACTGCATCGCGCGTGCGTCTTGAAAAGGGGAATCGCGGCCTGTTCGATTCCCAGTTCATCCACTATCTGACCTCCCTGGCGCGCGGCGACCTCGGGCAGTCGATCGAGTACCGCTTGCCGGTGGCGCAGGTGTTGCGCGAGGGCGTGGGGCCTTCGCTGGCGTTGACGATCCCGATCCTGATCGGCGGCACGGTCATCGCCGTGATGTTGGCGCTGCTCTGCGCGGCGTGGCGCGGCAGCGTGACGGACCGCGCGGTGTTGATCCTCTCGACGGTGTTGATGAGCGTCAACTATGTGGTCTGGGTGTTGGCCGGCCAATTTCTGCTGGCCTTCAAGATGCGGCTCTTTCCGATCTGGGGCTTCGAGTCGGCGGCGTATCTGGTGTTGCCCGTTTTGATCGGCATCGTCAGCGGGCTGGGTCGCGATGTGCGCTTTTACCGGGCGGCGATTCTTGACGAGATCTTCAAGCCGTATGTGCGCACGGCGCAGGCCAAGGGCTTGAGCGGACATCGGATTATGTTCCGTCATGTGTTGCGCAATAGCCTGATTCCGATCGTGACGTACGTCAGCCTGTCGGTGCCGTTTTTGTTCACCGGCAGTCTGATGCTCGAAAGCTTTTTCGGCATTCCGGGGTTGGGCAGTGTGAGCCTGAACGCGATTCACTCGTCTGACATGGCGGTGGTGCGCGCGGTCGTGATCCTCGGGGCGTTGCTCTACCAGATCGTGAATATGGCGACGGACGTCTGTTACGCATGGCTGGATCCGCGTGTGAGGTTGGCATGACGACAAACGCGAACAACAGGCCGGAGGGTAATCGGTTGACGACAGAGGTGCGCGAGGGTCATGCGTTTCTGGCGAAAGGGAGAGCAGAGAGCCGGGAGCGCGGGCGTCCTCGCCCGCAACAGCGTGTCTTGCAAAAGTCTGATGCGCACACTTGGCTCGGTTTCAGGTTTATTTTTGACATGATTGACATGATTAACATGATTTGGAGGGCGAGTGTCCCCACGAGCCGCCTTCCGCTGTGCGGAAGGATGATGGTTTCAGGGTTCACTGCGGAGCGCTGGGAGGGGCAAGCGTCTGCTTGCCCGCGGACGAGCAGACGCTCGTCCCTCCCCTCGGCGGCGATCACGCCGCCATCCCGTAAAATCTCTGCGTCTCTGCGTCTCTGCGTTAAAAAACTTTCAACTTTCAACTTTCTGCGGGCGGGGACGCCCGCGCTCCCGACTGCGCACACACCAAACACGCGCCCGACTCGCATGCCCCCTGTCACCAACCGATTGCGGCCGAGCATCATGCGCCGCTTATGGAAGCGGTGGGACACGCGCTTGTGTCTGATCGTGATCTTGGTGTATGCCGCGGCCGCGCTGTACGGCGAGGTGGTCTACCGGGCGGCGCGCCTGAACGACCGTACGCCGACCTACAACACCGTGCGCGAGCAGTCGCGCTATGTGCCGCCGGCCTTTGTACGGCTCGCGGCGGTTCGCTCCCGTCCGGCGGGCGAGCCGCTCTATCTGCTGGGCAGCGACAATCTCGGGCGCGACGTGCTGCAACGTCTGGTGCAGGGGACGCGCATCGCGTTTCACGTCGGCATCATCACTTCGTTGATCGCGATTCCCTTGGGTGTGCTGCTAGGTTGCTTGGGCGGCTACTTCGGCGGGCGCGTGGACAGCATCGTGGTCTGGCTGTGCGCAACGGTCGCTTCGATGCCGGGCTTACTCTTTATTCTCGCGATTGCGATGGTGGTGGGGCAGGGGTTGGCCGGCGTCTATCTCGGGATCGGCCTGACAACTTGGGTGAGCGTCTGCCGCAATGTACGCGGCGAGGTCATCAAGCACCGCCACCGCGCTTACGTGCAGGCCGCCGAAGTGTTGGGGTACGGTCATGCGCGTATCATGTTCCGCCACATCCTGCCGAATGTGACGCACATCATCCTGATCGCATTCTCGGTGCGGTTCCCTGCGTCGGTGGCGACAGAGGTCTTTATCAGCTTTCTGGGTATCGGTGTGCAGGGCGAACCGTCGTGGGGCATCATGATCAACAACGCGCGTCTGCGGCTCTGGCAGGGCGTGTGGTGGGAGATGACCTTTGTCACGCTGGCGATCTTCGCGTTGGTTCTCGCTTTTAACCATGTGGCGGACGAACTGCGCGATCTCCTCGATCCGGCCTTGCGGACAGAAGTCGTGTAGGGAGTCAGGTTGAGAATGCAATCAATCGGGAGGTGTGAGATGATGAGTAGAGTACAAGTATGGGGCAGTGTGGCGGGATGCTGTATGTTGGCGGGATGCATGATCGGACGTACGCCCTCCAAGGCGACCCTGAAGCAGGCGATTCAGCCGTATATCGATGCGGACGAGGTCGCCGGCGCGGTGGCTTGCGTGGTGGACGGCGAGCGTGTGCGTCAAACGGTGGCCTTCGGTTTCGCGGACCGCGAAGCCGAACGTCCGATGCGTACAGACACGCTGTTCTGGATCGCCTCAATGACCAAGCCTGTCACGGCATGCGCCGTGATGATGCTGCTGGATGAGGGCAAGCTTGAACTGGATGCGCCGGTCTCCACATATCTCCCAGAGTTCTCTGGACTGAAGACCGCCGATGGCCGGTCGGCGGTTCCGACGTTGCGCCAGATGCTCACGCACACCTCAGGCATGGCGGAGGCGACGCAGGCGGAGCAACTCGCGTCGCGGACGCTGGCAGAACTGATGCCGCATATTGCCGCCAAACCGGCGTTGTTCACGCCTGGCACCCGTTGGCAGTATAGTCAGTCCGGCATGAATGCCTTGGGTCGCGTGGTGGAGGTGCTCTCGGGTATGCCGTTCGAACGCTTTCTGGCAGAACGCCTGTTCAAGCCGCTCGGCATGCAGGACACAACGTTTTATCCGGACGCAAACCAGCGTGCACGACTCGCCGTTTCGTACAAGCGGAACGGTGACAGGCTGGAGCGTGCTGCACTGCCGCCGGTCTACGACTGTGCGCGCGGCGATGCGCGGTTCCCGGCACCGAACGGCGGGCTCTACTCGACCGCGCCGGATTACGCGCGCTTCTGCCAGATGTTACTCAATCGCGGCATCTTCCGCGGTCGCCGCATCCTGTCGGCGACCTCTGTTACGGCGATGTCCACGATTCAGAGCGGCGACCTGAAGACCGGCTTCACGCCCGGTTGCGCTTGGGGATTGGGGTGCGGCATGGTGCGTGAACCGCAGGGCGTGACCGCCGTGCTGTCGCCGGGATCGTTCGGTCACGGCGGTGCCTACGGCACGCAGGGGTGGATCGACCCGGTCAAAGGCGTGGCGTACATTCTCATGGTGCAGCGGGTCAACTTCCCGAACTCGGACAATTCGGATCTGCGCGGTGATTTTCAAAAAGCTGCGTTTTACGGTAGTGTACAATAGGGGGCGGACATGAAAAAAAGTAAGGGAGCAATGCGCGTCATCATGCGGTGCGCGGTCGCGGTGCTGGTGGTTGCGACGGCAGGTGCGGCGATAGCGCTGGAGTCCGAGCTGCTTTTTGATGGTGGGCCGACAAATGTCTGGTCGACTGCGCGTGACGCGGCGCGGCTGACTCGGGAGTTCGCTGTCAGCGAGTTGACGCAGACGGACACGCCCACGGCCTTGCGCTGGCGGTTCGAGCCGAACCCTGGGACGGCGTTCAATGATATTTTTCTGACGTGCAGAATCGCTCGGCGCTTCGATGCGCTGCGTGTGTACGTCAAGAACGAAGGGGCATCCTTCGAACTGGCTATGAAAGCGCGCGACGCCCGCAACTCCGAATGGACCGCGCAGCGGGTGCCTCTCGCGGCGGCGGGCGAGTGGCAATGGGTCGAGTTCCCTTGGCCCGAATGGCGGGTCGCGCCGTGGTCGAAAGACGCTGACGGGGTGTTTGATCTTCCAATCACCTCGCTGGCGCTGATTGCCTTTAATGTCAAGACGGGGCAGACCTACGCGCTGCGGGTCGCGGCGATTGAAACGGTCAGCGCCAATCGTCCGACTGCCCGCGTGTCCGATTTTCAGGTACCGGCAAAGATCAAGGCTGGAGAGCCGTTCGATGTGGCGTTTGCCTTTACGCTTGATCGACCGGTGTCCGAAGAAGAGGCGTGCCTGGTCTTCCGTCGCGGCAATCAAGAGGTGGGCCGCGCGCCACTTACGTTGCCGCGTGCGCTCAAGCAGGTCGGTGTCGGCGAAGCGGTGCGGTTAGCGACGACGGTCAGTACGCCGCTATACGCGGTGGGCGGTGAGCAGGTCGTGGCGCTGCATCTGGGCGACGCCCGGATTTGTTTGGATGGGAGCGCGGCTGATGATGCGGTCGCCGCCGTAACAGTGGTGCCGCGTCGACCGGGACGCTGTAACGCGCGGGTTAAGCCGCACAACGGCGTGCCCACGCTCTTCATCAACGGCAAACCGCACAACGGTATGGCGTGGGCGACTTATCATCCGTCCTCGGCTGTGTGCCGCGATTTCACCCGCGCGGGCATCACGCTCTACACCTTCTCGGCCACGCCGACTGAGTCCGGCTACGGGCTTGCGCGTACCGCGTGGACTGCGCCCGACACCTATGACTTCTCACAACTTGATGAGCGCGCCATGATGTTGCTGGCCGAAAACCCCGATGCCTATTTCTTTCCGCGTCTCTACCTGCACGCGCCGCGGTGGTGGAGCGAACGACATCCTGACGACATCGTGCTGATGGATCCCGGCGACGGACGCTACGTGCCGTTCATCCATTCGGGCGGCAAGTTCGCACCAAGCTGGGCCTCTGAACAGTGGCGTCGCGACACCATCGAGGGTCTGCGTCGTCTGATCAAACATGTCGAAGCCTCGCCGTATGCCGACCGCGTGATCGGATATCATCTCGCATCGGGCACGACCGAAGAGTGGATGATGTGGGGCAGCAACGAAAGACACTGGGTGGATTTCTCGCCGGTGAATACCCGTCGTTTCCGCGACTGGCTGCGCGCGAAGTATCGGAAGGACACCGCCTTACGCGAAGCGTGGCAAGACCCTGCGGTCTCGTTCGACACCGCTGTCATCCCGCCCCGCGCACAACGGGAGCACGCTGAAATCGGTTCGTTCAGAGATCCGGCCAAAGAGCAGGCGGTGATCGACTTCTATCTGTACAACTCCGATCTTGTGGCGGACACCATCTGCACCTTTGCGCGTGCGGTGAAAGGCTTCACCCACCGCAAGAAAGTTGTCGGGGCTTTCTACGGGTATCTCTTGCAACTCTGCGGCGAGCAGCGGCAGCAGAATGCCGGACACTTGGCGCTGGCGAAAGTGCTGGCGTCTCGCGACATTGATTTCCTGACCAGTCCAACCAGTTACGCTTTCCGACAGTTTGGCGGTGAGGGGACCAGCCATTTCATGTCGTTGCTCGGTAGTGTCACATTGAGCGGCAAACTCTGGTTCGACGAAAATGACATCCGTACCTCGCTGGCACCCGGTGCACCGGGAACGTGGGGCAAGGCGGCTGACGTGGCGGGCGACATCGTGCAGCAGGAGAAAGAGCTGGCGAACGTGATGGTCAACGGCACGGCGCAATGGTGGTTCGATGTCGGCAGTAACGTGTACGGTGATCCGATGCTGATGGACCGTATCGCGCGACTGGTGCGCAACGCCTCGGAGATTCAGGCGCTCGACCGTACACCGGCGGATGAGGTGGCGATGATTGTGGACGAGCGCAGTCTCTGTTGGATGCGTGTCGGCGACAAAGCGCTGGGTGCGCCGTTATTGGTCGGCCAGCTTCCTGCGCTGTCGCGGATCGGTGCGCCGGTCGGGCATTACCTCGCGTCCGATTTGCCGCGACTGCGCGACCACAAGGTGCTTTTCATCATGACCAGTTTCGCACCGACCGAGCAGGACCGGCGCGCGATCGATGCGTTGAAGCGGGATGGCCGCGTGTTGGTTTTCGTGGCGGTACCGGGCCTCTACCGCGAGGGACGGCTTGATGAGTCGGGCATGGAGGCGTTGACTGGCATCCGGTTGCGGCTGGATCGCGCGGCGGCACCGTACACCGTGAACGTGACGGGCGGCCACCGGTGGACGAAAGATCTGGCCGGAACCACATACGGCTCCGGCGTGTCCAATGCGCCGATCTGCTACGCAGACGATGCCGGTGCGCAGGTGTTGGGCACGTTGTCAGACGGGCGTCCGGGGTTGGTCGTCAAAGCTGGCGAGGGGTGGACCTCGGTCTTCTCCACCGCGCCGCTGTTGCCGGCGCGTCTGATGCGCGCCATCGTCGAGGGGGCTGGCGTACACACCTACATCGAAACCGATGATGTGGTATGGGCCAACCGGCAGATGGTTGCGGTGAGCGTCAAGGAAGGCGGTCGTAGGAAAGTGCGCCTACCGCGCGCCGGATGTGTGCGCGATCTTTACAGCGGCGAATACGTGGCACAAGACGTAGCGGAGTTCGAGACAGACTTCGCTGAGCACGCGACACGCGTCTTTACCATCGAGTGATTGATTCTACCACGAATCCTAAATCCTAAATCCTAAATCTTAACTTCTAAATCCGCGCGCAGCGCGGGCGCGGAAGTCAACGGGAGCCGGGCGTGAAGAGAACCGCGAAGGAGAGCGCGCCGGAGGCGGGAGCAACCGCCTCGAAGCCGACCATCACGGTGCCGCGGTTGGGCGAATCCCATTCGTTGGGCGGACGGGCGGTCTCGTAGGTTTTCCAGACGGTTGCGGGATCGTGCAGTGCGCTGAGACGGAGACGCTTTTTGCTTTCGCTAAGTGTCAGCGTGCCGGTGCGTTCGGGACCGGGCGTGGCGCGGGTCACCATGCCCCAGCGTACGGTTACGCCGGGCCGCAGTCCTTCGATTGTATCGGTCAGCCGGTATGTGCCGTTCGCAAGCAGCGTGCCGGTACGTATCACTTTTGATGCGTTCGTGTAGACCGGTGTGAGGTCGAGCACGGCTTCGGATTCAGGCCCTTCTCGGAATGAGCGGACCAGCGCCTTACCTTTGGCGAGTTGGAGTTGGCCGTCGATCACCAGCGTGTTGTGGCTGAGGTTGTTCAGACGGAAGATGCGCCAGCGGTCGGCATCCTGTGCGCTGCTCCAGAGCTTCATGCCGCGTGACTCGATGCCGTGGTAACCTTCGGCACCGAGATCGTAGGCCCAGCGGACCCCTTCGGCGTCGAGCACAAACGAACCGGCGTCCATGTGGCCGTGGGGCCCGGAGGGCGAACCGGCCTTCAGTCCGACGAACAGCGCGGTCCGGTTGTCCCAGGTGGTACGCTGGATGGTGATCGGGACGGGGCCTTCCGAGTGCCAGGTGAGCGGCGCGCGCGGTGTGATGCCTTCCGGAACGGGGCGCAGCCAGAACAGCGAGAAGGCGAAGAGGCGGTCGGCGCCCCGGCCCGACGTGGTGGGACGTGCCGCGCAGTAGCGTTGGAAGGCTTCCTTTTCAAAGTAGGCGAGCAGGTCGGGGCGGTCGAACCGCTTGGCGAACCACCAGGTGGCGCAGTCGGTACTGCGCCGCATGCCGCCATCTGCGTAGTTGAAGGTCATGTCGGAGGGACCGGTCACGAGGTCGAGATAGTCGGCGGTGGCGGTGAAGCCGGGGAGGGCGGTCAGACCGAAATCGGAGCCGAGCACACCTTCGAGCAGCGCGATGGCCAGCACGTTGAAGTCGGTGCCGTACGACCAGTATCCCGGGCCTTCGGGATAGCAGCCTTTGGGTGCGAAGGCGCGCATGGAGCGCGGCAGGTTCACGATGGCGCGGTGTGTGATTTCGGCGGCGAGCGCGGCATCGCGCTCTTGCAGGGCCAGCGCGGCGGCGAGCATGCCGGCGTGGCAGACTTGTCCCCAGTTGTTGCTGGCTCTGACCCAGCCAGTGTGTTTGAGCGAGGTGCGCAATCCCTTTTCCATGAGAGCGGCGGCCAGCGTGTCGCGTGTCGCGGGGTCGAGATCGTGATACAGCCAGTCGTAGCCGACGGCCAGCGCGAGGGACATTTCGGCCACGTCGAGGAAGTGCGAGGGATTCCAGTCGGTGAAGGCGGCTGCGGCCAGCAGTTCGGCAGCGCAGCGGTCGCGGTATGCGGGGGTGCCTTTGAGACGGTAGGCCATGGCGAGGGTGGAGACGCGGTAGAGGACACTGCGCGAAACACCGAGCAGACGACGCCCTTCCATCTCGCGCGTGTTGGGCGGTTGCTTGAGCATCAGGTCGGCGTCGTGCAACAGGCGATCGAGTGCGGCACGCGTGAGGGGATCGGCGGCAGCGTTTTCTTTCAGCGCGGCGAAACCGGCGGCATCCGCGAACAGGCGCGGATGGGCGGGCGGTGCTTGACGCAGCGCAGCGGCGACGGCATCAAGTGTCGGTTCGGTCGCGCGTTGTGCGAACAGCGGGCTGACGGCGCAGGTGATGAGGAGGATGAGACTGATGCGGCTCTTGCCAAACCACCTGCTCGCGGGTGTGGCACGGGCATCTCGCCCGTGTTTCATGGGCGGGACGCCCATGTCACGAGGGGTTTTGCAAGCGTGTCTGATAACAATCATGATGGCTCCTTGTGATAAATCGGCGTTGGACGCCGAATGGGTAATCCGCATGACTAATCGTTTGCCGTGGTTTCGGAGGGGTGGTCGAAGGCAGCGACTTCGCAGGGCATACGGCGTGCGAGCAGCCCTTGGGCGAAGCGTACACCGTAAACCACGTGTGTGGCTATGACGCCGAGCCAAGTCACCAACCAGAGTGCGGGCGAAAGAGAAACCGAGGAGATAAAGGTGATCAATAGATAGAAAGCCAGCACGGCAAAGTAGGCGATGCGCAACCAGGGATGGAGGCAGGCCAGCATGGCACCGACCACGAGACCCAACACGAAGAAGGTGGGGATCAGGTAGCTGATGCGCAGCGAGGTGGCCGGAAAGCGCTTGGCGAAGTAGCCCCGGTGCAGGGCGTAGCGGCCGATCTGGCGCAGATGCGGGCCGAAGAGCGGTCGGCGGTGGTGGAAGACCTGCACCCAGGGATCGTAGATGATGCGCCGTTTCTGCCCGATCGCGATGTCGGCGCAAAGGATGGTGTCCTCGCCCGGCCAGAAATCGGTGCGGTATCCGCCGATGGCGCGCAGCACATCGGTGCGCACAAACAGGTTGCAGCTCGGGAAGTCGTCGATGCTGGCGCGTACGCGGTCGCCGAGATAGCGATAGCGGTAGTTGCCGGAGACCAGCGGGTTGGCGTAGACGCGTCCGCTGGCTTGGCCGAGGAAGGGGTCGCCGGGCGGCGTGACGCCTGGGCCGCCGACGCCGCCGACATCCGGCATCGTGAAGTACTTGATCGCCTGCTCGATCCAAGCCGGAACCGGATAGGCGTCGTCATCGAGGAAGGCGACCACCTCGCCGCGCGCTTGCTGGATGCCGATGTTACGCTTTTCGGCTGGCCGGATTTTGCCGGTGGGAATCACGTGCAACGTGAAAGGCACTGGGCCGAGGTCGCAAGGGGCGTCAGGCAGAACGAGGACTTCAAAATGGGGATAGGTCTGGAGCGCGAGGGCATCGAGGCACTCGGTGAGGTAGGGGCTGGGGCCGGGACAGGCGATCACGACCGAGACGAACAGGGGCTTTTCGGGCGGGGGCGCGATCTCGACGCTGTCGTAGTAGCGCAGGATACGTAGGCGGTAGAAGATGGCAAGCGTGTCGATCATGACCTGCTTGACGTTGGTCCAGGAGAGGCACCCGATTTTTTCGCCGAAATGCATCTCAATGGGAGCCTCGGCTACGGTGTATCCTTGGGCGTGGGCGATGGAGAGCACCTCAAGGTCGAAGGCGAACGTTTTGACGAGCATGCGTTCGAAGGACCAGGCGAGCGCTTCGCGCGTGAAGAGTTTCATGCCGGTCTGGGTATCGGAGATCGGCAGACCGATCAACAGGCGCACGATTGTGTAGTAGATCACACTAGAGAGGCGGCGGTGCCAGGGGTAGTCGATCACCGAATCCGGGTGGCGTTTCGAACCGATGACGATGGCGGCCTGCTTTTCAGCCATGATGTCGAAGAAAGTGGTGATGCGAACCGGATCAAGGTCAAGATCAGCGTCCAGCAGCAGGATGTGCGAACCGCGTGCCGCCGCGAAACCACATTTCAGCGCGTTGCCCTTGCCGGCGTTGACCTGCACGAAGACCGGATGGACGTGGTCTGGGTCGCGGGCTGCGGCGCGGCGTATAGCCGCTGCGGTGCCATCGCGGCTACCGTCATCAACGGGCAGCACCTCGAAGGGTATGTTTCCCTCAAGAAGGCGGCAGACGGTTTCGATATTGCGTTCGATGACCGTTTCCAGCCCATAGGCGGGCATGATCACGCTCAGCGAGCCGGTGGCGCCCAAACAGGCTTGTGCGGCAGACCAAAGATTTTTCGTGTTTTGGGTGGTCATTCTCGGCGAGTTAGGTACAATAAGGGTTCACTTTTTTTCGATGGTTTCCAACTTGGCTGAATCCGGCCTCGTTTCCAGAACAGGCCACATGATAGGCGAGCCGGGCGCGTAAACCAAACGAAAAATGAGGCAACCGTTTTCTATCTTTCATGGAGCAGGGCCGATGCGTCGAATATGGCATACGATGTTGATGATGGTTTTTGGCGCCTTGCTGATTGGCTGTGGCGGCCCGGGAATCGCTGATACTGAGCGGGATGAACGCG
>DUPH01000107.1 GCA_012838435.1 Lentisphaerota bacterium | reverse complement strand
ACGCAAGGTTGCTCATGCCGGCGTAACCTGACGGCGCGTCTGCGGCGGCCTCGCCGGTGCCCAGAATCTGTTGCTCCATGTAGTTGGCGAGTTGCCACTGCTCGTAGCCGGTCGGCTGGTAGGCCGGTGCGTCGAGCGGGCGGAAGCGCGCGGTCAGGATGATCGGCGCATCGCCGACGAAGAGGCTGGGGGCGGGATTCACTACGGCGGTGCCGACCCAGCCGTCAAAAGCGTAGCCGTCGTCGGGTACGGCCTCGACGGTGACCGGCAGGTTGCGGAAGAAGGTGCCGCTCCAAGAGGCGCGCGTGGTGACGCCTTCGGTGCCGGTCGTGATGTCGATCCCGTTGACGATGAAGCGTCCGCCGGTACCCGTGGCGTCGTGGTTGTTCACCGTGAGGGTGCCGGTCCCACCTAGGCCGAAGTGGCTGTCGAGATGTTGCCAAGAGACCGCATGGCGCGTGGCGGTGAAGTCGATCAGCACGTTGGTCACGGCGGCGCGCCACTGCGCCTGCGTGAAGGTGCGGCCCCAGCGTCGGAAGTGTTGCTCGATCTCGGGGGCGATTGTGTCGGTGGCATCGGCGATGATCGCGGTCATGCGCTCGGGGCGGAAGGTGGTGTTGAGCAGATTGGCGTAGCGCATCACGAAGTAGTTGCGGAAACTCAAGTTCGACCAAAGCTGGTTGATCAGAAATCCGGGTTCGCGACGGCCGGTCATTTTTTTGGAAGAGAGGTAAGTGAACATGTTGAAGTCCGCGCCCTTTTCGCCGGCGACGTCGAGGTCGTAGAGCATCCAGCGCCAGCGGGTGTCGCCGAACGCGCCACAAGTGTCGGTCTGGTTGGTGTGTGCCCGCCAGAAGTCGCAGTTGTTGATCGGCCAGTCGGTGTTGGCGAAGAACGTTTCAGCGATGATGTAGTCAGCGTGGTTGGTGACATCGATGCCGGTGATCACAATGTCGAGTGCGTTGGTGAACACGGCGGCTGTCTGCACGCGCTCGTAATTGATGTTCTCGGAGAGCGGGTTTACATCGATCCAGTCGATCAACTCCTCATACTCTTCGTCACTGTTTTTATCGCCGTCGACGCGTGTGATTCTGACCTTGTCTTTCGCGTCTTCTTCGTGCATCAGGATGTCCATGTTGTCGGGGTCCAGCCCGTAGCGCGTGGCGAGGTAGTGCTTGTCAAAGCTTTCGCGCAGATTATGGATGCCCCAGTACTCGCCGTTGATGTAGGCGGTGACGGGGCGATAGGCCATGACCGAGGTGTCCAGTTTTTTGACGATGCGATGGAAAACCGCGTCTTTGAGCATCGTGGCGATGCCGCCGGACATCGGGCCGTACCAGTCGTTGCCGCTGTTGCGTAGCAGGAAGCGCTTGTAACTTGTGCCGCTCTCGTCAGGGAAGAGCTGATAGTCGATATGGCTTGTGCCGTATGTGCCGAGGCGGGAGATGAGATAGAGCGTCTTTTGCGGGAGGGCGCGCGTGCCGCCGCCGTGCATGGCCATGCCGACTGTGCAGGCAAAGGCGGCGGTGTTCTGTGCGGTCTCGAAAAGCTCGACCTGCACCGGGCGTTCCCAAGCCTCATCGTCGTTGTCTTGATGGTAATTCGCGTTGGGCTTGCCCCACTTGTTTGAGCCGTAGCCTGTCGGCGAATCGGCGTAGTACTTGCCTGGCACATAGATGCCCGAGGTAAAACCGAACAAATTGTTGGAGTCGGTAATGAGCGATACTGTGGGCAGGGTGCGGGTCGTGAAGGAGGGGCCGATGAAGTAGGTGCCGCGCGTCTCAGGCGAACAGGTGGTGCCGGTCATACTATCGACGGCGATCGCACGAAGCACCACTGCCTTGGGAATGCTACCGATCGGTGGCAACCAAGCGGTGCCGGGCACCCTGCTGTCGATCTCAATCGGATTCGTGCGCAGCCACGCGAGGCCGGAGGTGGCCGGTGCCTCGGCGGTGATTGAGATGGCCGCACCGCTGAACACATACGTGGTGCTGTCCCAAGGGTCACTGCCGTCCAGCGTGTAGTAAATTTTGTGGCCGGCCGTGGGCGTGCTTAGCACGACGGACTGGTTGGCGGCATAAAAACCGGGCGCGACCGAAAAAGTCGGCGTTTCGGAGTAAAGCGCGACCGAGTATTTCTGCGCGTACGTTGCGTTGGGCAAGCCGGGGGTCGGACGATCGTAGATTTTGCAAACCCCGGTCACGCCATCAACTGCGAGTCCGTAGGTCTTGTTCTCGCCAGGTTCTGAGGATGGCGAATCGAACTTGTGGATGCGTGTCAATCCGGCATCGAAGAGGTGGACGTTCTCGCCGGTCTTTTTGAGCCCGAACTGGCCGTGAACGATCGGCACCTGTTCATCGACGAGCGCGGTGACGGTCATATCCATAATCAAGTCGACGCTGTCCACTGCAGCTTGATGCACCTCGACGGCCAGCACGTTATCGCCAGCTACGAGGCCAGAGGCTGAAAGCAGGATGTTGGTCCAGAATGTCGGCGGCACACTCACCGTGGCGAGCGTGGCGTGAGAGATCGCGCCCTCCGGCATGTGGACGCGCTTCTGTTCCGCGCCGTTGAGATAGAGGACCATACCGTCGTTGACGCGCGCGCGGATGACGAGGCCGGTCACAACGGATGGGTTCACGATCTTGAAGGTCTTGCGGAAGTAAGCGGCCGGGTAACGGCTGGCTGGGTTGGAGCCGTATGACAGGATCGTTGCGCAATCCATGTTGAGGGTTGCGTCGTTATAGCCCAGCGGCGCAATCCCGCTCGCCCATGCGGTATCATCGAAAGTGCTGTCTTTCCAGGTTGAGGGCGGTGCGCTGGCCGGTGTGTTGTAGCGCCAAGCGGAGTTGGCGGGTATCGCGATGATGTCCGGCGCGTTGGTCCAGACTGTGTATTCGGGCAGATCCGAGCTGGCAAAGACCACGAGGAATCCGCCGGGCGGAATGGTGTAGTTGGGCAGCCGCACCCCTTTGTTCTCGTCATACGGGTTGGCATCGCCCAATCCGTAGCTGAGGATGTTCACCGCTGACGGGCCTGTGTTGTACAGTTCGATCCAGTCCGACGATGTATCGCCGGTATCATCGGGCACTGTCGAGTTGTCGTAGCAGACCTCGTTGATAACGAGCGCGCCGTGGGCGCCCATGCACATCGCGAGCATGACGACGATCAAGCCCGGAAGGCGGTTATGATGGCTGGAGTTTGTGGTTAGTTTGTTCATG
This sequence comes from Lentisphaerota bacterium, assembly GCA_012838435.1. Classification (GTDB taxonomy): domain Bacteria; phylum Verrucomicrobiota; class Kiritimatiellia; order RFP12; family UBA1067; genus DUPH01. The sequence goes on along the minus strand of DUPH01000107.1, from coordinate 293 downwards.
GTGTTTCTTCTATTCTGTCGGCAGTGCTCCGCCGCTCACGGTCTCCAAGCACTGCTCGATAAACAGACATTCGCGTTCGGCTCTGAGACAGGTGCGCTGAAAGGCCAGCAGTTCCTCGTGTGTGGCGAGCACCTCTTCACGCTTGATGGTCGGTTCTTGGGCCAGACTCTCGACGCGGGCATACATCTCGGTGCGTAGCCGCTCGCCTTCGCTGTTCAGGCGTGCCCATTCGGCTTGCGCCGCCCGGTAGTCCTCCAAGACGCCGCTGACTTCCAACCGGACCAAGTCGTATT
>DUPH01000106.1 GCA_012838435.1 Lentisphaerota bacterium | reverse complement strand
AATCGACCGCCTTTTCCGGACAGAAGCGCACACACACGCCGCACCCCTCACAGGCGATCGGATCAACCTCACAGCGGGTTTTACCATCAGGACGCCTCACACAGCGAATCGCCTCAAAGCGACACAATTCAACGCACGTCCCGCATCCGGTGCAGGCTTCGCTACGGATCACGGCCTCATTGCCGCTCTTGAAATCTGCCTTCGTAATCATCTTGGGCGTCAGCACCAGATGCAGGTCCGCCGCGTCCACATCGCAATCGGCCAACACGGCACGCCCCGTCGCGAGCACCGCGAAGGAAGCGGTCACACTGGTCTTGCCTGTGCCGCCCTTGCCGCTGATAATCACACACTCTTGAATCGCCGCCGACATCATCTCACCTCGCTTCCACACAATGCTTTCGCGTCATTCCACTGGTTAACAATGAGGCCCTTGCAGAGCCCCTCGTGGCATGGGCGTCCCGCCCATGAAACACGGGCAAGATGCCCGTGCTACACCTGCAATCAAAGGGTTTTGCAAGAGCCTCACGATGTCCGTGTAAAGCTGTTCAAAGAGTGAACGGTATTCCGGCAGCGCGTCAACCATCAGTTCGCCGCGCGAGTAGGCTTCCGCCACACGGCGATCATCCGGTATCTCGGCCAAGATCGGAATCGAAGCCTCGCGACAATAGGTCGCCACGCGGTCATCGCTGCTGTCAGCACGGTTGACCACCACACCGAACGGCAGTCCCAACTCGCGCACGACCTCCACGGCCAACTTCAGGTCATTCAGTCCAAAGGGCGTCGGCTCGGTCACCAGCACCACGAAATCGGTTTCGCGCAATGTGGCGACAACCGGACACGAGGTGCCGGGCGGCGCATCCAGAATCGCATCCCCCGTTTTCGGGATATGCGCCTTGACCGCGCGCACCAGCGGCGGCGCCATGGCCACGCCCACATCGAGCCGACCCTGCACCACGGTCACCCCGTCCGCGCCCATCGTCTCCACGACGCCCATACGCTTCGGTACTTCGCGGATCGCGTCCTGCGGACACACCCGCGCACAGCCGCCGCATCCGTGACACATCTCCGCGAAGACCAGCACACGCTTGTCCAGCACAGCCAGCGCCTTGAATGCGCAGAAGTTCGAACAGGCCGCGCAGCCGTCACAGCGGCTTTCATCCACCTCCGGCACGAGAAGCGACACGACCTCCGGCTCACCCTGCGGCTCACCGCTGATGAACAGGTGGACGTTCGGCTCCTCCACGTCGCAATCCAGCAGCGTCACGTCACCGCGCACACGCGCCAGATTGGCCGCCACGGTCGTCTTGCCGGTCCCGCCTTTTCCGGATGCCACTGCGATAATCATACGGTTACGCCCAGTGCCCATCCACATTCGCTGCCGTGAGCTCGGTCAACGCGCCGGCCTGAAACTGCGACAGCGCCTCCGCCACAGTCGCGGCATTCGACGTGTAGACTTTGATGTTTGCCGTCGAAAGCATGCGGAACGCCTTGGGACCGCAATGGCCAGACACCACCGCCTGCGCACCAGCCGCCGCAACATTCTGCGCGGCCTGAATGCCCGCGCCCTGCGCAGCACTCATGTTCTGCGTGTTGTCCACCAGCGTGAACGCCTGGGTCTCGGTGTCATAAACCAGAAATTTCGCGGCCCGTCCAAAGCGCATGTCCAGCGGCGCGTTAAGATCGTTGCCAGATGTCGAAAATGCAATCTTCATGTCTGCTTTCCCTCCGCCGCTCCAGCACCGCCGAAACGCGCCCAGCCCGGCTGACCGGTGGCGCAGAACATGTTTCTGTACCCGCGACCAAAGCCGCCGCGCCCGCCGCCCCGACCGCAGCCGAAGCCACCGCCGAAACCAAAGCCGCCACCCGCTCGATTGCCATACCCCGGCGTACCAAATCCCGCGCAGACTCCCGCCCCGCGTCCCGTCATCGGTCCCATACCCTGGGGTCCCCTACCATTTCCTCTCGGCATTTTCTTGCTCCTTTCTTTCGTGAGGCTCTTGCAAAACCTCTTACTTGCAGGTGTGGCACGGGCATCTTGCCCGTGTTTCATGGGCGGGACGCCCATGCCACGAGGGGTTTGCAAGAACCTTTTGTTTTTAAAATCGCCTTCTTCCGCGCCCGCGACCGCAGCGCATGCGCCGACGACCGCAACATCCCGGCATCGCAAACGCCGTTCCGCGCAAGGTGCCGTCCAGCCACGCTTGCATCACCTCCGCAAGCTCGCCCGACACGAACGGAACGACCGTCAACCCGGCGGCCTCCAATCGTTCCTGCCACGGCCGCGAGATCGCGCCGCAGACCACCGTGCCCACGTCCCGCGCTTTCAGCCAGGCGATCCGCTGCGACAGGTCGGCATCCACTTCATGATCCGACTCCGCCGTGATTCGACCGCCCGCCGCATCCACCAAGTGAACCTGTCGCGCCGTGTCGAAAACCGGCGCGATGCGTTGCTGCCAAACTGAGAATACAGTTTTCACGCCAGCTTATACCGCACCATTTATGCCAACTGTAGAGATGGCGCAATAAACTATGCAACCCCTTGCCCAGCAATGTGTTACGGTATGTAAACTTTCTTTGTGATGCCCGTGTACATGCGCATGATTGCATGGTTATTGCTTTTTAATCATTGCAATCTTGCAATGATGATGGCGATTAAGCGGCGGTGTGGCACGGGCATCTTGCCCGTGGGGCGGCGTAAACGCCGCCGCAGAGCCCCCCCAGCATGCTTCTCACCGCGTCTTCCGGCGCGACCGCCCGTCGCGCTCCGGCGGCTGGATATTCAGCGCGCGCATCTTGCGGAACAGCGTGGACGAGTGGATGCCGAGTTCGCGTGCCGCTGCGGCGCGGTTGCCGCCGGTGCGTTCCAGCGCCGCGCTGATCGCCTGTGCGTCAAGCGTATCGCGGGCGGCACGCAGACCGCCGTCGGCAGACGAATCACGCGTCGCGCCTGTCAGTATTTCCGGCAGATGGGCAAGCCCGATGCGCCCCGATGAACAAAGAATGAATGCGTGCTCAATCGCGTTCTCTAACTCCCGCACATTGCCCGGCCAATCGTAGGCCATCAAGAGGGAGAGCGCCTCATTGTTGATGCCCATCACATCTTTTCCCTGCACCCGGTTGAACCGCGCGATGAACTGCTCCACCAGTAGCGGGATGTCCTCTTTACGCCGACGCAACGGCGGCAGTTCCACACGCACCACGTTGATACGGTAGTAGAGGTCTTCGCGAAATGTCCCCTCTTGGCTGAGTGCCAAAAGATCCCGGTTCGTGGCCGCGATCACGCGCACGTCCGCCTTCTCCGAACGCGTTGCCCCCAGCGGCTCATAGACGCGCTCCTGTAGTACGCGCAGCAGACGTATCTGAAGCGCTGGGCTCACCTCGCCGATCTCATCCAGCAACAGGGTGCCGCCCTTGGCCAGCGCGAAGCGTCCCGGCTTGTTCTTGGTCGCGCCGGTGAACGCGCCCGCCTTGTAGCCGAACAGTTCCGACTCCAGCAGCGTATCGGGCAGCGCACCGCAGTTGACCGCCACAAACGGCGCATCCTTACGCGGGCTCAGCTCGTGTATCGTCCGGGCCACGAGTTCCTTGCCCGTGCCGGTCTCGCCCTGGATCAGCACCGTGCTCGGACTGGCCGCAATGGCCGGCAGCACCTCGAACAAGCGCTGCATCACCGGACTGCGACTGACAAGGTCGCCCGCGTGAAAACGTCCCGCAAGCTCTTGGCGCAGCGCATCCACTTCCGACAGGTCACGAAAGACCTCCGCGCCGCCGATTACCTTCCCGTCCGCATCTTTAAGCACCGCCGTGGAAATGCTGATCGGTATCCGTTCGCCTTCGGCGGTGACGATGTACGCCGACTTTCCGATGATCGGCCGCCCCGTCTGCATGGTCTGCTGCAACGCGCACTCCGCGCCGCAAAGGCTGGAGCGGAACACCTCATCGCAGCGCCGCCCGATTGCTTCCTCGCGTGGCACGCCAGTGATTGTTTCCGCCGCACGGTTGAACGACCTTACGCGCCACTCGCCGTCCACCGTAAACACGCCATCAGAAATGCTCTCAAGGATCGCGTCCGTGGCCGCGAACTTCTCCAAGGCTGTCTTTTGCTTGCTCCGTTTCATTTCGTTTAATGTTGGTGAGTGTACATCACACCGTCCGCGTCGTCACGATCAAACCTGAAAATCGGCTAGTGGCGGGGGTGCGCGAAGATCGTGTT
>DUPH01000105.1 GCA_012838435.1 Lentisphaerota bacterium | reverse complement strand
CGCAAAGCGCACCTCCGCGCGTCGTGTGAGGTGGCGCGTGGAGAGCGCTGTCTTGCTATGCAGCCGGTATCCTGTCGCCAGGCTGCCCACTAAAATCAGCAGCCCGACACCCGCCGCAAGCACTTTGTGCGTCCCGACCAACAGGAAGAACACGAAAAACGCCACCAGCACGCCGCCGCCTGCCACCAGTAGCGGCACGCTGTGACGCAGCGTCTGATCCACCTGTTCGCGCGTGATGATCTGCGCGTGGGTAACGGAAGTTTTCGGATATGCGGTGTCGATCACACGCACCTCTTCGGTCACGGCCGCGTCTTGGGTCACGCCGAAGGTCAAGCGGAAAGGCCCTGCCACGCTCTCTTCATACTTTCCGGTCGCGGGATTGAAGAAGCTGAAACGCGTTGCCGCAATCTCGGTGGCGTTGGTACTCTGCGGAATGAAGACCTGTTCGCTCTTCAGATGTGTCGCTTCGCGCAACAGCTCTTTCGGCGGATAACGCTTGAAGTACGGTGAATCGGGCGGCGCAGGCATAGCCGCCTGATCGCCGAGCCATCCCTCGCCGCTCAGTTCAAGCGAAAGCGTGATGATGTCGCCGGGCTGCACGGTGTTCTGCGAGAGTTTTCCTTCGAGGTTGAAGTTGCCGATCGCGCCGGAGAAGTTGTCGGGACGCCCGGCTTCGGGCAACGGCCTCACGCGCAGCGTGAACGGCTCAAGCTGCTTTTGCTTGGGGAACGACTGCCAATGCGAGAAGAAGCCGGCGGAACGCCGTTCGACCAGCATGCAGTGTACCTGCGGCCTGAAAACACGGTCGATCGGCTGGTGGCAGCGCGCCTTAGCGATGAAACGGTGCATCGTGAAGGTCTGCGTACCGCGTGTGACGCGGCTGCCTTCGGCGTTCTCAAGCCGTCCGACGGTGATCAAATCGGGATTGTTCGGAAAACCGGTGACCCGCACATCCTCCACCTCGCTGCCGAACGTGACCTCAAGTTCAAAGTGAATCTCGAACGCCTGATTCACATAGAGCGTCTCGGGCACCGTCTTGAAGCGTCCGCCCAGAATCTCACCCGCATGCACCGGTAGCGCGAGCAGCAGAAGCAGGCTCAACCAGCGGGCAGAACAACGCATCGAAAGTTTGATAACGCAGAGACGCAGAGGCGCAGAGGTTTTTACGGGATGGCGTCGTGACCGCAGAAAGTTGAAAGTTGAGCGTTGAAAGTTGAGCGTTGAAAGTTTTTTTAACGCAGAGACGCGGAGACGCAGAGATCTTTTACGGGGTGGCGGCGTGACCGCCGCTGGGAGGGGCAAGCGTCTGCTTGCCCGCGGACGAGCAGACGCTCGTCCCTCCCGGTGCTCCGCAATGGAACCTGAAGTCATCCTTCCGCACAGCGGAAGGCGGCTCGTGGGGACACTCGCCCTCCATTGCTCGTCCCGGCGGCTCGTGGGGACACTCGCCCTCCATTGCTCGTCCCGGCGGCTCGTGAGGACACTCGCCCTCCATTGCTCGCCTCGGCGTCTCGTGAGGACACTCGCCCTCCAAATCATGTCAATCATGTCAATCATGTCAAAAAAACCTGAAACCAAGGGACGTGTACGCATCAGCCGTCTTTACCTCTCATCGCCCGACCTCCGTTTCGATGGCCGAGGCGGTGAAGATGCGCGCCCCCCACGTCGCTTCATCGTGCCGTTCATTCGCGAGCGTCATCAGAACGGAGGCACTGAAGACCACAGTCAATAGCCCGCCGGTGAGCAGACATGTTTCCGAGAGACTGCGCAGAAAGACGCGACCGATACCGCGACGTCGCAGGAGCCGAAAGAACACGCCCAACCAGAAGAGGCTCCATCCGGCCAGGGCAGTGGCCGCGCGCACGGAACAGGGAAAAGCGTAGTGCCAGAAAAAGGCGGTGCGCGACCAAGGCAATTCGGCCTGTGCTCGTCCGGTCTGGAGCGCGAGCGCAGCGGCAAGCCCCTGACGCGTTTCCGGCGTGACACCGAGATAGCGCTCGGCGCGTTCAAAGGCGGCGGCCGCATTGACACCGTCACCGGCCATGACCAACACGCCGCCGAGGTTCTGGAAGAGCGGCCCGTTGCACACGCCGTCGGCGACCAGCCGGTTATAGGTGGCGGCGGCCTGAAGATAGGCGTCAGGCGTCGTAGCGGCTGCGGCCTGCGCACCGGCCTGTTCCCAGAGAAAGGCGCGGGCGGAATCGTCAGGGGAAGCAGCGGACGCACAGGATACCGCGAGCAGAAAGACGCCGACCGCCATTTTCAAAACAGACGCGCAGTGACGAAACGGCGCACAAATGGCGATGCCGTTTTTGATAACGCAGAGACGCAGAGACGCAGAGGTTTTTCGACGAAGTGTGGGGATTAAGTGTATCTTCGCGCACAGCGCGAAGAGAAAGCGGTGCCGCGACCCGCGTACAGCGCGGCTCTTGTCACCGCACTCCAAATTTTGCGCACTCACCTGTTTTTCATGAAGTTTCATGTGTTTCATGGTTGTTCACCCTCGTCATTCACGCTTGGCTGCTCGGCGAGTGCTGCATCGATGGCGGGCAGGAGCGCGAGCAGGTCGCTGACGACAGCGGCGGTGGGGACGGCGGTGTCGGGCCGGTAAAGGGCTTCGTCAAGGCGCGCCAGCAAGGTGCGGCATGCGTACGCCGGTTCATCTGAAACACCGCGCCCGCACAACAGTTCGGCCACATCGCCGGGTGTCAACGCACCGCCGGTCACATCGCAGCGCTCGGCCAGATAGGTACGCACGGCTTGCGCGGCACGCGCGGGAT
>DUPH01000104.1 GCA_012838435.1 Lentisphaerota bacterium | reverse complement strand
AGGACGCGGGCGTACGCGGCGTGTCGGTTCGGCTTGGTGCGGGTCTTCGGGCCAGTAATGTTTCGGGTAGCGTCCGCGCAGGTCTTTGCGCACCAGCGCGTAACCGGTGGACCAGAAGCTCTCCAGATCGCGGGTCACCTGCACCGGGCGGTGCGCGGGTGAGAGCAGGTGCAGTACGACCGGTACGCGTCCGCCAGCTACAGTCGGTGTGCACGTGAGACCGAACACCTCCTGAATGCGCACCTCCATGTAGGGCGGATCTTGATCGTAGCGAACTTGGATGTTCGAGCCGCTGGGTACCGGCAGGTGCGTAGGCGCGAGCGTGTCTAAGGCGTGGCGCGAACAGCCGCACGCTTCCAGCCGACGTTGCAGAATCGCGGCGAGATCAAGCGCGGTCACATGGCTCCAGCGGGTGACGCCATCGCAAAACGGGCCGAGCCAGGTATCGAGATCAGACAACAGCGCGTCGTCGGAAAAATCGGGCCAGGATTGTTCCGGTAGGGCGCGGCGCAGGAAGAGTACGCGCTCTTGCAGGGCGCGTGCGCGTTTGCTCCAGGGCAGTTGGCTGATTCCCTTCTGACGGATGCCTTCAAAGAGGGCGGCGCGCAGGTCGGTGGCATCCGGCGCGGCCTGACCGCCCTCATGCACCGTGATCGCGCCGAGGCAGAGGCGATTCACCGAGATGACTGCTTCGCTACGTTTATCCCAAAAGGTCAATGTGCGGCGTTCCATTTGATCGGCAAAGGCGGCTTCAACCTCGCTTTGGTCGAGCGGCACCGCCAGACGGATCTTGGCTTCGGCGGTGTCGTCGGTCAACTCGGCGGCGACAAGCCACTCCGCGCGCGCCAACGGATCGGCGGTGTCAATGACCGCGCCGCGTCCGTTGCGCAGCAGATAGCGGCCGGTGGCGTCGCGCCGCCGCGCCAATCGATCCGGGAAGGCCCAGGCGAGCAGCAGGCCTTCGGAGAGGCGTTGACGGTCGGTGGGCGGATGGCGGCGTCCCCAGCGGCGGGCGAGTTCATGGACGCGGTAGCTGAAGCCGTCGCGGCCGCCTTCGTGTACGCGGTCCAGCAGACGGCGCACGTCGGTTTCGTAGCGTACCGATGATTCGGAGGCGGCTTCGGTGAGCACTGCCGCCAACAGGCAGGCTTGCTGCGCGGCACCGTCGCGCGCGGCTTCGAAAATCATGTGGGCGAGGCGCGGATGGGCGGGCAGTGCAGCCATGGCACGGCCGCGCTCCGTGATCATTGGAGGGGGAGCTTCCGCAGATTCGGTAGCGCCCAAGGCGGAAGGGCTGACTGCGGGCGAGAGGGCACCGAGTGCTTGGAGCAGACCGACCGCTTGCCGCCATGCGGCGTCGGGCGGCGGCGTGAACCAAGGCAGGCTGTCGCGGGCACTGGTGCCCCAGTCGGCAGCTTGCAGCACCGTCGCGGCGAGATCGGCGTCCAAAATCTCGGGCAGTGCTTCAGGCGCAAGTTGGAGATCGGTGGTTTCATCCCACAGCCGGTAGCAGACGCCGGGGCCGAGACGTCCGGCGCGGCCGCGCCGCTGGTCGGCCCGGTCGCGGGTGATGCGCAGGGTTTCCAGACGTGACATGCCGTTGCGCGGCGAGAAGCGCGGCACTCGCATCCAGCCGGTGTCGATGACGACACGGATGCCTTCGATGGTGAGCGAGGTCTCCGCGATTGAGGTGGCGAGCACGACCTTGCGTCGGCCTACGGCGGGCGGGGCCACGGCGGCGTCCTGCTCTTCGCGCGACAGGGCACCGTACAAGGGATAGAGCGAGACCTCCGGCGGGAGGTCTGCATTGCGTAGCAGATCCAGCGTGCGGCGGATTTCGCCTTCGCCCGGCAGGAAAAGCAACACGCTGCCCGTTTCTTCGCGCAGCGCGCGCAACACGGCCCCGGCGGCTTGTTGCGGGATGGATGCGGTGGAGAGACGGTCGAGCAGGCGCGTCTCGACCGGATAGAGACGCGTGTCGGCTGTGTGGATGTCGGCGTCGCCAAGGTGTGCGGCAATGGCTTCAGGGCGCAGTGTGGCAGACATGACGACGAGCCGCAGATCCGGTCGCAGTGCGCGGCGCGTATCGAGTGCGAGCGCCAGCGCAGTATCGACAGCCAGACTGCGTTCGTGAAACTCATCGAAGATCACCAGCCCGGTGTCGGAGAGTTCGGGATCGTGCAGCAGGCGTTGAGTGAGCAGACCTTCGGTCAGGAGTTCGATGCGTGTGCGCGGCCCGGCACGGCGTTCGAGGCGGATGTGGTAACCGATGGTTTCGCCGACCCGCTCGCTGCGTTGGCGTGCCATGAAAGCGGCGGCGGTACGCGCAGCGAGCCGCCGCGGTTCGAGCAGCAGGATCTTGCGTCCTTTCAGCCAGGCGGCGTCCAGCAGAAACGGTGCTACGCGCGTGGTTTTGCCCGTGCCGGGCGGGGCCTGCAACACCGCTGTGCGGTTAGCCGCCAACGAGGCGGCTAGGTCGGGTAGGATGGCGTCGACCGGAAACGCACTCATTCGGTTTCGGTCAGCGGGCCGTGCTTCTTGACATCCTTCATCGGGATCGTCTGGCTGATGCCCGGCATGATTTCAAGGTGGATGCCCTCCTCGTTCATGAACTCCAGCACGCCTTTGTAATGGGCACGGCCGGTAACGACCTCGTAGTTTGGGATAAACTGACGTTCCAGCTTGAACTGAAGGGTCTGCGTTTCTCCGCGCTTCACGGTGATGCGCCGCTTCTGCGAGGTATACCCCTTGCGGAAGATTTCGACTTCATGCTCGCCCTCCAGCACCTCCTCGACCGCGAACGGATCGGAAACCGCCGTGCTGTCGGTGCCGTGGGTACTGGTGATTCCGACCTTCTTGCCGCTGATCAAGACTGTAGCACGCGACGGCGCGGTGATGATCTCGAGGCGTCCCGTGATTTTGGAGAGGCGGAACTCCTCGGTGATCGATGCGGCTTTTGCGAGCGTTACATCGCGCGCAAGCGGTTCGTGTCCGGCGCGCTCGACGCGGACGCGGTAGGTTTTAGGCTCGGCGTTCTTCAGATCGAAGGGCGTATCGCCCTTGTATTCATCGTCAATGTAGACACGCGCGCCCTCAGGGATTGAGACCACGCGCAGTGTCCCCGGTAGCGGCGTCAGACGCACATCGACGTTTTGGACTTCGCCGGCGGCCAGTGAGATTTCCCGCGTGTGCGGTTGGAAGCCCTCGGCTTGGATTTTGACCGTGACCGTTCCGCCGGGGATGCGATCGATGCGGCAGGGCGTGCGGCCACGTGCGATACCGTTAATCAGCACCTCGGCCCCCTCCGGATCGGAGGTCAAGGCCATAGTACCGGAGTCGGAGAGCAGGGTGACCTCTTGCTTGATCGGGGTACGGCCTTCCAGCGTCACGTCGATCTCCTTGGTCTGGTAGCCGGGCGAGGAGACCGTGAGGCGGTGGACGCCGCTCTCAAGCGTGGTGACGAGCAGCGGGGTGCTTCCCAGCGAGACCCCCTTAACCGCCACATCGCATGCAGGCGGATCAGAAGTGACCAGCAGGATACCGGTGAGCGGTTCCAGACGGGCACCAACCGTGCGCACCACGCCGAGTTCCAGCGAGACGCTTTCAAAGGTGTCACGGCAGCCGTCTTTCGTGAACTGCACCAGATGGGGGCCGGGGGCGAGGTCGAAAAGGGTCAGCGGCGTGACGCCTCGTTCCTGATGGTCGATCAGGACCGTTGCCCCGGCGGGATGAGAGGTCACGTCGAGGCGGGTGGTGGGGCCGTCCTTCCTTGCGGCGTACAAGGTGAACGCCGCGAGCAGGGCGGCGAGGAGGCAAGTGGTGAAGTTGCGTGTCATGGCGGTTTCCTCAAATGAGCGGCAGGTTAACGGCGGATTTTTCTGAGGCGTCCCTCGACATCGATGAGCTTCTGGGTCGCTTCTTTGTTGCGGCTGTCTGCGGTGTCTGGGATCATCTCGCGCAGGATTTTCAATTCACGCGCCGCCGTAGGCCAATCCTGCAGGTTGATGGCGCGATTGGCCTGGAAGCGCTGCTCTTCGTAGCGCTTGTCGAGTTCGGCTTCGGCCGTTTCGAAGCCTTCGATGATTGTGGTGTAAAAGTCCGGCTTGGGGTTGACGGTGTCGAGGTAGAAGACCGCTTCCTGATAACTGCGGATGGACTCGTGCAGGTTACCGAATTTGACATCGCGCTCGTCAAACTTTTTGCGGGCCACCGACAAAGCATCGCGTGCCAGTTCGGTGAGTTTGTCAGCGGAGAACTGGATGGCCCAAATACCCAGTTCGTTTTTACTGAACGTTTCGAGCCGTTCACGCAATGTCCGGAACCCCTCGGGTTCGAGTCGGTTGGTGACACGGCAGGTATGGACACGCGGACCGATGGCGACGGTCAGCGTCCACTCGTTGAGTTGGTTGGGGGAGGGGGCGAAACCGGAGTAGCTCTTGTCGAGTGAGAAGAAGCCGCTGTTTTCGATGTCGCGGACCAGTTCGTTCAACAGTGCGGGTTCAACCTGCTTCTCCTTCCGGACGTGGCGGTTCTTGCCGGACAGGTCATCGATCTTGACAGCCAGCATACCGGCTGGCGAGAGCGCGAGTTCGTAGCGGAAGAGGTTGTCGGTCGAGGCTTCGACTTTTTCGTACTGCACCAGCAAAGTCTTGTCCTGCTCCAGACTGACGGGCGTGGCGGCGTCGGTGGTCTTTGAGCGACGCGCGGGGTCCATAATGAACGTCGCGCCGATGATCAACACCAGCACAGCGCCGAGCGTCCAGATGACGGGACGCAGGAACGATTTCTTTTCGGCGTGTCCCGACGCATCGGCTTTTCCAAAACCAAGGTCGATCACCACACCGTCGGCAGGGGCCGCGCTTGGGGTCGCTGGGGATTGTCCGTCTCCGGCTGCGGCATCGGCGTAGTCAACGCGCAGTACGGTTTGGCCGACCTCAATGAGGTCACCCGGATTGAGCATCCTTTCGTCGATCGCCTCCTTGTTGACCAGTGTCTGGTTTGCGCTGGCCAAGTCGACGACCCACAGCGTACCGTCACGCAGTTCGAAACGGCAGTGGCTGCGGGAGAGCAGCATGTCTTTGATCGCGATGTCGCACTGACGGGAACGGCCCAGCGTAAGCCCGGTCTGGGAGACGGTATATCGTGTGCCCGCCAGTGGGCCGTCATCGATGACAAGAGCGTACGTGTTTATGCTCATAACTTAAAACAGGCTTTTCAGGGTTTGTTGGAGGATGGGACCAAGCAGGATGATGAAGACGGCAGGAAAGATGCACAGCATCAACGGGCCGAGCATCTTGACCGGGGCTTCGTTGGCTAGTTTCTCAGCGCGGTCAAAGCGGCGGGCGCGCATCTGATCGGATTGGATCCGCAGGATCGCACCGATGCTTACGCCCAGTTCGTCCGCTTGGATCAACGCATGCGCTACCGAACGCAGATCGCCGAGATCCACGCGTTGCGCCATGTTGCGCAGTGCCGTCCGGCGCGGGGTGCCGACTTGGATTTCGCGCGTCATCCGGATCAGTTCTTCGTTGAGCGGGTCCAGTTTACGACGTTCGCAGTTGCGCTGAAGCGCGCTCATGAAGTCCATGCCGGCCTCAACCGAGAGGGTGAGCAGGTCCAGAACGAACGGCAGCGCGCGTTGAATCGCCGTGTGGCGCGCCCGCAACACACGCCGCAACCAGAGTAGCGGGTAGTAATAGAAAAGGGCCAGCCCCAGCAGAAACGCGAGGAGCGTGTTCTTGGCGATTTCTGATTGCGGACTCAACACTGAAATGAGACGGAGCAGGGCAAACCAAAGAGCGCCACAGATGACCGGCATCAGCAGTTTCAGCGCCAGAAACTCCTTGCCGGAAAGCAGGCCCTCAAAGCCTGCCGCTACCAGTTTACGGTCGGCGGTGACGCGCGCTTTTTCAAATGCGGGGCGGGTCACGACATGGTAGAGATTCGGCGCGAACGGCAGGAGCAAGCGAAAGATGGCCGGTAGCTTGCGTTCCTGTTGACGGCCATCCGCCAGCGTGACATACGTGATCTGCTGCAAGATATTGAGGCAATACCACGCAATGCCGGCTGCGCAAAGCGCCCAGGCGATAGAAGTTAAAAGTCCTAGTGTCTCCGTCATTAAGCTAAGGCTCGACGATTTTGAGTTTGGGGAACACACGTCGGAAGTCAGCGGAATTTCGTGTCAAAAGACCACCTCGGCCGATGGCGAATGCGCCGATGAGAATGTCGGCCACGGGGCGCTTAAGAACTTTTCGCTGCCGATAGAGGTCGACGTGGCGCTCCCAAGCCTTGTAGGCGTTTTGCGTGTCTTGCCAACTCCAAGGAAGGGAATATTGAATGCCGATGCTGTCCAGAAACTCGTTTTGCCGCTGACTGACGCCAAGAAACGCAGGTGCCAACTCTACATAGCTGACTGGACACAATGCGATTCCATCCGCAATCATTTTGTCCAGAAGCTCTGCGGACGCATGTCCGAATTCTGGGTCATTTTCTAGCACGTCGATCACGATGCACGTGTCCACCACCCAGATCACTCGATCTCTCCTTGACGAATCTCGTCCATCCATTCGCTAGTCCGACGCACACGCCGAAACTTGGCCGCATACCCCAACATGGCCTTGGCGCCGAGTATGGGGCTCTCAGGGGCAACTTTCATCCGACATTCGTGATCGGAAATCGGTTCCCATGTCACGCGCTGTCCTGGAGTAAGATTGAGGCGCTTCCGAACTGTCGCCGGAATCGATACCTGTCCACGCTCCGTCACTGTGGTTGCCATCGTCTTCATACGAGTCATAATACATCATGCACAACAATCATGTCAATCACGCGGCTCAAGTTCAAGCAGGCGGATGAGGTATTCGCCGTAGGCGGATTGCTTCAGGCGGTCGGCGAGGTGCGCGAGTTGGTTGCGGTCGATAAAGCGCATGCGCCAGGCGATCTCCTCGATGCAGGCAATCTTGAGTCCCTGGCGGTCTTGGATGGCTTTAACAAAGGCGGTGGCGTCGGCGAGCGAGCTGTGTGTGCCGGTGTCGAGCCAAGCGAAGCCGCGGCCCATCAGCTTGACCGTGAGCGACCCCTGTTCAAGGTAGTGGCGGTTGAGGTCGGTGATCTCGTATTCACCGCGCGCGGAGGGTTTGAGACGTGCGGCAACATCCACGACGCTGTTGTCGTAGAAGTAGAGGCCGGTCACCGCATAATTGGACTTGGGGCGGGCAGGTTTTTCTTCGATCGACACCGCCTTGCCCGTTTCGTCGAAGCTGACGACGCCGTAACGTTCGGGGTCGTTGACGTAGTAGCCGAACACTGTGGCGCCGGGCGTGGCGTCGGCCTCGGTCAACATGCGGCGCATGCCGTCGCCGTAGAAGATATTGTCGCCGAGCACGAGGCAGGAGGGGGCATCGCCAAGAAACTCACGCCCCAGCACAAAGGCCTGCGCCAGACCGTTCGGCACCTCCTGTACGACGTATTCGAGCCGCATACCGAGTTGCGAACCGTCTCCCAGTAGAGTGCGGAAGAGCGGTGTGGCTTCAGGCGTGGAGATGATCAGAACCTCGCGGATTCCGGCCAGCATCAACGTCGAGAGCGGGTAATAGATCATGGGCTTGTCAAAGATCGGCAGGAGCTGTTTGCACACCACCTGTGTGATCGGATAAAGCCGCGTGCCGGCGCCTCCGGCGAGGATAATGCCTTTGCGTTTCGTCATGATTGCCTCCTCATGCCTTTCCCAGACGCTGTCCTGCGTACTTTTTGTCGCGGATGGGCTGCCACCACCAAGCATTGTCAAGATACCACTGCACGGTTTTGCGGATGCCGGTGTCGAAAGACTCTTGCGGCGTCCAACCCAATTCACCGCACAGTTTGGCGGCGTCGATCGCGTAGCGTTGATCGTGGCCGGGGCGGTCTGGGACAAAGGTGATGAGATCGCGATAACGGGCGGGCGCGTCTCCGGTAAGCGGCCGGAGTTCGTCGAGGATATCGCAGATGGTTTCGACGACCTGCAGGTTGGTGCGCTCATTGTGGCCGCCGACATTGTAAGTCTCACCGGGGCGGCCGCGTTGCAGCACGAGCCGCAACGCACGCGCATGATCATCGACATAGAGCCAGTCGCGCACATTGTCGCCGGTGCCGTAAATCGGCAGCGGTCGGTGGTCGAGCGCGTTGAGAATGACGAGCGGGATCAATTTCTCGGGGAAGTGATAGGGGCCGTAATTATTGGAGCAGTTGGTGATCAGCGTCGGCAAGCCGTAAGTGTGGTGCCACGCACGCACCAGATGGTCGGAGGCCGCTTTGCTGGCTGAATAGGGCGAGCGTGGGTCGTAAGGCGTGCGTTCGGTGAAGAGGCCTTCCGCGCCCAATGAGCCGTAGACTTCATCGGTCGAGATGTGCAGAAAGCGGAAGGCGTCGCGCGCCGCGCCTTCCAGACCGCGCCAGTAGGCGGTGGCGACCTCCAGCAGCGTGGCGGTGCCGACGACATTGGTCTGGATAAAAGCCGAAGGGCCGTCGATCGAGCGGTCGACGTGCGATTCCGCCGCGAGGTGCATGACTGCGTCCGGGCGGAATGACGCGAAGAGCCGTTCCACTGTGGGGCGGTCGCAGATGTCGGCGTGTTCAAAACGGTAACGTGCATGCGTATTGATCTCACTTAGCGAGGCGAGGTTGCCCGCATAGGTGAGCGCATCAAGAACCAGAACTTCGTTCTCCGACTCGCGGATCAATTGGCGCACCAGCGCCGAGCCGATAAATCCGGCACCACCTGTCACAATGATACGTTGCACTCCTCCTTCTCCTCCTTTCATTCATCATCGGTCATTGAAAGATCAACATGATCCTGTCGCAAAGTGACTTGCGAAGGCGGCGCGAGATCATCGCCATAGACCGGTCTGGCGGCGGTCGCCCGACTTGGCACTTCTCCTTCTGTGTCTGCAGATCCCGTACGCCTTTTACCCTGCCCGTAGGCACCGTAACGCGAGGTGTACCGGTAGGCGTAGCGGTAGTGATAGTCGTATTGGCTGAAGTGGTTGCGGCGACCGAAGTCGACGTCGTTCACGATCACGCCGATGACGCGTGCGCCAGACTCCGTCAAAGTGCGTGCTGCGTGCTTGATCGGTTGGAAGCGCGTGCGGTCGGGGCAGCACATGATCATGACCGAATCCGCGAGCGAGGCGAGGGTCATGACGTCGCCGACGATACCAAAGGGCGGCGAGTCGATGATCACGCGGTCATAGTTTTGACGCGCCCAAGTAAAGAAGT
>DUPH01000103.1 GCA_012838435.1 Lentisphaerota bacterium | reverse complement strand
GTAGCGCTCATTGCGGGTCATGCCGTCACCTCGCCCACCACAGACTGTTGATAGGCGCGGCGCTGCTCCTCGGTCAGTTCGTGGCGCAGAAACTGCTCCAGCGTATCGCAGAGCTGATCAGCCGCAGCGCTACGGACCGCCTCAATCGCCCGGTGCTGTTCGGCGGCGATCGACCGCTGGGCTTCTTCGATCCGACGCTGCGTCATTGCTTTGGATTCGTCTTCGGCGCGTGTCAGCATGTCGGTTGCCTCGCGCACAGCGCGCTCGGTCACCTCGCGTGCTTCGGCGGCGGCGCGCGCCACCGTCTCTCGACGCCGCGCCTCGACTTCGGCCAGTTCACGCCGCGCACTCTCCGCGCCTTCCAACGCTTCGCTGATTGAGCGCTCACGCCCCTCGACCGCGCGCAGGATCGGCTTCCAAAGCAATTTGTGCAGCAAAAAGGCGGTGAGGCCGAAAGCCAGCCAGGTCAGCAGGATCATCTTGTCAGAGATCTGCATGACATCGCTCGGCATTTGCTGCAACGGCTCCGGCACGC
Source organism: Lentisphaerota bacterium (assembly GCA_012838435.1). Classification (GTDB taxonomy): domain Bacteria; phylum Verrucomicrobiota; class Kiritimatiellia; order RFP12; family UBA1067; genus DUPH01. The sequence continues at coordinate 2,729 of DUPH01000103.1, read as the reverse complement.
CGGGCACCGCTGTGGTCGCCGCAGTGTGTTCCACGTCGCTCATGCTCGCACCCTTACCCGGGCCTTGACAGCCCGGTTACGCGTCAGCCCTTCATCAAACAGATCACGAGCGCGAACAGCGCTGCGCCTTCGATAAAGGCCGCGCCGATAATCATCGCGGTCTGCAGTTTGGGCTGTATTTCAGGCTGCCGCGCCATGCACTGCAGGCCGACCGCGCACACTCCGCCGATGCCCAACGCTGCGGCGATCATAACGATGCCGGCACCGAGCGCTGCGGAAACCTCTGCCAAGGGAATCATCATTGTATACCTCGTGTGTTTAGTGTTCAGGATTGACCATCATGCCCATAAAAATCGACGACAGCAGGGTAAAGACATACGCCTGCAGGAAAGCCACAAACAGTTCAAAGACGTACATCGCCATCGTTACCACCATTACCGGTGTTGCCATCAAACCGAACATCGCGATCAACCCCAGCAAAGAGTAGATCACGATATGGCCCGCCAACATGTTGCAGAACAGACGCATGGTCAGTGCGAAGGCGCGTGAAAGAAAACTGACAACTTCCATGACCGCCATGATCGGTGTCAACCAGACCGGGAGACCGCCCGGCACAAACGCCGCCTTGAGCCCGCGCCAGCCGTGCGCGTGGATCACGGCGGTCAGGCTCGCCGCCATGAAGATGGTCGCCAAGCCGGCGGTCACGTTGACATTGCCGGTTGCCGTACTGAAAAGCGGGATCAGCCCCAGCAGATTCGAGAACAAGATAAAGATAAACAGCGAGCAGAAAAAGGAGAGCGTCCTGTGGCCGGCACGGTCGCCGAAGTTGGGGCGCACGATCTGGTCACGGATAAAGACCACGTACGCCTCAGCCACCGCCGCGAGCCCTTTTGGAATCGCCGTGTGGGAACGGCGGACGGCCCAGGCGGTGGCGACAAGCAACGCCCCCACCACAAAGACCATCACCGAGTCATAGCGGAACCACTCCAGCGCATCAATGCGGAAAAACGGCAGATTCCATGCGTCGAGCGATCCCGCGTGATGCATCACGTGGTGATTGATAAACTGACTGACAGCCTCTTGATTTCCTGTGCTCATATGTGACCGCTACCCGCCTATTGCCACGAGACCGCAAGGGCGCCGCAAGGCGGCAACCATTCATATCGTGTCGCGATAATGTCTTACTTACAGGCAACGCACACAAAATACTGACGCACCTCATGACAATGCCGTATGATTATACGTGACACCGCGCGGACTTGTCAACGTGCGCGCCGTCGTTGCGCGCACGCGCGAGTTTAGGGAAAATTTAGGATTTAGGATTTAGGGTTTGGTGAATTGACCCGCCATCGCCGATCCGGTATTCTATCCCCATGTTTGAGAAGGTACAGAACATAGTTGATAACTTTGACCCGAACGAGCGAGTCGTCGTGTTTCCTGGCGACTGCCTTGACTTGTTGCGTAATTGCCCGGACGAGACTTTTGGCCTGATTGTCACGTCACCGCCCTACAACATTGGCAAAGAATACGAAAAGCGGCTCAAGCTCGACAAATACATTGCCCAGCAAGCCGAAGTCATTCAGGAGTGTGTTCGGTGTCTCTCCCAGCGCGGGAGCATCTGTTGGCAGGTTGGGAATTATGTCGATGGAGGCACCATCATTCCCTTGGACACCATGCTCTATCCGGTTTTCACGAAACTTGGCTTGCGGATGCGCAATCGGATAATTTGGCATTTCGAACACGGGTTGCATTGCTCCAAACGTTTTTCTGGTCGGTACGAAACCATCATGTGGTTTACCAAGTCGGAAAAATATTTTTTCAACCTGGATCCTGTACGGATCCCTCAAAAATATCCGGGGAAAAAACACTTCAAAGGTCCGAAAGCGGGTGAATACTCCTGTAACCCCTTGGGGAAAAACCCCGGAGACCTTTGGATTATTCCCAACGTAAAGAGCAACCATGTAGAAAAGACCGAACATCCATGTCAGTTCCCCGTTGAACTGATTGAACGTTTAGTTCTTTCGATGACGAAGCCGGAAGACTGGGTTTTTGATCCGTTTCTAGGGTCAGGAACAACAGTTATCGCGGCTGTACGTCACGGACGTCGAGGGGCCGGAGCAGAGGTGGTTCCGAAATATGTGAGCCTCGCTGAAGAGAGGATCGCTGCAGAACTCGCCGGCACACTCAGGACGCGTCCGATGCACAAACCAGTTTATGATCCGATCAAAGCTGGAAACAGTCTTACCATCGCGCCATGGAAGAGGCCCCCAAAAGCCGTTGACGTTACCCAGACGATGCTCTTGGAGAAAAAGAACAAGCGAGAAAGGTACGCTGCTCAATGAGAATCGTCGAAACCTATTCCCATCTCAATGGGCTTGAGTTTCTACTCGTCCACAAACCGGCACTGTGGGAAGAGATTCAAGATGTCATTGCGACGGTTGACGCCGAAAAGTGTAGAACCAAGGTGTCGAAAGAAAAAAGGATGAAAGGAGAATTGCTGTTCAGTCCGATTGGCATGAATAAGGAGTTCAAGCATTTCCTGTCAGCCAAGGGCTGGAAAGAGAGTAGAATCAGTTATTGGGTAACACGAAGCGAGAAGCTAATTCGGAAGACACTTACCATGTCGGCCAAAGAGCAGAAGAAGGAAATTGAGGAGGCAGGCGAGGAGCCGATACTCAGTTATAATCAGACCGATTTCGTGAAGGATCGTGTGGCCGTTGAGGTGCAAT
>DUPH01000102.1 GCA_012838435.1 Lentisphaerota bacterium | reverse complement strand
GGCGTTTAGGGAAATCCGCCCTGCCGCGCACCCTTACCGGCCCCGAGGACTCCATGTCGAGCGCCCACTGAGCAATATCAATATGATGCGCCCCCCAGTTGGCGATCATGCCCATGCTGTACGCCTGTATCACCATCCAGCCGGGCCGTCCGAAGTTCGCCTCGCCATCCTTGCCCTGCGGGTGCGTGCGCAACTCGCTGTAGGGTTCGACCGGCGCGTAGCCCAGCCATTTATCGTAATCCAGCGTGTTGGGCACCGGCTGTATCAGCGGCAGGTCGGCAGGTTCCGGCGGATCCATCGGCAGACCGATCTCAATGCGCCGCACCGTGCCCAAGCGCCCGTTGCGGACGTATTCGGCCGCCTTGCGGAACTGCGGCCCGAAGGTGCTTTTGCCTTCGGAGCGCTGCTGCGTGCCGATGTGGAAGATGCGTCCGGTTTTCTGCATGACCGTAGCAATGGCGCGGCTCTCGCTCACCGTCATGGCCAGCGGTTTCTGGACATACACATCCTTGCCCGCCAGTGCGGCGTCCACGCACTGTTGCGCGTGCCAGAAGTCGGGCGTGCAAATCATCACGGCGTCGACCGAGCGATCCGCCAGCAGCTCGCGATAGTCCTGATACAAGGCGAGTTCGGGCAGGTCGCCGTCAAACAGCTTCACGGTTTTCTTCTGGGTGGTGGTCATCCGCTGCCGATCGCAATCAGAGAGCGCCACCACCGTTGCGAGATCTTGGTTGAGCCAGACACCGGGAATATCCATACCGCCGGCGATCCGTCCGCACCCGATGATGCCGACCTGGATTTTTTTAGATGGCGCCTGCTGTCCCAGCACGCGAGACGGAATGATCGTCGGAAACATCAGCGTTCCGGCAGCCGCGCTTCCTTTCAAAAACTTACGCCGCGAAAACTTAATCTGCCGCATAACTCCCCCGTGAATCACTTTACGAAAATACCCAATCGTTGATGCCAATTACTATAACACGGGCGAATGGCGACAACAACCCCGGATTGTAATCGGTTGCGACCTCCGCGGTTAGGGACAAGGGTATGCGAAGGACATGCGTTTCTGATGAAAAGGGGGATACTGGTTTTGGACATGATTTCCCGCTGCGCGGGCGTATAAAGGTTGTGCCGCGTGTGGCGCGGCGAAAAAATTGGAGTGCGGTGACAAGAGTCGCGCTGTGCGCGGGTCGCGGCACCGCTTTCCCTCCGCGCACAGCGCGGCTCTTGTCACCGCACAAATTTCGAAAGCAGACACTTGTCCAGTGATAGGCTAAACACCTGTCCTTTAGTTGTAGACCCACGACGTTCGACTCGCGACTTTCGGCTGGAGCAGCCCCCAAGAAACCTCTGTGTCTCCGTGCCTCCGTGGTGAAACAACTTTTTTATCGCGCTCATCGAGGGGAGAGCCTCGACGTTCCGCTTGTTCCGCGCCGGGCGGCGGGCTATAATGCCTCTATTTCCTAACCATTTGTTATTTGTTGAGAAAGTGTCATGATGAGAATACCTACGTTTTTGTTGTCTGTTGGACTGATGTTCTCCGTACTGTGTGCCGGTGCGGCGCCTGCGTATACGCCGCTACCGCTGGGGACGGGCGCCACCACGGCTTTTGCCGACCGTGTGCCGGATGATCAGGAGGGCGGTTGGACCGATCAGGGCAACAATGATCTGTCGGTCATCAAGCCGGGCACGCTGAAGGTCTCGGACGTTCCGTTCACCATCCTGAGCGATGCCGCGACGGACGGCAAGTCGTGCATCGTTTTGGGCGGACCGAAGCGTGCATACCTGCCGCAATCTGCAAAGGTACCGGTCGATAATGTGCGGGGTGCGTATCTGTATCTGCTGCATGGCGCCGCCTGGTGCCCGCCGGCGGGCGAGCAAAAGGTGACGGGGCTGCTGCATATTGACTATGTGGACGGTTCGACCGATGAGTTCCGCGTACGGTGCGGACGTGATGTCGCGGACTGGGCCAAGCCGGACGCCTACAAGAATGCGATCCGCGTCTGGACCGCGTACAACAATAATACGCAGGTCTCGCTGTTCGCCTCGAAGTTCAAGCTCAAGGATCTTGCGGTTAAGGCGATCCGGATGACGGCGCGTGAGAGTGCGTGGATGGTGGCGGCTATGACGATCGGCAACGACACGCGCCTCGCCGGTATCAAAAAACCGATGACGCTCGACAAGACCTATACAGCACCCGCGCTCGCAACGCCTCTCCCGGCGGTACCTGCACAGGCAGTGCCGAAGAATATCATCCTGTTGATCGGCGATGGCATGGGGGGCGGCGCGGTCGAACTGACCTCACGGTATCAACACAAGGCCGATGGACGTCTGGTGATGCAGCAGTTGCCGGTTTTCGGTCGCGCCCATACGGTGTCGCAGGGATCGAATGTGACGGATTCCGCTGCGTCGGCAACAGCGATGGCAACCGGCAGCAAAACGAAAAACGGCCGTCTCGGGGTTGATCTTGACAAGCGCCGTCTCACGTCGGTTGCCGAACTGGCGCGGCAACAGGGACGCGCGGTCGGTATCATCACGTCCGACGCGATTGTCGGTGCCACGCCTGCTGGATTTTACGCGCATGTCAATAGTCGGGGTTATTATTCGCAGGTCGCGGAGTTTGCCGCCGCGAGTGGGTTCGAAGTCCTGATTGGTAATGCAAACGGCAAGGTGTGGTTCGTCCCGGGGGACAAAGGGGGCAAGCGGAGCGATACGCGAAATGTGCTCGCGGAGATGGAAGCGGCGAGGTATGCGGTGATTGAGAATCAGGAGACTTTTGAGCAGGTGCCGACTGATCGGCGTGTACTGGGTTTCATGGCCAAAGGCACGCTAGACAATGAAACCTGCCTGGGGCGTCTGACGGAGACCGCGCTTACGCGTCTCTCGCGCAATGATAAGGGCTTTTTCATGATGGTCGAATGCACCATCACCGACGGCGGCGGTCACGGTAATAATCCCGAACTCACCGTTCGCGGTACGTTGCAGGTAGACTGGGCGGTTCATTCGGCAGTCGAATATGCGCGGAAGCATGGTGACACACTTGTGGTGGTGACGGCCGACCATGAGACCGGTGCGTTGACCTCAGCCCTGAAGGACGGCAAACTGACCTTCGATTATGCGACTACCAGCCATACCGACATTCCCGTGTATGTCTTCGCGTACGGTCCGGGCGCGGAACGCTTCGGGGGGACGATCGACAACACCGACATAGCCCGAAACATCGCGGCTCTCTGGTCGCTCACCCTGCCGCCGCCCGGCGACGTTCAACCCGATCCGGAAAAATAGACGAGCAGGCTGACACCGTTAAAGAGCGTGTGCATGACGATCGGTGTCAGGATGGATCCGGTCGCGGCGTATCCCGCTGAGAAAGCGACGCTCAGGGCGAGCAGCGGCAGGAACGATGGCGCATGCAGATGCACCAGCGCGAAGTAGGCACCAGAGAGCAGGGCCGCATACGCAAAGCGACGGTGTCGCAGTAGTGCCCGGAACAGGATGCCGCGAAAGATAAGCTCTTCCACGACCGGCGCGATGAACACCGCCGCCGCAATTAGGCTGAGGCGCATGCCGCAGGGTACGCTGTCGTCCGTGAGCAGCAGGAAGACATCCTGCGGTGGTTGTTCCATGCCGAGGGCGTCGAGTGCAGCGCTGACCCCCATCGAAATCGCGGCCACCGGCGGCAGAGCGGCCAGTCCGAAGACCAGGCCCTTCAGACTCGCGCGCCGTGCGGTGTGACGCGGACCGATGAATGTCGGCACGAACGCGGCGCGTGCGTAAAGCAGTGACGACGCCACGGCGCATCCGCCAAGCAGGGCGTAAAGCAACGCACCGACCAGTAGCGCATGTGCCTGAACCGGTTCCGTTCGAGGCGTGCTGAGCAGCGGCGGGAGCGCAAAAAAAAGAGTTGCGGCCAGTACAAACTGGACCGCAACCGTACCAAATGGCCCGCGCCTCAACTCCGGATGCACGGCGGGCTTGAGGCGTCGTGTTTGCACCAGCCCCAGCAGAATCAGGTCAACGCTGATCCCGAGTAGCAGCGCACCGCCCGACAAGACTGTGCAGAGTAACTGTGTCAAGAGTCACGACCCAACCAATTCTTAACCATGAAACACATGAAACTTCATGAAAATCAGGGGCGCTATTGGTGCAATTTTTTCGCCGAACTCGCGGAGCACCGGGAGGGGCAAGCGTCTGCTTGCCCGCGGACGAGCGACGCTCGTCCCTCCCATCGCTCCGCACTTGAACGTTGAACACGTTCCATCCGCACTAACGCACTAATGAACTAACGAACTAATGCACTAACACTAGCCCTGCTTCTGTGCGTCGAGATCGCGCATGGCTTCGCGGCGGCTGAGCTTGATGCGGCCGCGGTCATCAACACCGATGCACTTGACCGTCATCTTGTCGCCGACCTTGCAGATGTCCTCGACCGAGCCGATGCGGCGGTCAGCGAGTTCGCTGATGTGGCAGAGGCCATCCTTGCCGGGCAAGATTTCGACGAAGCAACCGAACTCCTTGATGCCGGTGACGGTGCCCCCGTAAATCTTGCCTTCCTCGGCCTCGGCGGTCAACGAAGCGACCTCGTGCTGGGCGATGGCCAGCGACTCGGCGTTGTTGGCGAAGATGCTGACCGTGCCGTCGTCCTCGATGTCGATCTGCGCCCCGGAGATTTCGCAGATGCGGCGGATGTTCGCGCCGCCGGGGCCGATCAACGCGCCGATCTTGTCCACGGGGATCGTCATGACGGTGATGCGCGGCGCGTGAGCGGCGAGTTCCGCGCGCGGCTCGGGCAGCACTGAGGCCATGAAGTCGAGGATCTGCAGGCGACCTTTCTTGGCGCGCGCCAGCGCGGCTTCGACGACGTCCCATGTAAGCCCGCGCAGCTTCAGGTCAACCTGGAAACCGGTGATGCCCTTGCGTGTTCCGGCCACCTTGAAGTCCATGTCGCCGCAGTGGTCTTCGGAACCGAGAATGTCGGTGACCAGAATCTTCTGGCTCTCGTCCTTACTGGTGAAGAGCCCCACCGAGACACCGGCGACCGGTGCTTTGATCGGGATGCCGGCGTCCATCAGCGCCAGCGAACCGACGCAGATCGAGGCCATGGATGACGAGCCGTTGGAGCCCATGATGTCCGAGACCACGCGGATGCTGTACGGATAATCCTGCGGCACGACCGGCGCGAGCGAACGCTCAGCAAGAGCGCCGTGGCCGATCTCGCGGCGGCCTGTGCTGCCGAGACGGCCGACTTCGCCGACGCAGTAGGGCGGGAAGTTGTAGTGCAACATGAAGGACTTGCTGGGGTCGCCGCCGGTGATGGCGTCGAGTTCCTGCGCGTCCTTCTTGGTGCCGAGCGTGACCGACCCCAGGGCTGAGGTTTCGCCGCGATCGAAAATCGCCGAGCCGTGAGCACGGGGCATGACGCCGATCTGCGCATAGAGCTTGCGGATCTCATCGTTGGCGCGCCCGTCGATGCGCTTGCCGTCCTCGAGGATGTTCCTGCGGACGAGGTCGATCTCCATCGTGTCGAAGAACGTGACGAAGGAAGCGGCGTCGATCTCTTCCGGCCACTTCTCCATGGTTTTCGCCAGCAACTCTTCCTTGATCGCTGTGACAGCGTTCTGCCGTTCCAACTTGTCGGCGATGAGCAAGGCCTTGCGCAAGGCGGATTCACCATTGGCGTAAAGGAACGCCATCTTCTCCGCGTCGGGCGCGACTTCCGTGATCACCTTTTCCGGCTTGCCGAGCATCCGGCGCAGCTCGTGCTGGGCGTCGACGATTTTGACGACCTCTGCGTGGCCGAATTTCATGGCGGCGAGGAAATCCTCTTCAGAAATTTCGTCGGCGGCGCCTTCCATCATCAGGAAGCGCTCGCGCGTGCCGGCATAGATCAGATCAAGGTCGCTCTCTTTGCGCTGGGTATGCGTGGGGTTGATCACGAATTCGCCGTTGATGCGGCCCACGCGCACACAACCGACCGGTCCCATGAAGGGAATGTCAGAGATATGGAGGGCGGCCGAGGCGGCGTTGACCGACAGGATGTCGGTTTCATTTTCGCCGTCCGCCGAAAGCACCATGTTGTTGACCTGCACGTCATTCCGGTAGCCTTCGGGGAAGAGCGGGCGGATGGGGCGGTCAGTGATGCGGGCGGTGAGAATCTCCTTCTCGCTCGGACGTGCCTCGCGTTTGAAGTAACCGCCGGGGAAACGGCCGGCCGCGTAATACTTCTCGCGGTACTCGACCTGCAACGGGAAAAAGTCGACGCCTTCGCGCGGCTTGTCGGTGCAGGTCACCGCGGAAAACATCAGGGAGTCACCCAAACGGCACACCGTGGCGCCAGCGGCCTGACGGGCGAGCAATCCGGTCTCAATAGTCATCGTGGCTCCGCCCACCTGGACGGAAACCGAGGTTGTGTCTTTCATCTATGCTTTACCTTTCAGCGAACAAGGACCGGAAAGCTCATGCGCCGGGAAAGACGGCGTGCTCTGAGAATGATGAGGTGTTCGTAAAAAGGTTCCGCGCATGCGGATACAAGCGCGGCCGCGCGGCGGAGCACGCCTACGCGGCCGATATGCCACAACTTAGCGACGGAGTCCCAGTTCCTTGATGATCTTCTGGTAAACAGCCTCGTCCTCACGTTTGAGGTAGTCAAGCAGACTGCGGCGGGTGTTTACCTTGCGGATCAGCCCGTAACGGGAGCTGTGATCCTTCTTGTTGGCTTTCAGGTGCTCAGTCAGCATCTCGATCTCTTTGGTGAGAACGGCGATCTGGACTTCGCTCGAACCGGTGTCGCGCTCGTGGCGCTGGAATTGCTTCCGAATAGCTGCTCTATCGATCTGGCTCATAAGTATGCTTTGCGGTCCTTGCTCCGCGTTGTTCTTTTTTCTGTTAACTTTCCGGCGCACACTATAAAGAATGTCCCCGCCACATGTAAAGCGCAAATCAGGCCGGAAAAGCCAGACCACCCGCAGCGGGGAATGTCTCCTTAGACGCACCGCAGGAAAGGCCGTAACGATACGTGAACAGGCCCGGCATGTCAAGCGCACGGTTGCTCGGGTTACGATCCCACAGATGGACAAGATTACGCAGATTTTTTCGGGGGCGCTACCGCGCGGAGTTAACATTTAGTGCCTTATTGACCGATAAGGCACTAATACCGACCGCCAGGGTTCAACAGATTAAAATCACACCCCGGCAGGCAACCCTAGAAACCCTAGGAAACCCCTTGCGTCTTCGACAAAATTGGATAAAATGTCGCTCTCAATTTTTTTCAAAGAAAGGTTCGACGCGATGAGTGAGACCCCGCAGACCATGACGATGTTGCCCGGTGACGAGATTCGCCAGATTATGTGGCGCTACGCTGACCGGTACGACATTCAAATGGCGGTGATGGGAGCCCGTTCCGTGGCCCGTGGCCTCGTGGCCCGTTTGGTGGCTGATGGCGAGCGTGCGACGCACGAGTGGACCGAAGCCAAGAACAGCCTCTATCAGGCTTTCGATGAGTCGGGCATCACGGCGGCAGGCCTCGACATGGAGTACGGCGGCATCATCGAAGGCCCGCGTAATCTGGCGCTGAGCCTGCTCGCCTTTGAACTCTCTTGGGTCGACGGCGGCGCCTCAACCACCAGCCTGATCAATAACCTCGGTCTCGGGCCGATCGTTGAGAAGGGCACGCCCGAGCAGCGCGAGAAGTACATGCGCGCCTGCGCCCCGGCTCAGCCCGGCGAGGATCGCAAGCCGTTGCGTGCCGCCTTTGCCCTGACCGAACCGCTGCCCTACGTTGGTGTGGACACTGGCGTGGTCAGCGGCCGCGTGACCGTGGCCAAGTGGGAAGAGGGCGAGGAGCCGATCTTGCACGTCGAGAAGCGCGGTCGCTTCCTGACCAACATGGCTGTCGCCAATGTGCTTACCGCTGCGGTCGATACTGGCGACCCGCGTATTAAATCCTCTTGCATGGTGATTCTCGAAGACACCGATCCGGGCGTCTTTGATCGTGGTGCGCCGACCCTCAAAATGGTCCACCAGCTTTCCAATACCCACGATCCAATCTTTAGCCTTGATGTCCCCGCCAGCCGTATCGTCGGCGGCTATACCATCAAGGACGGCGTGATCGTGCCCAACCTGACTCACAGCGAGATCATCGAAGCGGTTTTCTCACGGACGCGCGTGGCGGTCGGTCTGATGACTGCCGCCAAACTGCTCTCCGCTGTCGAGCCGGTTATCCGCTACCATCGCGAGCGTTATCGCGGCGCGGCCGGCATCGAGGCCGGTACGCCCCGTTACGATCAAGGCATCCAGATGAAAGAGGACGCCACCCAGCGTCTGACCGATGTCTGGGCCACCGGCGAGGCCGCCGCTTCGCTCGGCTTCGAGACCGCGCGCGCCTTTGACGCCCTCACGCCCGTGGAAAATCAGGTGCTCGCAGATTTCGCCGCCCAGGGCATCACCGGTCGCGCTCTGATGCGGGCGTTGCGCAAGCCGCAGGCTGATGCCATCGAGTTGCTGGATCAGCTCAGCAAGCCCGAGGCCGAGCGCGACGCAGCCCGCGTCGCGGCGTTGCAGGCCGACCCGCTCGTGCAGTACGTCTGGCTCAGCGCACTCTGTAACGTGCTCTGTCCGGCCACCAAGCTGTGGGACACCGGTTATGGTGCCAACATGCTGCGTGAGGCGGTCAGCCTGATGGGCGGCTACGGCATTACCGAGGACTGCCCGGGATTCCTCTTCTACAAGTGGACCGATGCTCAGCTCGAAGCCACCTACGAAGGCCCCGAAGTGGTACAGCGCCGCCAAATCAGCGTCACCATGAACAACGAGGTCTTCTTGGCGCAAGTCGCCCAATGGATGGCGGAACTGCGTCAGCAGAACGCCGCCGCGCCCGGCAACGGCCTCGACACGCTGGCTGAAGGTTTCGCGCTCTGGCGCTGGACCCGCGATTTCATCCATGCTTCCAAGGATGCCGAAGGCCGTCCGCTCTCGCAGAGCCAGCGTCACGGCGTGCTTTTCCCGATGGCCGACGCGATTTCGTGGCTGCTGGCCGCGCGTTCACTTGTCGCCGACATTCAGGAACTCGCCGCCAAAGGCCCCGAGCATCCGGTGGTCGGTTCTGAGATCGCGGGCTACGTCAACACTTTCACCGATCTGGCACACATGCAGATTGCGCGCGCCGTCGGCGAGACGTGCCGCATCTGCGGCGAACTGGTTTACGGCTATGGTGCGGCCACGGCAGAGCAGTCGGCCGAGTTCCAGGCATTGCGCGCCAAGGCGGATATCGCGATGGCCGGTGCGCGCCTCGCCAAAGACCGCGCCGCCCGCGCACTCGTGTACGTCATGATCCCCGAGGCGCTCGATTACCCGCAGTAAGCGAAGTGGCGACATGCCGATTTATGAATATGCCTGTTCGGTCTGCGGCCATGCCTTCGAGCATCTGGCGCGGACGCTCGATGACAAACCCGTGAAATGCCCCGCTTGCGGCGCAAAGAAACTGGCCAAGCAGTTTTCGACATTTGCGCCCGCCACAGCGACCCCCAAAGCGTGCGGCGATTGCGCCGCCGCGCCTTCCTGCCCGGCGTCGCGCATGGGAGGCTGCGGCTACGGAGGTAAGAAGTAATAGGTAAGATGTAATAAGTGGACTTTTTGCGACCACCCAGTGGTCACAAAGACGAGGTTAAACCCAACGCGGGCGAAGCCCGCAACCCAAGTTAATTAGTGTGTTAGTTAATTAGTGCATTAGTTTGTATGGGAGCGCGCTGCCCTCAAAAAACCTTAGTGCCCTTTGTGCCTTCGTGTGAGGAAACAACTTGTTTTTTATTGCGCTTGTTGAGCCGTAAGGCACTAAGGGGACAGGTATTTAGACGATTGGCGGCGGACTCGCCGCCACACGGGCAAGATGCCCGTGCCACACCTCTGCGCCTCCGGGTTAAAAGGCCCGAGCCTCCAAAACCCTTTGCGTTCTGTGTGTTCTTTGCGGCTATTACCGTAGTCATGCCATCCCAAAAAAATCTGCGGCATCTGCGAAATCTGCGGATCAAAAAACCGAGCCATGCCATGCCAGAAACCAAAGAGCGTTGAAAATTCAACTGCTCTTTTCAGGTTAAAACCTTGCGCCACGCAGCCGCGCCCCGCCTGCGACCATTCACAGTCTTTCGGGCACTTTGCGGGGCTGTTTCCCCGCACGAGCCCCCATTGCATGCCCCGCGCGCGCCCGGTACCCGTCCGCCCGCCCGTTTTTACACTCACCATTGCGACCACTGGGTGGTCGCAACAACGCCCACCCCAAAAAACCTCTGTGCCCTCTGTGTTCTCTGTGGATGAGAAAACCCGAGCAGCACCACACCCCCAGAGGGGAAGGCTATTCGAAGTCGATGCGGTAGCCGAAGGCCTGTCCGTCGCATGCGAGCCGGAGCGTGTCGCCCTCTTGCGACCACTCGGCTGCACGCGCTGCCGCATGCCAGGCATCCAGCAGTTCCACGGCCTTGACGCGCGCGCGGGGCGCGCCCAATGCGCCGAGTT
>DUPH01000101.1 GCA_012838435.1 Lentisphaerota bacterium | reverse complement strand
GCCGACGGCCTCGGGAGGCTCTTCACGCGCCACGGGAAATGGTACGGCTACAAGCCGCCAGACCCCGAATCAAACCCGCTCGGACTGGTCTTTCTGGAATGACCAGATTTTTTGGGGAAACTCCTTGCGAAGTTGACCGTTGAGCGGTCAACAGGCGATGTGGTACTATCACGTAAACGTTTGGACTATCACGGAGGGGTTATGGCTGAGAAGAAGTTGTTCGCAGTGGATTTGGGCGCGTCGGGCGGCAAATGTTTCATCGGGTTCTTTGGCGACGGCACGTTCCGCATGGAAGAGGTGCATCGCTTTGCGCACGAGGGGGTGTCCTTCTTCTTGCCGGACCGTACCGGCGCAGTAACGGAGCGCACCTATTGGGATGACACCGCGATTTACCAGAATATCGTCAAGGGCCTGCAAGCGGCGCGGCGCGCGTACGGCGATACGCTGGACGGCATCGGCATCGACACTTGGGGGGCGGACGGCCACTTGCTTACCCAGGACGGCGATCTGCTGGGCAAAGTCTATTGTTACCGCGACCACCGGCTCGATACCATGTGCGACGAGGTCAAAGCGCGCATTGACGCCGAGAAGGTCTACGCCATCACCGGCAACCATTTCCAGCCGTTCAACCAGTCTAACCAGCTTCTGTGGGTGGCCACACGTCGGCCGGAGCTGCTTAAACTCGCCAAGATCTATCTGCCGATCCCCGCGCTCTTTTACTACTACCTCGGCGGATGCACGGCGGTGGATTCGACCTTCGCGAGTGTCACGCAGATGATGGACGCCAAAAGGGGCAAGTGGAGCCGGGAGATCCTGAAGGCGCTGGGTATCCCCAAGAAGTTGATGCCTGAGATCGTCAAGCCCGGTACGCGTGTCGGCACGCTGCAGCCCAAGTTGGCCGCTACCTGCGGTCTGAACGAGGTGCCTCTGATCGCGGTCGGCTCGCACGACACCGCCAGTGCCTTCGCCGCAGCGCCGGTTAAAAACACCAAAAAGGCGCTGATCATCAGTTCGGGTACGTGGTCGCTGGTCGGCAAGCTGATCAAGAAGCCCATCACCACGCCCGAGGCGATGGCGTACGGCCTGAGTAACGAAGGCGGTATTGGCAACACGCGTTTCCTGCGCAACTGCATGGGCACGTGGATCGTGCAGGAGTTGCTGCGCGTGTGGGAGATTGCGGACGGCAAGCGCATGGAGTGGAAAGAGGTGGACACCATCACGCCCGCCGCACCGGCCTTCACGGCGTTTATCGATCCCGACGATCCGCGCTTCTACAACCCCGCCGACATGGAGCAGGCGATCCGTAGCTTCATCGCCGAGACCGGCCAGACCGCACCGGCTGACCGCGGCACGGTGTTGCGCTGCGTCTACGAGAGTCTGGCGCTCAAATACCGTTACGTCAACGAGATGATCAACCGCGTCACCGGTACCGAAACCACGGTCGTGCACATCGTGGGCGGCGGCAGCAACAACCCGCTGCTCAACCAGTTCACCGCCGATTCAGTCGGCGTGCCGGTCTTGGCCGGACCAAAAGAGGCGACCGCCATCGGCAACCTCATGGTGCAGGCGATCGGCGCCGGGATCATTCCGGATCTCAAGGCCGCGATGCCGCTGATCAAAAACGCTTTTCCGATCGCCACCTTCAAGCCGCAGGATACAGCGGCTTGGAACGCGGCGTACGAACGCTTTACAAAACTGCTGAAGTAAAAGGAATACCGCACGATGATGTCGCGTCTTTCTCTCTCCGCCGGGCTGATTGCCTTGGCGGGCCTCGTATCTGCCCAAGGGCTGCTTTCAAACAAGAACCCCGCCGTGTTGCTTGATGGCGTGGCCGCCTACGTCAACTCCGAGATGATCACCATCGGCGAGGTGATGAGCGAGGTGCGGCGCAGTCCATGGGCTGACACCGCGCCGGAGCTGCGCGAAAAGCGGTTGCGCGAGTTGTATGCCGCCACGCTCAACGCGTTGATCGACCGCAAGTTGATTCTGGCCGCCGCGCAAAAATCGAAGATGGAACTGCAATCCTGGGCGGTGGACAACCGCATCCGCGAAATCGTGGCCAACAACTTCGACGGTGACCAGACCAAACTGCACGACCTGCTGGCGGACCGCAAGATCTCTTTCGAGGAGTGGAAGAAGAACATTGAGGAGGACTTGCTGATCACGGCCATGCGCTACCAGCAGGTTGAGAAGCGCGTAGCGCCGACGCCTTCGGAGATACGCGCGGAATATGAGGCCAACAAGGGGCGCTACCAGACCGAGACCGCGACAGCCGTTAGCATGATTATCCTCGATCCGCCGGCACAGGAGGGTGACGAGAGTGTCGAGGTGCGTGCGGCCAAGATCGCGAAAGCGCTCAAGGAAGGCACCTCTTTCGCCTCGCTGGCCAAGACCTATTCGCGTGATGCTAAAGCGGCGGATGGCGGTTCGTGGGGTAAGGTCAATCCGGTAGATGTCTTTCGGCGCGAGATCGTCGAGGCACTGGATAAACTGAGTCCGGGCGAGACCTCACCGATGCTGGTGCTGGACGGCTACGGCTACATCGTGCGCAAGGACGAACAGCAAGACGCGCGTGCGCTGACCTTCGAGGAGGCCGCGCCGTATGTCGAAAGTCACCTGCGCATGCGCCATGCGGAAAAACTCTACAAGGAGTGGACCGACCGCCTGCGTACCGAGTCCTACATCAAGATATTCGAGCTGCCGACCGGAAAGTGAGGCCCGCTTGAATCTCACCTCGCCCTCACAGGTCAAGGCTTGGTGCATTGAGAATGGGTTCCATCCGAACCGGACCCTCGGGCAGAACTTTCTCATCGACCGCAACATTCTGGAGGTGATCCTCGACACAGCCGGTGTAGCGGCGGGCCAGCGTGTGCTGGAAGTGGGGCCGGGGTTAGGTGTGCTCACTGAGGCGATGCTGGAACGCGGCGCACGCGTGACGGCGATTGAGAAGGATGCCCGGCTCGCTGCACGGTTGGCCGGGGCGCTGGGCGATCCGGAGGGGCTTGAGGTGATCGAGGCGGACGCCCTGCAACTTGATCTGGACACGCTACTAGGTGGTGGTTTTGATGCTTTCGTTTCGAACCTGCCGTATTCGGTCGGCACCCGCATTCTGCTGGACGTAGCACTGCACCGTTGCGCGCCGCCTACCTTCACCGTGCTGGTGCAGGCCGAGGTGGCCGAACGCTTCGCCGCGCCGCCTTCGACCGCCGCGCGCGGTCAGGCCGGGGTCTGGCTTCAGCTTGATTACGACGTGCGTCTGGTGCGCACCGTCAAGGCCTCCTGTTTCTGGCCGCGTCCCGAAGTCGGCTCAATGATTGTGCGCCTAGACCGTCGCGGTAGTGACCTGACGCCGCAGGAGCGGGACGCGTTCTTCGCCCTTACGCGCTACGCGTTCACGTACCGCCGCAAGCAGTTTTCTTCAGTGCTACGTAAAGCGCCCGCGCCGCTGGGACGTGACGACGCAACGCTGGCGGCACTTTTCGCTGCCGCCGACATCGCGCCGACCGCTCGCGCCGAAGAACTTACGAACAGCCAGTGGCAAGCTCTGGCCCGCAGGTTCGCGGGAGCAGAGAGCCGGGAAAGTCGGGAGCGCGGGCGTCCCCGCCCGCAACAACGCGTCACGTAAAAGTCTGGCGTGCGTGTTTGCTCGGTTTTTTTGTTTTTGACAT
>DUPH01000100.1 GCA_012838435.1 Lentisphaerota bacterium | reverse complement strand
GCCTGCTGACGGGAACCTTCGACAAGGGCTATACCTTTAGTGTCGTCGGAAATGAATTACGGCTCACGGTGTCAACGGCGTCAGCAGGAGCGGCGGTATGGATCAGCGCGACCGGCGGCGCGTGGGCGGATGCGGCGAATTGGGCCGAGGCGCCGGGGGCGGGCGCTGTCGGGTTGCCGGTCGGCTTTGGCGATGCGATCGGCGCGCCTGCATCGGTCACGCTCAATGATGCCGCGACTGTGGGCGAGTTGCTGTTCAACAGCCCGCACGCCTACACGCTGACGGGTTCCGGCAGCCTGACACTGGCCACTTCCAACGAACAGTCCGTCGTGGCAAACGTCCTGCGCGGCACAAACGTTGTTGACGTACCGACCGTGTTGCAGAACGACATGCTCGCCGACACGGGCGGTGGAGAGCTACGCCTGTCAGGGGCGGTTTCGGGGGGCGGTGCGCTGACAAAGACAGGCGGGGCGCGCTTGCGCTTGTCCGGTGCAAACAGCTATGCGGGCGGCACGGTCATTGAAAGTGGTGCCATCGACATCGCGGGCGACTCACCGTTCGGCGTGGGGCCGGTGTTGCTCAAGCCCGGTTCTGCAATCGCGTCGAAAGAGCAGCCCGCCCGCATCGCAAACGATGTGACGATGTCCGGCGGCGTCATGTGGGTGGGGGCGTATACGCCGTTGACATTGGATGGCGATTGGACTGCCGCGCAGGGATCGAGCCTGTTGATCAAAGTCGCAACGGACGAGTTGACGTTCAACGGGAGCTTGCAGCCGGCGGCGGGCGGCAGCGTCCGGCTGGAACTGCGTGCCGGCAGCGTCCGTTTTGCTTCGGGCTCCAATCTGAAGTTCGACAGCGGCAGCATACGGGATTCGATTGCCTTCGGGCCGCCGTGGGACGGCGTGATGGCTGAGCGCGCCTTGATTGTGGAACCGGGGGCACGCGTCGATGCCGGTTGTTTGTTTGTTGGCGACGGGGCGACGAACCGCGTCTCGATGCTTGGCGGTGACATACGGCTGGCGGGTGGAGGGGAACATGACGACGCTATGCTGCTCGGTAATAATAACGCTACCGAAAGCAAACTCATTGTGTCCGGGGGGTCGATGATGGCCGCAGATGGAACGTGGAGCCTGCTGGGAATCACCCGTGGGAGGAGCGAACTCGCGGTCGGCGGCGGCATCCTCTCGTTGGCCAAGGTGTCGTGCGGCATTCGTGATCTGGTCGATACGACCTCCGGCTCCAGTGCATTGCCGTTGGCGGTGCATGTGTCGGGCGGTGTGCTTGAGGTGCGTGAGCGGTTCAACTGGATGGCCGACAGGAACGGCGCACGCGTGAACGAGGTCCGCTTGACGGGCGGCACGTTGCGTCTGCCGCCGACCTATGCGACAGTCGGCGCGCGGCTCAATCAGACCCGCCTGATCCTTGATGGCGGCGTATTGGAGAGCTGGGGTGGCGACATGAGCACTGGAACGCCGCTGGAGTATTTGTCGGGGCTCAAGCAGGCTTATGTGGGCGCTGGTGGTGCGTGGATCAATACCCGGGGACGTACCGTCAACTTGTCGCAGCGCTTGACGGCATGGGACGGCGGCGATGGCGGGGTCGTCAAGTGCGGGCCGGGTACTCTTGCTCTGTCCAGTGTTCCGTGTGTCACCGGACGGGTCGATGTCCGCTCGGGGACGTTGCGGCAGCAGCCGGACAACGGCGCGGTCTATCCGGACGATCCGCTGTTGCTTCTGACGTTCGAGGACGGGGTGCTTAATGATCGTTCCACGTACAATCACACGCTGGGCGTTGTCGGGAATGTAGACAATCTGGTCAGTGTGGAACGCCCCGACGGCCATACCGGCGTGCGGTTCAACGGTTCCACGGCGCTGTATTTGAACTATCGTGACGATGTGCAGCAGGCGGACAGCTTTACGGTCTCGGCCTGGGTGCGGCTGTCCGCATACGGGGCGAACAATCAGCGCAGGACGTTTTTCGGCACCTTGGACGACTACACGGAAGATGCCCACGACTTCCTGTTGCGCGTCGTGGCAGACGGAGGGGGAACGTTCCGTTGGTTGGGGACGGGGCCCGACAAGCTTACTTATGGCCATCTTCTGGCCGATGTTGAGGGAGCGGTGCCCTTGAATACGTGGACCATGCTGACCTTTGTGGTAGACGGGCAGAACGGTTTTTCCATGTACGTCAATGGAATGCGCCGGACAATGAAAGTTACGAAAGGGAGCGTAACGACGTTTACCGATTCGTATGGCGCCGGACAGTCTTGGCTGCTGGTCGGCAAGAACGACGGCAAGGCTTTTAATATCGGGACCGTTGCCAATACGGATACGGATTGTTTCACCGGCGATATGGATGATGTTGCGGTTTATCGGCGTGCGCTGTCCGATGCCGAGATCGCCATGCTGTATGCCGCGAAAATGCCCTATGGACGTCGTGTGCGCGTGGCGGCCGGTGCGCTTTACGATCTGGCCGGCGCGGAGCAGGAGATTGATGAGGTGACGGGCGAAGGGAGGATCGACAATGGGACGGTTGCAGTGACCGGTCTCCTTGATCCTGGCCATGACCGCACCACGCCTGCGGGCGCAACGCTGACGGTCGGCGGCGGATTGACGTTGGCAACGAACGTCACCTATATCTGCGACTGGACGCCCGAGGCGAATGACTGTGTGGACGTTTGGGGAACGCTGACCGTTGAGGGGGCCGGATGTGTTGATCTCGGCTTGAGCGAGCCTTGGCAGATGCCGGGCGCACCCCGCAACAAGGTGATCCCGATCATGTACTACTCGGCGATCGAGGGTGCCGCAAACTTTGAGCACTGGCAGGTGACGGGCACCGGGCGGTCAACGCGGGCGAGCATTCAGGCCGAAAACGGTGTGGTCGCCATTCTGCTCGAAGTGCCGAGCGGCACGCTGTTGCGACTGCGTTGAGTGTGGCTGGATTTTGGTGCAGAAAACTGTGAGATAACAAGGGCTTCTGAGGCATGAGAAAAATGCACTGGTGGATGTTGGCGGTGATTTTGGCGTCGGGGACGTTGTATGCGCAGGAGGCGTCGCAACCGTTGCTGCGCGTCAGGCCGGGGGTGGCCTTGCCGTATAAGAGTAAATCGGTCACGATGGGGCAGGAATTTGTCACGCGTCAACCGCTCTATGTGACGGCCCTTGGGGTTGTCGATGAGAACGGCGACGGCCTGACGAAGGAGCTGTCTGTCAGACTCTATCGCGTGAGCGACGAGGCGTTGCTGGCTACCGTCACCGTTGCACGCGCCGCAGGTCCGGTGCGCGACGGGTTCCGGTTCGCCATGCTCAATCCGGCGGTGAAGATCCCGCCGGGACGCTATGTGGCTGCGACTGATTTCGAAGCGGATGGCGACCGCTACCTCTCTATGGTCGATGTGGCCGACTTCAATACGGCAGACGGCGCGATACACAACCCGAAGGTCGGTCGCTGGAGTTTTAGGGCGGACGAGTTCCCTGAGAATGCGCTGGCGAATCAGGACGGCATGGCGGTACACATGTGCGGTGCGAACCTGCTGTTTTCGCTGGATGCGCCAGCGCGTTGGACGGATGCGCGTCCGCTGGAACGTGTCATCGATCTGACCGACCACGAGGAGGCGCAACGACTGGAACCAGTTGCGGCGGGACCGGTCGACCGCGAGGCGCGGCCGGTGGCGCGTGCGCTGTTGGCGGCGCTCAGCGAGTTGCCCGCCAAGAAAGAAGGGAAACTTTTAAGCGGCCAATTCATGGGCTGGTATCCCTGTGTTTCTCTGGCCACGGCGAATGAGGTGTTCATGCAGACCAGCAACTGGGTGGCGGTCGCCGGTTTTGACTATTACGAAACGCACGTCAACATGCCCGCAACCCAGCCCGCACGTTACAAGCCGCCGCGTTGGCAGGCGGTCAACGCGTTCATCAAGGAGTACTGGCGCGCGGGCGGCGTGGTGACGCTCTCGTGCCACATGACCAATCCCTGGAACGGTGGACTGGCGTGGGCCAAGGCGGGACGCCTCGAAGATCTACTCGACCCCTCGACGCCGGCTTACGCGCGTTACCGCGAGCAACTTGATGAGATCGCGCGGGGGCTGGCCGATCTGCAGGACGCGGGAGTGCCGGTCCTGTTCCGTCCGTTCCACGAGATGCAGGGCAACTGGTTCTGGTGGGGCGCCCGGCCGCTCGCGTACCGGCTCATCTGGCGCGATCTATTCCGCTATTTCACCCATGAGAAAGGCTTGCACAACCTGATCTGGGTGTGGTCGCCGACGGTGTCGTCACGGGCCATGGATTTCTATCCCGGCAATGCCTATGTGGACATGACCGGACTCGATATCTACGCGAACACGCTAAACGCGGCCGCACCGGTGTATGCCGAGTTGATGAAGACGGGCAAGCCCTTCGCGGTCACCGAGTTCGGCCCGCCGGGCAACGGGTTTGACAACACCTCGCCGCGCAACTACGATTACGGTACTTTCGCTCAGCAGGTTCAGAAACACCTGCCTGACGCGGTCTTCTTTTTGGCGTGGCGTGATGCGTGGGGGCTGCACCGCAACCTCAATGCCAAGGCGTTGCTCGATGATCCGCTGGTGCTCAACCGCGGCGAGCTGGATGTGACCGGACGCTTACAAGGCTTCGCGCATTTCGTGACGCGCGATGGTAACCGGTTGGTGGACGGCACGCGCGAATTCCGTTTCATGGGCGCCAACATGCCGGGGCTGGTGGTGCCGTATGACTTCACGCTGCGTCTGCCGGAGCGGATGACGCTGCCGACGCCGTGGGAAATCGAGGACGCGATGAAGACCTTGGCGCACATGGGCATGACGGTTGTGCGTACATGGAACCTGCCGATGCGCGGGCCGCAAGATCCGCTGCTGCCCTGGCATTATGTGCTGGCGCCGGGATGCTTCAATGAGGTAGCCTTTGTGACGATGGACCACATGCTGGCGTCCGCCAACCGGCACGGTGTGCGTGTCATGATCTGTCTGACAGCCGGCTCGGGCGATTACCTCGGCGGTATCGGCACGTATGCCGCGTGGCGTGGGAAGAGACGCGCCGCATTCTTCACCGATCCGCAGTTGCGCGAAGACTACAAGACAACCCTCCGCTATGTGTTGAACCGCGTAAACACCGTGACCGGGATTCCCTACAAGGATGACCGGGCGATTCTGGCCTGGCAGTTCGGCAACGAGATTTCAAATGCCGAGCCGACTTGGCTGACCGAAATGGCCGCCTATATGAAGGCACTGGATCCGAATCATCTGGTCGCCGAGACGCGTCATCATCCGGCCTTTGCCGAACAGTTGATCGACCCGAACATCGACCTGTTGACGCGCCATTACTATACGAACTACAGGGAATCAGGAACCAACTGGGTGGCGGCGGTGCAGCGCGAGGTCGCGCAGATCAAGGGGCAACGCCCGTTCTTTGTCGGCGAGTTTGGCCCCTATATCGACGGCAAGGTGCTGACGCGCGAGAATGTTCAGGCTTCGCTGCGCGCGTTTCTCGACACCTGCATCGCCACCGAAGGCGTGAGTGGCGCTCTGTTGTGGAGCATGTATTTCCACCATGAGCGCGGCGGTTATTACTGGCACCAGATTTTCACTTATCCCAGTGTCTGGTCTTACCATTATCCCGGTTTCGCTAGCGCCGACGCGCAGGCCGAGATTGAAATCATGCGCGAGATGCGCGAGGCGGCTTTTCGCATCCGCGGCCTGCCGGTGCCGCCTGTGGCACCGCCCGATCCGCCGGTACTGCTGCCGTTCGAAGGGCTGGCGCTCTTCTCTTGGCGCGGCGCGGCGGGGGCGTCGGGTTATGATATCGAGCGTGCGCCTGCTCCCGAGGGACCTTGGACGCTGCTGGCGGAACATGTTTCGGATGCGGAGATCGCTTATCGGCCGCTCTTCTGTGATGAAAGTGCGCGGGCGGGCGAGAGTTGGTGTTACCGCGTGACGGCGCGTAACGCCGGTGGGCGCTCCGTCCCCTCGAATGTGGTGGGGCCGGTCAAGCTGCGCGCCGCCTGTTTCGTCGAAGAGTTCGTCGATCTATCGCGTGCCGCCGCGCACTCGGAGGGGTTGGCGTTGGACAACACCTATAACGCGCGTTATGCCGAGCACATGTTCCGCGTGTGCGGGACAACGAATGCATGGATCGAGTATGCCGTTCCCGGGGCGGCGCGGGAGGCGCGCGTGACCGCCTTTTTTGCCACGGCGCAGGGTGAACCTGTGACGCCGCGTTTCTTGGCGTCGCGCGACGGAGAATCGTTTGCTGACGTGCAGCGCGTGCGGGCGGTTGAACGTGCCCACATCGCGCCGCCGCATGCGGGCGACGCAAACCGTCAGACGCAGGTGGATTACACGGTTCTGTTGCCCGAAGACACACGCCGCATAAAGATTGTGTGGGCGCGTCAGATGGCGCTCGACAGGCTGGAGATCGAGCATGCGGGGGCTGCTCGCTGATTGTTTTTTAAACGCAGAGACGCGGAGACGCAGAGGTTGATTTTTGAATGCGTTTCATGGTTAGGATCGAGTGTTTTTGACTTTCAGGGTTGACTCTCTTCCCCTCCCTTTCGCATAATAAACGCCAATTTTGGAAGCGGGAACCCGTTCGTTTCCAGTCTATCTCTCTATCCTTTTTACCAGTTTAAAAGCAGTGATTCCAATTCTCAAAGCTATCGCTGAAGGACGGTTGATCGAACTGCCGCCCTGCGATAAAAATCAGGCGCTCCGCACGCTTGCCGAGACGCTTTGTGCCTCTGCCGACATACCGGCGGGGTACAACGTGTTCGACAATGTCATTCGGCGTGAAGAGCAGGCCATCACCTACCTCAAATACGGTATTGCCTGTCCGCACGCCCGCTCGGAAGAGCATAGTGGCGAGATGGCCTGCGTCATAGGCTGGAGCCCCGACGGTCTCGATTACGGTAACACCGACGGGTGGCCGGTGCATCTGATCCTGATGTACTACGTCCCTGGTTCTGCCCGTAATGCTTATTTGACCGAACTGGCGACGTTGGCCCGGGCGATCGAGGACGACGAGACCAAGCATGAGTTGGTCAACCTCAAGGATCTGGAGGACGTCCAGTCACGCCTCGAATCATGGATCGCGACGATTGAGGGGCGTGAAGACGCAGAGGATGATCGCGAACAAGTGCGCCGCTCTACCAGCACAGTCCTTAGCCAACTGCTGATGCCCGACATCATCGAAATGCTGGAAGACCGGCGGTTTAATGACCTGCGCATTTTCCTTGCCGCGCAGCCTGCCCCGGAAATCGCGGAACTGATCGCGGCACTTCATGCCTCCGACCAGTTGCTGGTGTTCCGTCTGTTGCCGCGAAACATGGCCGGCGAGGTCTTCTCCCTGCTCGAATACCCCTCCCAGAACCTGCTGCTGGAAAACATGGCACAGGACGAGACGCGCCATGTTCTCACGGCGCTCACGCCGGACGACCGGACCGCGCTGTTTGAAGAGTTGCCGGCCAACGTGCTGCAAGGTCTGCTGAATCTGTTGAGCGATAAAGACCGCAAACAGGCTCTTAGCCTGCTCAGTTATCCGAAGGACAGCGTTGGACGCTTGATGACCAACCGCTATGTCTATGCCCGCGAGGAGTGGACCGTCGCCAGAACGTTGGAACAAATCCGCGCTATGGGCAATGATTCGGAAACCGTCATGATGATCTACATCATCGACGAGCGCGGTGTTCTGGTGGACGATTTGCTGTTGCGCAAACTGATTCTGGCCGATCCAGAGACACCCATATCTTCTTTAATGGATCGTCAGTATGTGGCGCTGCACTCCTTGCAAGACCGCGAAGAGGCGGTCATGGTGTTCAAGAAATATGACCTGTACGCCCTTCCGGTCGTCGATTCGGAAGGCGTGTTGCTGGGAATCGTCACGAACGACGACATCCTCGACGTCTCCGAAGAAGAGGCTACCGAAGACATCCACAAGGGCGTGGCCATCACGCCTTTGAGCGCGGGCTATCTCAGAACTTCGCTTTCCGTGCTGTACCGTAGCCGTTTGCCGTGGCTGGTGACGTTGGTATTCGTGAATATCTTCTCCGGCGCGGGTATCGCGTACTTCGACACGTTGATCGGATCGTTCGTGGCGCTGGTTTTCTTCTTGCCGTTGCTGATCGCCAGCGGTGGCAACGCCGGCGCGCAATCCGCCACGCTGGTCATCCGCGGCATGGCCCTCGGCGAATTGACGCTGAAGGATTTCATGAAGGTCTTGTGGCGTGAAATCGTGGTTTCGCTGAGCCTCGGGCTTTCGATGTCGGCGGCGGTGTTCTTTCTGGCTTGGTGGCGCGGCGGCCTACGTATCGGCGTGGTGGCGGCGATCTCCATGACTCTGATCGTGGTGTGTGGTAGTTTGATTGGCATGACCCTGCCGTTCATCCTACGCAAACTCAAGATTGACCCCGCTGTGGCCAGCAATCCGCTGGTGACCTCGCTGGCCGACATCCTGGGAGTGTTCATCTATCTGGGCATCGCTTCCGCGCTGCTCTAACGCGGGCGAAGCCCGAAATCCAATCTCACACAAAGGCACAAAGGACAAAAGGTTTTTTGGAGTGCTGCTCGTTTTTTTCTCACAGTGACACAGAAGGCACAGAGGTGTGGCACGGGCATCTTGCCCGTGTTTCAACGGAGAACCTTTATGGACAATAGGTCGGGATGGGCATGCCTGGCGCCCAGCTCGTTCTCGGCGGTCCGGGACGTCCCGCCGTACTGTGCTGGCGTGAAACGCGCCATACGCTCAACGCTCAACGTTCAAGAGAAAATCCAAAAAACGGAACCTTGATTTCCGTGCCGAAAAGACGTATTGTTCGTGGGGTCTTTGGCCGGGTAAGCGTTAAACTTTCAGAGGTGCGACATGGGCGGTTTTTTTGGTGTGGTGTCGAAAGAAGATTGTGTGACGGATTTGTTTTTCGGAACCGACTATCATTCGCACTTGGGCACCATGCGCGGCGGCATGGCGGTCTTCTCGGGCAAGGGGTTCCAGCGGTCGATCCACGACATCTCAAATTCGCAGTTCCGATCCAAGTTTGACAATGAGTTCAAGCGCTTTGAAGGTCAGGCGGGGATCGGCGTCATCAGCGACAATGAAGACCAGCCGTTGATTATCTCTTCGCATCTGGGAGTTTATGCCATTGCGACGGTGGGGATCGTCACCAATCTCAAGCCGCTGGTGAAGGAACTTTACGCTACACACGCCGCGCAATTTTCAGAGATGAGCCGCGGCGGGATCAATCCCACTGAGTTAATCGCTACGCTGATCAATTCGCAAGCCACTCTGGCCGAAGGCGTACGGTACGCGCAACAAAAAATTGAGGGCTCGTGTTCGTTGCTGATCCTGACCCTTAAGGGGGAACTGTATGCGGCGCGCGATCGATTCGGGCGCACACCGGTCGTCATTGGTCAGAAAGTGGGGGCGGTGGCCGTTGCCCTGGAGTCGTGTTGCTTCCCCAACTTGGGATATACCATCACCCGTGAGTTGGGACCCGGCGAAATGGTGCTGTGTACACCCGATGGGGTGGAAACCGTGCTGCCAGCGGGGGAGCAGATGGCGATCTGTTCATTCTTGTGGATCTACTTTGGCTATCCGCCGTCAACCTACGAAGGGCGGAACGTGGAGATGGCGCGCTACCGCTGCGGCGGCGCGCTGGCGCGCCGTAATCCTGTCGAGGCCGACTCCGTGGGCGGTGTGCCGGACTCAGGTGTGGCGCATGCCTTGGGGTATGCGGTCGAGGCGGGCATCCGCTATTCGCGGCCGTTTGTGAAATATACCCCGACCTGGCCGCGCAGCTTTATGCCGCCAGATCCGAAAGCACGCGAGTTGATCGCACAGATGAAGCTCATTCCCGTGCCGGGGCTGATCCAGGGGAAGCGGCTGGTTTTTTGTGATGACTCGATCGTGCGCGGTACGCAGCTCATTGAGCAGGCCAAACGGCTTTATGACGACGGTGCGAAAGAGATCCACATGCGTATCGCGTGTCCGCCGTTGCTTTACCAGTGCCGCTTTCTCAATTTCTCGCGGGCTAAAAATGAGCTGGATCTGGCCACGCGCCGCTTCATCCGCGAGATCGAAGGTGACAACGCGGACATCGCGGCATACCGTGATCCGGATGGCGCTCCGTACCAGGAGATGGTCGGGCGCATCCGGCAGCGGCTGGGGCTCAGTTCACTGGCCTACCAGCGGATTGACGACCTGGTGGAGGCGATCGGTCTGCCGCGCGACAAGCTTTGCACCTACTGCTGGACCGGCGAGGATGTCGCAAAGCCCAATGGCTGCACGCACGGTTGTACACATTGCCCGTCGCCGTGCGCCGCGAAGTCCGTTACGCCCGCTCAGTAACCGATCTTGAAATCGATACACTCGGCGGGGATGTCGAAGTGGCGCTTGACCAGCGCGGCGAGCGCCCGGACGCCAAAAATCTCCGTGGCGTAATGGCCGGCAAACACGATGTTCTGTCCTAGGTTTTCGGCCAGATTGTACCCTTGCAGGCTAGGTTCGCCGGTGAGGAAGACGTCACAGCCGAGCGCGGCCGCTTGATCGAGCATGTCGGCGGCACCGCCGGACACCACGCCGACGCGACGCACACGGTCTCCGCCGAAGTTCGCAACGCGCAGTTCAGGAGTGACCTCTTTCCGCACGCGCTCACAAAAATCTTCCAAGCTCAGCGGCGTGTCGTAGGTGCCCGTGAACCCAATTGTGTTGCTACCACGGTAGTAGAAGGCCGGCGCAAGATCGCTCAAGCCCAGTGCTTTGCAGATCTGCGCGTTATTGCCATAGCAGGGATGCGCATCCAGTGGCAGGTGCGCCGCGTAGAGGGCGATGTTGTGCTGAATGGCAAAGGCCACGATCCGGTGGTTGAGTCCCGTGATCCGTTTCAGCGAATCGCCCCAACTGATTCCATGGTGGCAGATCACGCAGTCCGCGCCGCATTGCGCCGCTTCGCGGAGCAGCCGCATGCTGGCATCGACACCTGTGACCACGCGCGTGACCGTTCCCGCGTTTGCGATCTGCAAACCATTGTTCGAGACATCCTGAAATGTTGAACATTCCAGCGTGTCGTCCAATAGTGAAACAAGATCATCCAGTGCAATTTTTTTCATAGTTCTATCCTCTCCGTGGCATGGGCGTCCCGCCCATGACAGCGTGTCTTGCGCTCTCTGGTTTTATCCGCAGATTTACGCGCGAAGTGTTTTTTGGGGGCACTGCCGGGACTGCGGGGACTGCGGGTGGTGGCGGCGCGGCGCGCCGCCGCGGGCAAGCAGACGCTTGCCCCTCCCGGCGCTCCGCGATCCCGGATGCCGTACACATTCACCGCGCAGCGGTTCGCGTGCATGGACGGCCACGCCCATGAAACACGGGCAAGATGCCCGTGCCACCCCTCTGCGTCTCTGCGTCTCTGCGTTAAAAAATTTCAACTTTCAACGCTCACTCTTCTCGCATGCCCCGGCCCCGTGCCGATTTCACGGCCCAAGGCGAGCAGCCGCTGGCGTACACGCAACACGCACTCTTCGCCCTCTTCGTCCACGTCCGGCTTGTTGGGGTAGAGCGCGTACTGTGTCCGATATTTACCGGGGGTGAGATTCGGCATGAAAACGTTGGCGCCACGAGTGAGGACAAGGTTCCGCCCGTCCTGTTCCAAGGCGTCGAACGCCGTCGTGGCCGGGATGTGCGCGTATGGATTCAGCAGGCGCAGCAGCGCGATGGTTTTGTAATACATGCTGCGGTCTTCCAAAAGCGGCTTGCCGGCCAACGGCGTGTCGGGATGCGCGAGGAATGGGCCGCACCCGATCATGTCCAGTTTCAATTCGGTCGCAAAGAGGATGTCGTTGGCGATCATCTCGGCCGTGGAGCCCGGCAGTCCGATCATGAAACCGCTGCCCACCTGATAGCCGAGTTCGCGCAGATCGTTCAGGCAGCGGATGCGTTGCAGGAAAGATTCATCGGGGTGGAGCGCAGAGAACAGCGCGTTGGATGTTGTCTCGAAACGCAGCAGATAACGGTCGCACCCGGCTGACTTGATCAGCGCCAGCTCATCGCGAGTGCGCACACCGACGCCAAGCGTCACGGCTAAGCCGGTCTCGTTCTTGATCTGGCGCACGATATCGCTCAACAACTCGGCCGTGTAAAAAGAGTCGACGCCGGATTGCAGGACAACCGTACCGCAGCCCCAACGCTTAGCGTGACGGGCGATATCAAGAATCTGATCCTGACTCATCCGATAACGTTCGATCTGCTTGTTTTCGCAACGAATGCCGCAATACCAGCAGTTGTTTTTACACACGTTTGAGAATTCGATAATGCCGCGCAGGTGTACGACATACCCCATCACGCGCTGGTATAATGTGTTGGCGGCCTGATAAATGAGGTCGCAGGCTTTGCCTTGCGCGTTCAAGAGCGTGGCGAGTTCGGGCGCTGTGGGCCGTTCGCCGGCTTGGAGACGGATCAGCAGATCTTGCGTGAGCTTCATGATTCTCCTGAATTGTGGCTAGGGGTCCGTATGTCGAGAGTCGGTTAACTGTATGCCCGTGCACGTGACCAATTCCGCTCGGGACGCTTTTCCTTGTAGATGTCTTGCTTGGCGATGAAGCGAATGCCCTTGCGCCCGAGCAACTTTTCCGCTCCGGCTACAAAGCTCGGTGACGGATCAACCAGAAAGGTCTGTCCGGACTGGATCAGGACGCGCCGTTTGTCCGGATAGATCAGACAGATCAGTAGGGGGATCGTGCCCGGATGCGATGCAACAAGGTCACGCAGGGCACCGAGACGCTTGGTGGTGTTGGCGTCGGCCAGGATGCCGGCGACGATCTTCGCGCAAAAATGGCGTGGGGCATCGAGCAGCGGATAGACCTCACGTGCGATGATTTTGGCGGGCTCGTCGCGCTTGGAGAGTGTGCCGCACACCAAAACGGGTTGGTCAGGCACGCAAGCGCCTTCATACTTCTTGAACGCTTCGGAAAAGACCAGCGTCTCCATGCTGGTTTCGCCGTCATCCAGCACCAGCACGGCCCATGCTTCTTTTGATTGTTTGCTGATGCGCCGCGTTACCGAGGCAGCCATGCCGGCCACGCGCACATCGAAGTCATTTTTGGCGGAGGCGGCTTTGGCTAGGGACGTCGTCTGGATATCCTTGATGATGCGGCGGTAGCGGGTCAACGGATGGCCGGTCATGTAGATGCCGAGCAATTCGCGTTCGTACGTCAGGTTTTCCTTTTCGCTCCAAGGGTCACATTCGGGCAGATGGTTGGGGGCGGCGGAACCGGCGTCATGGTCGTCGAGCATCTCGAAAAGATTGCGTTGTCCGCTCTCCTGTTCGCGCAGCCGTTCGGCGGCGTTGGCAAACGCGAAGTTGATGGCGTTGAAAAGCCGTGCACGGTGCATGCCGAACCCATCCATCGCACCGCTTTTGATCAGCGCTTCCACAACGCGCTTGTTGACGACGCCGGGGTCGAGCCGCTGGCAGAAGTCGATCAGTCCCGTGAAGGGGCCGTTGGCCTTGCGTTCAGCTACGACGGCCTGCGCGGCGCACGCGCCGACGCTCTTAATGCCGGCCAGGCCGAAACGGATGTTGCCGTCTTCAGGGACAAAGCGGTCGAGACTGTGGTTCACGTCCGGCGGCAGAACGGTGAGACCCATGTCGCCGGCCTCCGCGACGAACCCCGGGAGCTTGTCGAAGTTACCGATTTCAGATGAGATTTGCGCACACATGAACTCGGCGGGGTAGTGGGCCTTGAGATAGGCGGTCTGGTAGGAGACCACGCCGTACGCGGCGGCATGCGATTTGTTGAATCCGTAGTTGGCAAACTCGGTCATCGTGTCGAAGATTTTGTTGGCCAACCCGGCCGACATGCCGCTGGTCTTCGCGCATCCCTCCACAAAGGCCGGGCGCTCTTTGGCCATGACCTCGGGCTTCTTCTTGCCCATCGCACGGCGCAGCAGGTCGGCGTGGCCCAGCGAATAGCCGGCCAGCGACTGCGAGGCGCGTTGGACCTGTTCCTGATAGACAAAGATACCGTAGGTCTCTTTGAGTGTCGCCTCCAGTTTGGGATGGTCGTACACGATTGGCTCTTTGCCGTCCTTGCGGGCGATGTAACGCGGGATGTTGGCCATCGGACCGGGGCGGTAGAGCGCGGTCACCGCGATAATGTCCTCAATGCGGTTGGGCCGCAGTTCCGTCAGGACACGGCGCATGCCGCCGGATTCAAACTGGAATACGCCGACGGTGTCGCCACGCTGAAAAAGCTTAAAGGTTTTTTCGTCATCGAAGCGATTGAATTCCGGCGAGTTGAGGTCAAGGTCGATGCCGTGAACCAGCTTTACCAGATCGACGGCCTCCTGAATGACGGTCAGGGTTTTCAGCCCCAAGAAGTCCATCTTGAGCAAGCCGACCTCTGCGACTGCTTCTTTCGCGTATTGGGTGACGGGTTTTCCATCCTTATCACGTGCGAGCGGAATGATCTCGATCAACGGCTTGTCGCCGATCACGACGCCGGCCGCGTGTACCCCAGTGTTGCGATAGAAACCCTCCAATAGCCCGGCGTACTGCATGATACGCCGCAGGTCGGGATCGACCCGGCAGAGGGCACCGAACTCGGGATTCTCTTCTTTGGCCTTCTCCAGAGTAATTTTCGGATCATCAGGAATCAGTTTACAGAAAGCGTTGGATTTATTGAGCGGGATCTCCAGCACGCGCGCGATGTCGCGGATCACCGTTTTGGCACCGAGCTGTCCATACGTCACGATCTGTGCGACACGGTCCTCGCCGTATTTCTGCGTGACGTACTCAATCGTCTTGCTGCGGTTGGCCTGACAAAAGTCGATATCGAAGTCAGGGGGTGAGATGCGTTCCGGATTTAAAAAGCGCTCGAAAATCAGGTCGAAGCGGATCGGATCAAGCTGCGTGATGTCCAGCGAGTAGGCCAGCAACGAGCCGGCGCCCGAACCGCGACCGGGGCCAACAGGCACCCCGTTGTTGCGCGACCATTTGACGAAATCAGAGACGACGAGAAAGTAGTTGATAAAGCCGGTCTTTTGGATCACACCCACTTCGTAATCGAAGCGTTCGACCAACTGCTTTTCGTCATCGTTTTTGGGCTGGTCGTAGTCTAAGCCGTAATGACGGCGCAGTCCGTCTTTGCCGAGATGGATCAGATAGTCGAGATCGGATCCTTGCCAGTCATCCGGCAACTGGAACTCAGGGAAGTGCAGGCTCTCGGCGCTCCCGTCGGAGAAGGTCAGCTCCACATTGCAGCGGTCGGCAATCTCTTGGGTGAGATCAAAGGCTTCGACCTCGCCCGGAAAACGCTTCTCAAGCTCCTCGCGCGATTTAAAGTAAAACTCATTGGAGTCATAGCGCATGCGATTGGGATCGCTCATCACGGTATTGGTCTGGATGCAGAGCATCACCTCATGAGCTTCGGCGTGGCTTTGGTGGAGATAGTGCACGTCGTTCGTGATCACCGCCTTGAGGCCGGTTCGTTTGCGCAACTCTCGCACGCCTTCGTTGATCGTCCGCTGTTCCGACATCCCGTGATCTTGCATCTCAAGGTAGAAATTGTCGGGGCCGAAAATTTCCATGTACTCGCGCGCGACGCGCTCGGCTTCATTGAGGTTGTTTTCCAGCAGGTGCGAGTTGACCTCTCCCTTGACGCAAGCTGCCAGACCGATCAACCCTTCCGAATGGGCGCGCAAGGTCTCTTTGTCGATACGGGGCTTGTAATAAAACCCCTCCATGTGCGCGATCGTGTTGATTTTAGCAAGATTGTGGTAACCGACATTGTTTTTTGCCAGTAGCACAAGATGGTGGTAGGGCAGAGTGTGGTCGCGTGTTGTCCGTGGGGCGTTGGCTAAGATGTAGACCTCGCATCCGATCACCGGCTTGATGCCGTGCTCGTGACAGGTCTTGTAAAATTCGATTGTGCCATACATCACGCCGTGGTCGGTCATCGCGATGGCGGTCATGCCTAGTTCCTTGGCGCGTTTGACGAGTGGCGTGATGTGACAGGCGCCGTCGAGCAGGCTGTATTTGGTGTGCAGGTGAAGATGGACAAAAGGTTTTGACATGTCAGCGGATCGGGCGTGCAGGGTGACGTGACAAGGGGCAGTGGCACGCCCTAGACACACCCCCCGTATGGCGACAAATCATACCAAATTTGACCGTCGTAACGGAAGCCGAAAGCTCGGGGACGGCGATTCCGGAGCGCAGAGATAGGCAGGGCGATCTCGGTGAGACCGCCCTGCCGGTCAACGTCACCGCATAAAGAGGACGGTGCCGCCTTCGGAGAGCAACAGGAGGGCGCTGTTGCGACGGACGAGCTTCCATCCAGAGGGTAGCTCCGTGGCAAGCGTCGGCATGCCGGTGATACCCGTCGTCGTCTGTATGAGCGTGTAGGTCTGTGCGCGATCAAGCGCCTCGGGGTTGTTGATGGTCACGACCACGCCGCTGATATCGAGCGCGCCGGTGACATCCACAAGGTCGCCCAGATCAGCGCGGTACTGCGTGCCGGGGACGAGGGTGACGTTGGAGAAGGCGAGCGTGCCGACCGCGCCGTCGCCGCCGGGGCTGAGGACGGAGCCAGAGGCGAGCACGCCGTTCGAGACTGTGCCGCTGCCGGTGACGGTGCGGACAGTCTGGGTGCTGGCGTTCAGATCGAGCACCGCGCCGGCCGCGAGGTTCACGTCTGCGTCGGCGAGCAGGCGACCGATGTCGTCGGGGTTGGCTGCCGGCCGCACAAAGACGTAGAGGTCGCGGATGTCGAACAATCCGGCGTTGTAGGTCCAGGTGTAGTCGTAGGCGGTCGTTTTGTCGGCCGGCGGATTGGGATCGTTGCCGATGCCCACTCCGAGGTCATTGTCCCGACTGCCGCAATGGGAGATGGAGAAGAGCACCTGCTGTGCACCCCAGTTGTGGATCTGGAATGAGCCGTGTCCGATGGAGGTGCTGTTGCCACCGTTATCGTTGAAGTCAAACGCGCTTGAACTGCCGCCGATATCGGGGAGGCCGAGACCGGTCCCGTAGTTGGAGGGCCAGATCTCGAGGTTGCCAGTGTTAACGCCGTCGACATCGGTGACGGCGCCGACGTTGGAACGCACGTCCATGTTGTAGACTTTCTGCTGCCACATGAAGGTGGCACCGTTGCGGTTGGGATAACCGAGTTTGGTGCGGTCTTGGGTATGGGCGTTGAAGGAGACCCAGACCCATTGCGACTCACTCTCGCCCTTCTTACGGATTTCGAGATAGTAAGCCACGCGGTCGAAGGGCGCGGTCGCGGCGGAGTTGTCGATGGTGTAGGCCGTGCCGTTATAGGCGTCAGTAGCCTTCGTGGAAACCGGCGAGTAGTAGACGATGTCATAGCCGTCGGCGAGGGCACCGACTTTGGCGCGGATGGCGGCCGGTACGGGCATCGTACCGCCGGCGTCGACGAGGCGCAGCGTGCCTTCGTTGACCTGCACGTCGGGGGCCGCCGCTTCTTCAACCACGGGCGCGACATCGCGCGTGAGGATGTAGAGGTCGCGACGGGTGTAATCGGTGGCGTTCTCGGTGAAGGTCCAGTCGAGATTGGCGGAATCATTGGGCTTGTTGCCGATGCCGATGCAGGGCTTGGAGTTAGGCCGCCCGAAGTGGTTGACCGCGAAGAGGGTCTGGTTCAGGCCGAAGTTATGGACTTGGAAGGAGCCGTAACCGGCGGCATTGCCATAGAAACCGTTGCCGCTGCCGCTGTTCCGGTCGTCGAAGTCATACTTGGTGCCGTCACCGACATAACCTCGGTCGAAGGCGTTGGCGGTCGGGAGGGCATGGTTGTAGTCGTTCGGGTACCACTCGATGTTACCGGTACTCACGTCGTCCACAGGTGTGACATTGGCGTTGGCGCTGGCGCGGACGGTCAGGTGATTGACGCGCGTCTGGAAGCACATCCGCTTGTCGGTGATCGGGAAGGCCAGCTTGGTGCGGTCGGTGAAGGGCGGCTCGAAGGCGGCCCAGACCCACTGGCGGCCGTACGAGCCGTGCTCGAGGACCATGACATAGGCCACGCGGTCGAAGCGGTTGGAACTGTCGGGGTTCTTCACGCTCCAGAAGGTGTCGTCCAAGATGGTGTCCGAGACCGTGGGAATCGAACCCGCATAGATGATGGAGAAGCCCTTGGCGAGATCGCCCACGCCTTCGGCCACATCGGCAGGGAGTTCCGGGACGACCGTAGAGACCGGTTCGAACGCGATGCCGAGCTCATCGTACGGATTGTTGACGGTGAAGAGCGAGCCGTCGCCGGGGTCACTGATAAACTCGCAATACTCCACGTTCGGGACGTGGCGCGCGAGGCGGTCGATGCCCCAGACCGGGCGCGTGCCGTCGGACTTGGTCCAGTAGCCGCCGACGCCGCCGCCGCCCTGGCCGGCGCGGATTTCGATGGCGTGCGGGCCGGGGGAGAGGGTAACGGTGCAGTGCGTGCCTGCATTGCCTTGATTACGGTAGGGCAGGATCGTGGTGAAGCCCTTGTTGAGGATGACGTTGCCGTCGATGCGCAACAGGAAGGTGTCGTCCATGTTCTCCATGAATGTCCAGGTGACGTTCGTCGACTCCCGGTTCCAGAGATAGCCGGTGTAGACATAGACGGAGTTGTCCGGCCACCAGGCACCGTTGACGGTCGCGCCGCCGCTCGAGGACCAGCCGTAACCGAAAAGGGCGCGGGTGGAGAGTTGGACGGTGGGGCCGTATGTGGCGGTGCTCACCGGGTTCGTGTTGACGGCGGCACCGTCGAGGCGGTATTCGCGCAGGCCGGGGATTTTGGCGTTGCGGATGACAGCGTCCAACTCTTCGGCACGCGGGGTGACGCGGGTCGAGAGGTCAAAGGAGCCTTCGCCGTCCTTGACGAGCGACGAGGTGGCCAAAGCACCGCCAACAAGCGAACCGCCGTCAGTAACGTGCGTCGTGCGGTTGGTGTGGGGGGTGTTGAGGACCAACGTACCGCCTGCGAAAACGAGGTCAGAACCGTCGGGCAGGGCACCGTCGACAGTGGAGACGAGGGTGCCGCCCGCAAGGGTGGTCGGGCCGCGGTATGTGTTGACAGCGGCGAGGGCAAGCGTACCGTCGCCGGTCTTGGTGAGACCGCCGTCAAGCGTATCGGGCATGCTGCGGGTGGCCCTGCGGATGCTGGCACCGGTGAGCGGGCCGCCGCCATTGAGCGAGACGGAGGGGTCGGAAGTGTAGCCCGTACCGGGCGAGAGGATGCGGAATCCGGTGACCGCGCCGTCATTGAGGACGGCTTCGGCAACCGCGCCGACACCGCCGCCACCAGTGACGAGCACGGCGGGCGGTGCGATATAACCGGAACCTTGCGCATTGACTTCGATGTAGGAGAGCCCCATGCCGGCGGGTTCCAGCGGAAGGTCAAGCGTGGCACCGACACCAGTGGGGGTGTCGATGACTGCACCGCCGGCATGGACGGCCAGGGTGGCGGGCACGTTGTTCGCGCCGGTACGCACGATCGAGCCGGACTCGCGGACGGAGAGGGTGCCGCCGTCGAAGTTGATGGCGGCGCGTGCGGTGTTGGCCGAATTGTTGTTGCCGCCTTTGCGCAGATACTTGGTATCGAGCACGCCGCCCTTGAGGGTGACGGCCGCCAACGGGGAACTGTTGCGATTGGCGAGTGTCACGATGTTGGCCGAAACGCGGGCGTTCTCCTCGATGGTGAGGAAGCCCCATCCGTTGTTGTACCAGTTGACGCTATCCCACATGCAGAGATCAAGGCTGGCGGTGCCGGTGTCGATGGTGCCGTTGCCGGAGAGGTGGAAGTGGCCGTAGCCGGCGCGGGTACCGAAGGTGCCGCCGTAGTAGGCTGCAGGGTTGTCGCCGCCTGTGCCTTGGGCGGGAACACTGCCGGAGTTGAAGACGACGCGGCCTTCGCCTTTGACGCGCAGCGTGCCGTAAGCGCTGCTGTTGTGCGAGAGCTGTGTGTAGCCCTTGTTGGTGAGTGCGCCACCGGAGATCTCGTAGTAGCCGAAGCCCGATTCGCCGATACGTCCATCGGCGGCTGCCCCGCCGGTATTGAGGAAAACGCCGCCGGTCTGGTAGACCACGCCGACTGAGGTGCCGTCGCGCCCGACGTGCAGGCGGCCTTGGATGAAGGCGTTGTCGGAGATCGTCATGACGCCGCGCGAAGAACCGAGCGTGCCGACGCCGATGGCGGGCTGAGCGCGGTTGTAGCCGTTATCGGTCGTGGTGATAACGGTGTTGCCGGAGAGCGGAAGCATGGCGCAAGAGGCGGCCCAGTTGTCAACACCGACCTGCACGCCGTAAGGGCCGAGATCGAGGGTGCCGCCATCGAAGCTGTTCAGGTCGAGTGTGCCGTCGTGGATGCGTACCGGTCCGCTTACGGGCCAGTTGCCCGTGAGCGAGAGGCCGTAGGGCCCGAGCTTGGAGAGGCCGAAGGCGGGCCAGTCGGCGGTGTAGGTAAGATCGGCTTCAGCCGTGTCGATGCCGAGGTAGGCGGTGGGCGACGTGAAGGCACCCGAGGCGGCGAGTGCCTCGATCTGCGCGAGCGACCAACCGTCGGCAGCGTGGCGAACGGCAAATTCGCCGGTGCCGGAGACTGTCAGCGAAGCGGGCGCGCCCGGCACGGAGCCGGGGGCGTAGGCATGGAGCAGCGAGTTGTCGACGGTGGTGTGGCCGGTGTAGGTGTTGGCCGGATTGCGCAGGTAGGTGTAGCCGCCGTAGGTCTTGAGGAGTCCGCCTGCCCCGGAGATCTGGCCTGCGATGTTGTTGTGCACGTACGACGTTTGTCCGTCGAGGATGGCCTGGCCGCCTGTCAGTGTGACCGGCCCGGCCCAAGTATTGTGATTGGTGGTGCCGGAACGGACGGTGAAGCGTGCGCCGTCGGCGAGGGTGAGCGACCAGTTTACGGGCGGAACGAGATTGTGGAAGTCGAAGCCCGCGCCGTCGGCGACGGTGAGTGTGTTGACGGCAGAGCCGCCGAGGTCGGTGGATGCCTCGATCCCGAGAATACCGCCCTCGACATCGATGGCGGTGTCGGGCGTCACGCCGGCGATCTGGGTGGAGGTGAGGATGAACGAACTGGAGCCGACTTTGCTCAGCGAGTGGCCGGCGAAATCGAACAGCCCGTTGCGGATATCGAAGCGGCCGCGGGTGCCGTTGTAGGGGAGCGGGGTGGGGCCGATACCGCCGATCGCGGCGTCGTCGGCGAGCGCGATGGACTTGAAGGCGTTGTACTGGAGCGCATCATGGTCCATGCGCAGGGCACCGAGTCCGTCCGGACCGCTGCCGGCGATCGTGATGGTCTTGTCGAGGGCGATCGAATTGTTGGGGGCCTGTCCGATGGCCAGCGATCCGCCGTCGGCGACAGTGACGGACGGCAGGGCGACGCCGCCGAGTGACTGGGAGTGGGCGACCTCGAGGATGCCGTTGGAGACGGTTACCGGCCCGGTGAAGGTCGGGCTCGCAGCGCTGAGGATGACACGTCCCGCATTGTTGAGCGTGAGGGGCGCACTGCCTACGAAGGGGCCGCTGAACGTCTGCGTGACCGTCGCATCAGGCGCGAGCGCGAGGGGCGCGTCGAGGCGGGTTGTGCCGGTCTGAGAGACCGGTCCGGAGAGCGTTATCTCATCATTGCCGGCCGTGGTCAATGTGGTGGGCGCACCGTTATCGATGAGGGCGGCAGAAATGTTAAGCGGACCGCTCAGGGCGATGAGGCCTGATGCAGGCGGTGTGGCTGCGGTAGCGAGCCGTTCGTTCGACAGGCCGAAACAGCCGCTGTGGACGTTGCCGGAGGTCGCGACCGCATTGACGGCGATCTTGAGGGTACCGTTGGCCGGGGCCATGTAGCGGTAGACAATCGCGTTGGCCGAGTTGGGCTGGCTGGCGTAAATCGTGGTGGTGTCCGGGAAGGAGGATGCGCTCGAATGGAACTGATAGACGCAACGGCGCTCTTGGGTCGAGGACGGCGGGTCCCAGGCACGGAAATAGAGCGTGATCTCGTAAATGGCGCCGGGGGTGAGCCCGGTGAGCTGGCCAGTCCAGTTGCTGTTGTAGTTCATGTCGTAGAGCAGCGAGAGGAGGCCTGAGCACGTTTCGGGCGGGAGCGAGTTGGTCCATTCGTTCCAGTTGGCATAGCCGTTGCCGTTGGGGAAACCGGAGTAATCGGTGCCGGTACCGTTGGCTGCGCCCTTGGTGAAGGTCACGCCGTTGATGGTGGCGGGGGACTGGTTGCCGAAGTCGATGAGGTGCGAGTAGGTCTTGGAGGTCGAGAGCCCGGTGGCGGCATCCGAGGTGAGGGGCACGATACGGACGGTGCG
>DUPH01000099.1 GCA_012838435.1 Lentisphaerota bacterium | reverse complement strand
GCTGTACGGCGGTCCCAAGCGTCTGCGAGGTAATCGCGCCGGAAGACGCGTTGTAGCCGATTGTCAGCGGATAGAGTTCGGCATATCCGTTGGCACCGTGATCACGAAGAACATAGAACTGGTTCCCACCAGCGTAGGCGATACCGCCGCACCCATCCACGGCGAAATCGTATTCGGCAACCTTGGACATCGTGACCGCAGCCAGCGCATGAACGGAACACAGCGCGGCGAATGCGAAAAGCGAGTTTCTCATCGTGATCATAGCGCTCTATCTCTCCTTGGACTCAAAGCTGAATCCCAAACAGCGGAGGAACGGACAGCTCCCC
Source organism: Lentisphaerota bacterium (assembly GCA_012838435.1). Lineage (GTDB taxonomy): Bacteria > Verrucomicrobiota > Kiritimatiellia > RFP12 > UBA1067 > DUPH01. Next base: position 1,791 of record DUPH01000099.1, on the reverse strand, counting down.
CGTCTTCCCCGTGCCAGGCCGATTCCGAAACATACCGAGTCCTACAACAACAGGCGTCTATTTTGCACTTTAATCATACTTGGCGTCAAGGTCGCCGCAAAATCCCGCGAGCACGTGGCATGGGCGTCCCGCCCATAAAACACGGGCAAGATGCCCGTGCCACATCTGCAAGCAAAGAGTTTTGCAAGAGCCTTCAAACGAAAAAGCAGTGCTGTGCCTTTTCGTGGTAAGAATTTGGGTTGCGGGCTCCGCCCGCGTTAGTATACTGCACTCACATCACTGAACATCGTCTCCCCTAAAGAAGGTGCCCTTGATAAAGTTCCAACATGCCGTCCTGGCGGTGCTGTTCGCCTGTCTCGCGTTCTCGGCCTTTGCCATGGACGTCTACACCCCTGTCCGCGTGGATGGAGGCGTGACGCGCTTTGGTGACCCGAAGGCGTGGACGGTGACCAGCAAGAACCTGACGAACGCCCCCGCCACCCGTATCCCGGGTCCCGAGGACCAACTGACCGACCGTGGCAAGCTGTGGCTCGACCTCGGCGGCAAGACGCATACCGTGGGACGCTGGACACACGGCGCGAGTTGGTGGCAGTCAATCGTTGTTTCCAACGGCACGCTTGTCGTGCAGCAGAGCGGTATCATCCACGGCGGTTTTGTCGAGATCGCGCCCGGTGCCACATTTCGTATCGCGCCCGGCGCATGGTTCAAGCCCGGCTTTCAAGGCGGCTCCCCGTTTGAAGTCCGCGTGCGGCGCGGTGCCACCTTTGACCTGACGGATGTCAACGTGCAAACCTTCGGTCTCGCCGTGGATGTGGACGAGGGTGGCACGTTTCTCGGACCCGCCACCCTCGCCTTCGGCGAAGCCCAGCAAGGGCATCGGCTCGTCGTGGCCGGCAAGGCGATGCTGCCGACGGGCTTCGACGTACGCGAATCGCAGTGGAGTCCCGCCATGACAATCGTGCTCGAACCGACGGGTGTCTTGGTGCTCGGCGGCCCCGTGGCGAAGAACGGCCACAAGATGAAGCTCTCGGTCGAGCTCAAGGGCGGTCGCATCGACGCCGTGAAATCCACAACCTTCGACGTGGACAAGGCCGTCATCACCGCCGGCTCGAAGCTGCATGTCGACGTGGCGCAAGACGCAATGGCCGACCTCACCGCCTTCACCTCGGACGACGGCGTCGCGGTCGTCAAGACGGGCAAGGGAACGCTCCGCTTCGGCAAGGCACCTACCGGCGGGCTCGCGATCCTCGAAGGCGGCTTCGTTCCCCTCTGTGAAAACGGTCAGCCAATTTTCACCGGCGTCACGATGGCCAAAGGCACACGTATCGTTCTCGGTGCCGAACCCATGCGCATCGACCATCCGCCGGCCTGGATGAAGAAGGTCTCGTTCGCCCTCGATACGTGCCGTCTCACGAAGAACCGGCCGTTCTTCTTCAGTAGTGATGCCGCACTTCTCCAACGGACAAGCCGGGAAATTCTCGCTGAACTTCCCGACACACTCGCTGTGGAGCTTCGCGGCGATGCACTGGTCGCCGTGCTGCGCGACCCCGCGACGCTTCCCGGAAAACCGCGCCCCTTCTTCGCGGTCTATGATGACGTCGTTCCGGACAAAGGCGCGATTGAGCTTTCGCTACCGTCTTGGACCTTCGCGGGGCACGACCTCGATGCCGGCGAGGCGTCGCTGCAATTTGTCTTCCCCAAAAACATCCGCTGGCGTTTTGCCGACGGCACCAACGCTTGCTACCTCACGGATGGCACGACGCGCTTCCCCGTCCGCACTCGCACCGAACG
>DUPH01000098.1 GCA_012838435.1 Lentisphaerota bacterium | reverse complement strand
CCGGATCGATTAATTGGTCGCCGTCCCACAGCGGCGGATGGAAAATGATGTCGTATGTCTGCCACACACCGGTAGGGCGGGCGGGATTGACGAGCGGGGGACTTTGACCGTAAATCGCGCCCGCTTGACCATCCGCGTAGTTCGCACGGCGGCGGTCTTTGTACGTGAGGTCGGTGAAGTCGGAATTCAGTATCTGAACTTCGTAACAACTCATGAGGATCGCGCCGGAGTTCCCGAGCCCGGGATCTCCCACAGGCGACAGCCATTCGAGATGCAACTGACAGGCCCCAAACTCCTCCCGTGTGAAAGCGCCACCGGAACGAGGGGTACAGATGAAGAGTCCGTCCTTGACTGTCCACTTCGAGGGGCCGCCCGACGCATCGCGCCAATGTTTGGCCACCGATTCGGCCGTGCCGTCAAAAAGGACGATCGCATCAGAGGGCGGACGGCCCTCCTCAGCGGTGATCTTCGGGGGGTTCGGGCGATGTGCATCATGCACGGCCCAAGCGTGCCGTTCGTCGGGGCGATCGCCACTCGGAGATGCGGATACGAAACTCGACATACAACAGGTTGCGAGCAGCAGTGCGACGGTTCTTTCAGAAATACAGGTGTTCACAAAAAACTTCCTCTTGTTTAACGGACGATGACCATGGTACCAGAAGTGACCTTGAGCCAGTAGGCGCTTGTTTCAGGGCGGCTACCGACTGACAGAACCCCTGAGTTCCCGCCGGTAATTGTCCAGGATGACGAATCTAGCAACGTCTCGTAGGTGAAGAGCCGCATCGATTCGGTCGGTTCAGGATCGACGTCCAGCGTTAATGCGCCGGATAACGTCGCTGCACCAAGCACAGTGAACAGTGGGGACGCCGCCCCCGGTTTCTGTGCGAGCGTCGCGCCATCCTCCAGATCAAGCGCGCCGAGTGTTTGCGTCGGGGCGGCGTGCTCCAGCATTGCGCCGCCCTTCACTGAAAGTGCGGCTGCGGCCAAGGCGGGGGCCGACGGTGTTACGCCGGCCAGACAAGCAGGCGGTGTTGTGCTGCCGTCACCCTTATTCAGCCACTTCTTCCGTAGGTAGGAGAGCAGAAGATCCTGATCCTGTTGTGCAAGGTCACTGTCGAACATGATGAATTCGCCCATCCGCCCGAACCACATGCGGTTTGCCGTGTTGTCCTTGGCAGTCCAAAGGGCGCGTCCGTAGGAGCCCAGCCGCCCGCCCAACAGGACGATGTCAACGGCAAGCGGCGGAACGGAAAACGATCCGCCGTCCTGGAAACGGTTGCCAGGCAACGAGGTGCTGTTGTCCGCCGCGCATTCCAACCCGTAATAGCCTCCGCCGGCTCGTTGCAGGGCTACGAACAGGTAGGGCTCGTTCTGTACGAGGTTGGCCGAGTTCATATCCACATTGCCGCTTCCGCACCCTCGGATGAGGAATCTGATGGTGCTGTCAGTATGATGCTCATACACGCAAAATCCTGTTGTGTAGTCGGTGTCTATGCCTGAGTTCACTGCACTTGAAAATGAGAAAGGGCCATTCCACGGGCCGTAGGGCGTTGTTTTTTCATATGCCCTGTCTCGCGAGAACACGCAAAAAACAAAGAGCGATCGCACCGTGTCCGGCCGGTTCGTAAAGGCGCGCGTGGCAAGCGCGGTGTTGCCGTCGAAGCTCAACGTGGCAAGACCGTTGATGCCGGTGGCCAAATAAGCGGGGGCGGCGCACATGCTGCCCTCCGCCCCGTAAGCGGCACCCCGCACGAACGCACCCCCCGTGCGCCCCTTGTTGCGCAGCTCAGTGACGCGCAGCGTGCCATCGGAATCATCCGTTGTCACCGTTGTTGCGTCGGAGGGATCTACCCAGATCGCCGCCCGCGAGAGCAGGTTCGAGGCGCGCAGGGCGAGTGTGCCGCCGGATGCGGTCAACGCTGTCAATCCCGCATCGCCGCCTGTCCACGAGAGCGTGCCGTCGCCTGCCTTGACCAGCGTCCGCGAGCCTTCAGGCGCGGCAGACGTGCCGGGATTCGCATAGACCGCCGCCGCGCCGTCGGGCACGGTGAACGTCACGACGCCGTCACCGGCGGGGATCTCCAGCGGCGAAGCGAGGATCGTATCGTCGTCGAGCACGACCGT
>DUPH01000097.1 GCA_012838435.1 Lentisphaerota bacterium | reverse complement strand
CCGAGGGCGCACGTCTTGTGCTTTTGGACGCCTCGGCGTCCATTACGGCTGACTCGATTGCCTTCACAGGATCTCTGATAATCGATCTGCCGTCGGACTACACGCTCGACGATGCGCACACGGTCCTTGCGCTCGATACGGCACTCACTGCGGATCAGCTCGCGCAGATTGTGGTGGGCAATCCCGAGAAGGGCAAAAGCTATACGTTCACGCAGAGCGGGGACGGCCGGACCCTGTTCGTGACGGTGACGTCGGCGACCTCCAGCGCGTACACCTGGAACGTCGATACAGGCGTTTGGGGACTCTCCGGCAACTGGACGCCCACAGGCGTGCCTACGCACAACGACGTAGCAACGGTGGTTTCGGACGCCGCGATCACGATGGACGCTGTGGGTGCAGTGGGCTCGCTCGCCGTGCAGGCGGCGGTTCCCGTCACGCTCTCGGGCGACGATGCGCTCTATGTGGCGGACGGCGTCTCCGTGGTCGCGGGCAGTTCGCTCACGGTATCCGCGCCCGTGCGCAACTCCTCGACTCTGGTGAAGGACGGTTCCGGCACGCTCACGCTGGCCGGTACGAACAAAGTCACGATGTCCGGCGACTGGAAGTTCAACCGCGGCGTGACGGCGTTTACCTCGGCGGCGGCGCTCGGCGCGCACTCCGCCAGCGCGTCCGCGATCACGATCAGCAACTGCACCTTCCGCTATACGGGCGAGGCGACGTCCCTTACGCGTCCGCTACGCATCGCGGGAGAATACTGCGCGGTGCTGGACATCGTGGGCGACCTCACGTTTGACGACCTGAAAGTCAGTTACGCAAATACGGCCGGCGGCGGTATCGTGAAGACGGGGGCGGGTACACTCACGCTCAATGTGCCCAGCGGCACTACCACCCTCTCCGTGCGTGGCGCGGAGGGGCGCAGTGTTAACCAAGATGTGAACGGCACGTTCGCGCCGTCGAACGGTGAGGTTACAAGCTGGGATGGCGTGGGACAGTTCTCGATGCTGGACGGCAAGGTGCTTGTCCAGGGGCAAGGCAAGGACGTCTCCACCGTGAAGCAGGAACATCACTGCTCCCTCGGCGGCAGCGGCTGGAACACTACGGTCGCACCGGAACTTTATCTGAAAGATGTCGCCTATGTCGTGGGCAGCGGCAGCGGCTACCACATGCTGGTGGATGTGCAGATCAAGCAGGGGTGTCCCGCCGCGAAACTGATCCTCGATAACGCGCATCTTACGGCGAATGGACTCGACATCGGCTACAGCAAGCAGAGCGGCAACACCGACACGCCGCAGACAACGCTCGCGATCACGAACAGCACGCTGGATATCACTTGGCAGTTCAGGGCTCCGAATGCCAGCGGCATGGCGCCGGTGATCCGCATCGGTCAGGGCGGCCTGATGCGCCGCGTTACCAGCACGCAGGCGGGCGGCGTGTATTTCGATCGCAACCTTGACGTGCGCGTGGAGGACGGCGGGCGCATCGAGGTGGGCACTCCGCAGAATCTCTATCTGGGTGGTAACGCTGCGGGCGATCTGGTCCTTGCAAGCGGCGGTGGCGTGAAGGTGCATCGCTTCCTCGCGCAGAACGGCAGCACTGCGGCGGCGGTCGCGTTTGACGGCGGTTACGCGCAGTTCACGCTGAACGACGGCATCTCGACGGTGGTGAACCCCGCGACGACCTGCTTCCGCGCCGATGCGGGCGGCGGCGAGCTTATCACAGCGGCGGGTGTCACCCATACCCTTGCGATTCCGTTGCGCGGCACGGGACGCTTCACGAAAACCGGGGCGGGCACGCTCGTCTTCACGAACGACCTGAACGTGGCGATGGTGAAAGATTTACCCGTCTACTCGGAGTTGACGTCATCCACGGTGAAGGTCGCGAACGGTGGCGGCTTCGAGATCGCTGAAGGTACGGTCAAGTGTGTTGCGGGCACGACGGACGCTGCCAGCCGTTTCTCCGGCGTGGGTACGCTCGCAGGGTCGTTCGGCATCTTGACGCTCGATGTCGATGCGGAAGCGACGGACGGCCTCACGTTCGCGGATCTCACGGCTACGCAGGTGGTCGCCGACTTCGGACGCGCGAGCGATGATCCCGTCCCGTCGGGCGGCAGCGCCGTCGTCGCGAAGATCGGCGCGGGTTCCTCCTTCACGGGGATGGCGTGGAAGGCGGAGAACCTCGGCGCCAGTCGGACGGCAGAGTTCGTGTGTGACGCGAACGGCGTCGTGACGGCACGCTTCCGCAGCACCGGTCTCCTGTTCTACGTCCGCTGACCGTGCGGAACAGGGTTTATGCAATGTTATTATCGCTGACGGCCAAGAAGTCTCTTTTCCTGGTGTTGTCGGTAATCGTCTATGGTAGCGGTTGCGCGTCATGCCAAAAGAAACAGGACGTCCCAACCGTATCTGAAAACCATAGGCATCATGCGACAACACCGGGAAAAGACGCTGACGAAAGTGCGGATGCCGTAGACAAATCTAAGGTGGAGCGATACGACAGTTCCCTTTTCACGCTGGAACGCAAGGCCGAATTGTTGTACACGCTCTCGCAAGAAGACAACAAGGGAAGTGATTTGAGAATCTGGCGTGTTGTCGTCACCACTGGCCATATTCAAAGACACGGTAAGTCGGGATACCCGCCGATACGTCATGAGGTGGTGTTTTCAGACGATGACTGTATCTCAGCGATCAAGCGTTTGCTGACGGAGGGGGCGGACATAAACGCCCGCAACCCTAAAACGGGAGACACAGCTTTGGATGTGGCGATATTACTGGGGCGCAGACGTGTTGTCTGGTTTTTGCTCAACGACCGGAATGGGGAAAAACTCGATGCGGCATCAATAAACACGGCAATCAAGGCCGCCGAAAAACGCGCAGACGATTTGGTGCTTCTACGGTTGGTCGAGTTGAGAGCAACGAAGGGACAAGACGACTGAACGCCGAACGCCGAACGCTGAACGCCGAACGCCGAAAAAGCGGCGTCGCGCGGGATACCGCTTGCCGCCGCACTCCAATTTTCACGCTCAAAATCTGGAGTGCGGTGACAAGAGCCGTGCTGTGCGCGGGTCGCGGCACCGCTTTCCGCCCCATCCGCATCAAAGCGGCGTCAGAAGCGGAACCGCCTGCTGCCGGTTGCGGCGGTAGACGTGGAAATCGCTGTCAAGGGACATAACCCGGTGCTTCGGGAAAAGCTCAGACATCCTAACGAGGCAGGCATCCGCCAGCGACATGGGGACATCGGCATACTTCCGAAGGAGGTCACACACGGGCACGATTTCGTCGCTCAGGCAGAAGTTACACTTGAGTCCGCCGGATCTCAGCATCCCTCCTATTTGCGAGACACCCCCGGATGTTGTACGCAGAAGAAAGATGGCTTCGGAAAGCGCGGCCTCGCAGGTGAGCAGGGGTCCCGACGCCTGCTTGAGCTGTTCCACTGTCCACGCATGATAGGTGTCGCGGGCATTGATGAGCGCCACGAGGGGGCCGGCATCGATGATGATCGGCGGCTTCATCTCCCGTATCCCTCCATGTGGCGGGCATGAGACGACAGATCGCACGGCCCCTCCACTGTGCCGGAAAACTCCCTAATACAATCGTAGGCTGACGGTTCAGCGGCCTTTGACTGGTCTGCATCGATGTACTTGAGCACGGCTGTTCGGATCAGTTCCGAGCGTGACGTCTGGTGCTTCTCAGCGATGACATTCAGCTTGCTCACGAGCGACTGAGGCATCTTAAGTGTGACAGTAATCATGGTCTCCTCCGAACGGTATTACCCATTTGTCGAAATGGTAACACCCGCTCGGTGCAAGGTCAAGGCCGCTTTGGCAACCGGTTAGTGCGCTTATGAGTGCATAGCCTCACGGACTATGAGTTTAGGGTGGTATTTGATACAATTGGCACCAAACGAGTAAAGGAGAGATGCTATGAAGGTGATTCGAGTGACTGCGGCGGTTTGTGCGGTGCTTGCGGCGTTTACCGTCCATGCAGCGAAGTTGGTGGTGACCAACGATTACAACGGCGTCAAGGTGCTCGTCAATTACGACGAGAGCCGCATCGCTCCGTACACGCTTGAGGACCCTTTGACGTTCGTCGATGGACGCAAGGTCAAAAGCCAGGCCGACTGGCGCGTGCGCCGCGAGGAGATACTGGAGATTTTCGCGAAGGAGATGTACGGCGTTGAGCCGCCAAAGCCCGAGGCGCTCATCACCGATCTCGTCAACGAAAAGGTCACGGCGGCGGGATTTGCGATACGCCGTCAGTACAAGATGTATTTCAAGGCGGACCGCACGGGGCCTTGCATCAACTGGATCCTCTGGATCCCGCGCTGGGCCAAGAAGCCGGTGCCGGTCGTCAGTTTTCTCAACTATCGCGGCAACCACGAGCTTGTCTGCGACAACGACATTCCGGTGCAGACGGGCTGGACCCGCGCTGGAAAACACACCGACGGAAACCGCTCTTCAGAACGCACGCGCGGCATGATGCAGGACGCGAACTCCGACAGCATCTTCCCGCTTGCGATGATCCTCGCGCGCGGCTACGCGGCGATGAGCGCGTGCTACTGCGAAGTTTCGCCTGATCCGGGCTACAACCAAAAGCCCCCCTACGAGCAGAAGACGTTTGCCTATACCGGCGTCTTCGATCTTTGGGGCAAGCGCGACGAGAGCCGTACGGACAATATCACCGCGCTCGGGGCGTGGGCTTGGGCGCTTTCGCGCGGGCTCGATCTCGCCGAGCGCGTCCCGGAAATCGACGCGAAGCGGAGTGTCGTCACCGGTTGCTCGCGGCTCGGTAAGGCTGCGTTGCTTGCGGCCGCTCGTGACGAGCGCTTTGCTGTTTGCGTGCCCAACCAGACCGGTGGCGGCGGCGCACCTCTTGCCAAGCGCAACTACGGCGAGAACGTCAACACTGAAATCCATGCCTTTACCCACTGGTATTGCCGCGCCTATGACAAGTACGCGCCCGATCCCGCGAAGCTGTTGACCTTCGACCAGCACATGCTGCTGGCCTGTGTGGCACCGCGGGCGCTTTTAATCGAGGGGTTCGACACGTCGAGGTGGATGGACACAGAGGGCGAGTACCTCGCGTGCAAGGCCGCCGCGCCAGTCTGGAAGTTCCTCGGCAAAGGCACGATGCCCGATGTCCCGTATCCGGACAATTACGACCTTTCCGCAATCGGCGACTCTTTTGGCTATGTGCGCCGCAGCGAAGACCACGGCATTTCCGGGTACGACTGGCAGTGGATGCTCGACTTCGCCGATCGCGCTTTCGGGAAATAAAGGAGAAAAGAATGCGACGGAAGACAATGGTTTGCGTCGCGGCCTTGTTGGCTGCGGGAGCCGTGAATGCGATCGAGTTGGACGGCGGGTGGATGCTCGCGCTTGATCCAGGCAACTGCGGCAAGACGAACGGCTGGGCGGCGGCCGTGCGGGACAACGCGAAGCCGGTGCCGGTTCCGGGCGTCATCCAGCAGGTTTATCCGTACGACTGCGGCGTGGCATGGTACTACCGGCGTGTCGCGCGTCCGAAAGCCGGAGCGCAGGAGCGCGTGATGCTCCGCTTTGGCGCGGTCGACTATTTCTGCGATGTCTATCTGGACGGACAGAAGATCGGAAGTCACGAAGGCGCGGAAAGCCCGTTCGCATTTGATGTGACGGATACGCTCAAAGAAGACACCCTGCTCGCCGTGCGTGTGATCAATCCCGGCGAGGAGATGATCGAGGGCTTTACGTGCAAGACGATTCCTCACCGCAACAAGCACGACAAGATGGAGTTTAGGCCCGGCTGGTGTTACAACACGGGTGGCATTATGCTTCCCGTTTCGCTTGAGGTTGTTCCTGCGGTGCGCGTGACCGATGCCTTCGTGAAAGCGGATTGGAAAACCGGTCGCGTCACGGTTGAAACGACGGTGCGCAATGACTCAGGCGCGCCATGCAAGAGAGATATTACCTTCGTCGTATACACTGACGACGCGCCGAACCCTGTCTGCACTGTGATGCGCCCGCGCGAGCTGCCGTCTGGAGACACCCTGTTTGAAGAGACGTTTGATGTGCCGGGCTTCAAGCTCTGGAGTATCGATACGCCGAACGTCTACACGCTTGCGGTCAATGGCTACGCGACGCGTTTCGGATTCCGTGATTTCCGCCTCGTGAATGGGTGGTTCACACTCAACGGGAAACGGATCTTCCTCAAAAGCGCTCATACCGGGAACCACATGCCGGGCGGTCTTTCTGTGGTGGATGCCGCCACGCCCGAGCTTGAGTATCGCGACTTCCAGAACATGAAGGCGATGGGGTACAACTGCGTGCGTTTCATTGCCACACAAGCCACGCCGCGCCAACTTGATTACTGCGACCGGCTCGGCCTGATGGTCTATCAGGAAACTTATGCCTCGTGGTGTCTCGCCGATTCGCCTCACGCGAAGCAACGCTTCCTCGAGTCCATGCGTTGCGAATTGAAGCGTGACCGCAACCATCCGTCGATCACCATCTGGGGTGCGATCAACGAGATGCGACAGGGCGACTCGATCGAAGCCGCGCGCACGATGCTCCCTGAAATGCGGGCACTCGATCCCACGCGCCTCTGGATCTTCAGCTCCGGGCGCTGGGATCTCTGGCCGAAGCTGCCGAAGGGCCAGAAAGCAAGCTGGCAATACCAGTTCGAAGGGCAACCGGGGCCGGACTGGGGTGTGGGTTCCGCGTCCAATCCCGGCAGCATGGAATGGGAGTGCGTGTGGGGCGAAGACGGCAATCGCGCCAACAACGACGCGCCGTCCCCCGGCGACATCGGGCTCAAGCCCGCCTGCGGCGACCTCCACTTCTACCCCGGCTATCCGCACAACCCGGATCAGGTGCGCAAGATCCGCACATGGAGCGCCCACGCGAAGCCGGCCTTCTTCTCTGAATACGGTGTCGGTTCGCTGCTGGACGTGATCGACCACTGTCATGAGTTCGAACGTCGCGGCATTCCCGCAACCGCGCCCGACCACGCGCTGATGGCTGAGATCCGCAGGAGGTATCTCGAAGACTGGGAGAAGCTGGGGCTCGGGCGGTTCTTCGCCGACCCCGTTGATTTCTTGAGGGCGTCCGAGCGCATGAACGCGCGCAGCCGCCGTGAAGGATTCGATCTCGTGCGTTCGAATCCACGCTTCGTGGGCTTTAATCTCACAGGCGCGCTCGACCATGCGCTCTGCGGCGAGGGCCCCATGTCGCTCTTCCGTCGCATCAAGGACGAAAACTTTGATGTGTTCCGCGATGGCTGGAGCGATCTGCGCTGGTGTCTGTTCTTGTCCAAGGGGAACTATTTCGCGGGGGACGCGGTGGAGTTTGAGGCTGTGCTGGCCGACTTTGAGGCGCTGCGCGACGGGACGTACGAGGCAACGTTTGCGCTCGTGGACACGAACGGCGAGGTAAAGTGGCGGTCACCGGTTGCGCCCTTTACCGTGCCGCAGAAGGACAAGGATGGTCTGCGCGCCGTCGCATACCCTGTCGCGCGGTTCCGGGCCGAGGTTGATCTCCCCCAAGGCGCGTACATGCTGAGGGCTTACCTTAACCATGGCGGTTATGCTGCGGCCTTCGAGAAGGGGTTCTACGTGACGGCGCGTCCGGTCGAAGAGAAGCCGCGAGGCGATTTCTTTGAACTCGGCCGCGTCGACGAGGAGCAGGGCAAGGCCGCGATGGCACGCATCGAGGCAGGCGCGACGGGACTTGTCCATCTCGAGAAGTGGGGCAGCAAGCCTCCTGCATTCCTTCCGCTTGCCAACCTCGTGGTCACGCCCCGGAATCACTGGCTCTACCATGATGACACGATCATGGTGCCCGATCCGCTCACGCAGGGATTGAAGACGGGGTTCCTCGACTGGGATTTTTACACGGACTGTTTTCCGTTTTACGGTTTCACGACGGATACGGAGCCCGTCTCCTTTGCGTCGGTCAACTTCAACGTAGGTGGTCCGCCTGTCTACAACCGGTCGTTCAATCTGGCTACGTTCAAGCATGGCAAGGGTCTGTTGATTGTTTCGACGCTGCCGATCGAAAAGACATCCCCCGCAGGTGCCATTCTGCTGGCCAACGCACGGAAAAGATAGGGGGACAACGATGACAAGGATGGCGATTGTCGTTTGGGCGGCAGGTCTTGCCGCAGCCTTCGCTTTCGGGAGCCCCGCGTTACGGTTTGCCGATGGCTGGCGGCTTGCGTACGACTACGAACATGTCGGCGCGACCAATGGTTGGGAGCGCAGTGTGCCGGACGGGGCTGTCGAGGCAACCGTGCCCTATTGTACGGCGGATGTCGCTCCCGATTGCCGAGAGGTTTGGCTTTACCGTGAGTTCGTTTCCAACTTCACCGCAGGAGAGCGCGTGTTTCTCGAACTTGGCGGTGTCACCTATCTCTGCAGGGCCTGGCTCAACGGCGAGAAGCTCGGCGAACATCGCGGTTCCTACGGTGATTTCTTTTTCGACGTCTCGGGCGCGCTCAGAAGCGGCGCGAAGAACCTGCTCGTACTCAATGTGCTCTGCCCGGACCACAATTTCCGCATTGATGGGAACGACTCCCATCAGATGCCGGTTTGGAAGACGTTCCCGCGCATTCAGCGTGTGCCCACGTTGCGACGCCATGACGACGTTGCCCTTGTCTGCGTGTTCCTGCGCCCGGACTGGAAGAGCGGTGCGATTGCGGGTGAGCTCGAGTTTGATGCGGTTCGGGCACGAGATGTCGACGTGACGGTCGAGGTGCGTGAGCACAAGCAAGACGCCGTCGTCGCGGCGTCCCGCCAGCGGGTGACGGTTCCGGCAGGCCGGGGAACGGTAAATCTGCCGGAAACGGTGAAAGTGCCCGGATTCAAGTTGTGGTCGCCGGACGCCCCCTCGTTCTATGACGTGACGGTCCGCACCGGCGGCGAGGAACTCGGAGTGCGCAGCGCCTTCCGTGACCTGCGGGTGGACGACTCGGGATACTTCGTACTCAACGGCCGCCGCATCTTCCTCAAATGTACGCACATGGCGTCGGAGCATCCCAGTGCGATCGATATCCCCGTGAACCTTGCCGCGATGTATCGGACGCTTCTCTTCCTCAAGGTTAGCGGACTCAACGCGATCCGCTTCATCAACTGTCCGGCATATCCCGAAGTGCTTGACATGTGCGACGAGATCGGCCTCATGATGTACCAGGAGCATCCGATGGCTTGGCTCAAGGTGGAGGGCCGGGACACGGCGCGTCTCTTCCGCGAGTCGGTGAAGGAACTCGTGCGCCGCGACCGCAACCATCCATCGCTGACGATGTTCGGACTCTTGAACGAGACGGAGAACGTGACGAACAAGATCGTCTTTAATGAAACCGCTCGCGACATGCTACCGGAACTCCGCCAGCTCGCGCCCGGCCTCCTTTTCATGTACCATTCGGGGCGTTGGGACGCGAAGCGCGATATTGCATCGGCCTCGAATCCGGGCTCGGTGCACTGGGACGCGTGGATGGGCGATGAAGCGCCGGACGCGCCGCCAGAGCCGATCAAGACACCACAGGAGGGCATCAGCAACCGCCCTGGTCGTGGCGACATCCACCTCTATCCCGACCTGCCGTTGAACGAAGTCGAGTGGCGGCTTTTCGATCATCTCACAAAGACCAACCGGCGGGCGGCGTTTATCTCCGAGTCGGGCTATGGATCGATGGCGAACGTGCTTGAGGGGTACCTTCGGGTGGCGCAGACCGGTCACGGTCGCAAGCTGTTCACCTATCCGATAATTGAGCGTCAGGTGAAAGCGCTCCGTAGCGCCTTCGACAAGTACGGGCTCTACCGGATCTGGCCGACGCCGGAGGAGATGATCAAAGATTCAGAGGCGCTGAGCGCCGGCAAACGCGCGGCGCTCACGACGATGATCCGGCGCTGCCCGAAGGTGAACGGCTACTCGATCACCATGGCACAGGATCTCAACTATTACGGCGAGGGGCTTCTGGAGACGGGCGGGGGGCTGAAGCGCGGCATGGCGGACATGCTCGAGGAACAGCTCGCTGATTTGCGTTTTTGCGTATCGTCCACAAACCTGTCGCTCTACGCGGGCGCGAAGTTTCCGCTCGATGTCGCAATTTCTGATTTCGGTGTGTTGAAAGAGGGCGTCGATTATCCGGTCGTGTTGCGCATCACGGGCACGGATGGTGTTGTTTGGCACCGGGAGATGACGCATCGCGTCGAACTCGCGGCGGACGGACAGCGGTTGCCGGTGAAGACGCTCTTTGCGGGCGAGGTCGACACGGCCGGCTGGCGTCCCGGTAGCTACCGCGTCGGGGCGGAGATTCTCGAAGGCGCACACGCCGATTGCGGAACGCTGGCCTTCACCCTGACCGACCCCGACGCGTTCGGCGCGTTGAAAGACAAGGTCGCTTACACCGTGAGCGGCGTACATCCGAATATCATCGGTTTCTTCAGGCGCGTCGGCATGCGGGTCATTGATGTCGATTTCGACCATCTCCCGTCCGAAGGCGTACTGTTCGTTGGCTGGGTGAACCTGCCGGACGAGAAGATCGACCGGCTCGTGGCGGCGGCGCATCAGGGTGTCAAAGTGGTCCTTCTGCAGCCGGAAGCGATTTCGACGAAGATGGGCACGGGGCAGCCGCGAAGGATGCCATTTGTGGCGGGACGGCTCAAGCGCGCGAGCAACTGGCTCTACCACACCGATTCGATCGTGCTCGATTCGCCGCTCACGGCGGATTTGCCGCGGGGCGGGCTAATGGACACGGACTTCTACCAGCATGCTTGGGGGTGTCATGTCTACCTTGACGGCGCCAAGCCTGATGTGACGGCTGTCCTGAGCGCTTTCGTCGGTTGCGGCGGGCGCGACCACACCGAATGTGAAATCGGGGTGCAACTCGGAGCTTATCGCGTCGGCAAGGGATGGATTGTCCTCAACACCCTCAGGCTTGATCTCTCCGGCGGCGAACCCGCCGCTGACCTCATCCTCCGCAACATCTACCAGTTCAAGCCTGTAGACTCGCCCACAAGCGCGAAGTAAAAAATTTGAACTCTCAACGTTCAACTCTCAACTAATGCACTAACGAACTGGTGCCTCCGCCGTCCCGTACGGCGGGGACAAAAACGCCGGTTAGGGGCTTTTTGGGGTTATTTTTTCTGCTGGTGGCTCGCCAGAATTTATGTAATATATTGATTTCCAAGGGGTTGCGAAGAATAACCAAAACATGTGAAAGCTAGATTTGGTATTGACTTGTGGTGGGGGAAAGTGTTGAATGGTGTCACAAAAGGTCAAGGTATGGTTTCTAATGATGGACAGAGTATGGCGGCGACTGCCGGACCGGGCTTGCTGGTCGGGCGGTTTGACCATGCTTTGGACCCCAAGAAACGGCTGACCGTGCCTGCGGGCTGGCGCGACCTGATGGGATCACCGGCGCATGTGTATGTGTTTCCCGACCCGAACGAGCGGTGTCTGAACCTGATCCCTCCGGCGGAGATGGAGGGGCGGCTTGAGAAATTGCGGCAGCGGCCGCTCTTCGACAAGCGCGCGCACGAGGCACTGAGGGTGTTCGGTGAGAACGCCGAGCAGGCGGTGTTGGACGTACAGGGACGGATCCGCATCAAGGATCGGTTGCTGGCCTTCGCCGGCCTGAGCAGCAAGGTGGTGATGATCGGCGCGATGAACCGCATCCAGCTCTGGTCGCCCGAAATGCGGCCGGAGACCGAGACGGTGGATCAGGCGGCGCTGGCGGCGGCGTGCGAGGTGCTGGAGTT
>DUPH01000096.1 GCA_012838435.1 Lentisphaerota bacterium | reverse complement strand
GCACCTGCGCTTCGGTGAGCACGGTGTCGTATACGCGCACATCATCAACCCAGCCTCTGCCCTTGTTGTTCCCGGCCTTGCCGCCGCCGATATAGAACTCGGCCCCGGGCGTCTCCCAACTGGTGATAGCGCCCGTGCCGCAGACAACGCCGTTGATGTACAGCACCGTTCGCGCCGCCGTACGGTCCCAAGTCAGCGCAATGTGATACCAGTGGTTTGAGCCGCTCAGGTTGTCGAGGTCATAAAACATCTGGCCGGAGCCGTCGTTCTTCACGCGGAACGTCAAGCGCCCGTCGCTGTAAATCCACATCTCCCACCAGTCTTGATTGACGGAATTGTCGAACACGGAGTTGTAATTGTAAAAGAAATCAGGCCGGTACCACAGCGCGATCGTGCCTTGTTCCGGCAACGTGTATCCGCAAGCCGCATAGTCGTTCACACCGTCCAGGACCAGGGAGGTTCCGTCGATGCCGTTCGTGAAGGCAGGCTCGCCGTAAAACGCCGCTTGATACAGACTGCCGCCGCTGCCCAGGTTGGTCGCCGATCCGCCGTCAAACGTCCAGTGCACCACCGGCACCGGCGCGGGCGCAGGCTCGTTCAACGCCGCCGCGAGATAACCGCCGCGGTCGGTCGTGATGGTCTCGACACCCATCGCGGACAGCTCAGCCGCGCGGGCAATGTCGTTGACGGTCCAGACATGGAAGCTGTATCCCGCGCTCTTGACCGTCTGAACATACGCGGCGTCGACCAGCGCATGTGCATACGCGTCCAGCCCGGTGGCGCCGTTCGCTTGCATCGTCGCGATGGCGGAGGCCGCGCTCGGCGAGGGCGCCCCCCCGGAATCTGAGACGCTGGTCAACCAGTAGGCGCGATAAGCGGGGAACTGTTGGCGCACCGCGCTGATGACCGCGCTGCTGAAGCAGATGAACACCACGCGCGCGGGTGTGGCTTTGGGCTCCGCCGCCATGACCTGGATCAGGCGCGGCAGGATCTCCGTGCCGCACTTGATTTCAACGTAAATCTCCATCCCGTCCCGTGCCAACGTGAGCGCCTCCGACAAGGTGGGAATGCGCTCGCCCACGAACTGCGCGCCCTTCCACGAACCTGCATCCAGTTCCTTGAGCTGCGCCAGCGTCGAAGAGGCCACCGTCAGGCTTCCATCCGCGGTCCGCGTCGTCGTGGTGTCATGAATGCAAACGATCTCATTGTCCGCTGTCAGATAAACATCGCACTCAAATCCCGCCGTCTGACGGGCCACCGCCAAACGAAAGGCAGACATCGTATTTTCGGGCGCATCATAAGACTCGCCGCGATGTGAAATAAAACGGATCGGCGACTGCGCAACACATGTCCACCCAGTCATCATCATCCCGACCGCTATCACTAATAAGATCCGTTTCATTCTGATTTTCGGGCTAGGCCCGCGGAGCGCCGGGAGGGGCAAGCGTCGCTCGTCCCAGTGAACGCCGAACGTCCAACGTAGAACGCAGAACTCAGAAGTAACGAAATCCTAACTCCTAAACCCTAAATCCTAAATCCCAAATCCTAAACGCCAACCCCGCGCGCCGCGGCGCG
>DUPH01000095.1 GCA_012838435.1 Lentisphaerota bacterium | reverse complement strand
TCTGCCACCAATCGTCCGCCGGTCGTGGTTGCCCCCGGTCGCGCCGGTGCGCGCGAAGCCCAGGCACTATTGCGCAAAGGACGCCACACAGAGGCGGCGGAAGCCTTTCTTTCCGCCGCGCGCGGCGCAGACTTGCAAGAGGCCGAGGAGTACCGCTACAACGCGGCGTACGCCTATTATACCGCGCAGGACATGACCAACGCGGTGCAGACCCTGCGCCCGTTGCTCGCCTCGCGCAAGAGCGGTGCGCGCGCGGGCGAGTTGCTCGGCCTGATTCTGATGGAACAGGCGAGTGCCGAAGGTGCGGGAGAAGATCCGCAAGCCAAGGCTAAAGCATTGGAAGAGGCCGCTGTCGCCTTTCAACGTGCGTTGCGCGACACGCCGCAGGACGAGCGTCGTGACCGCAATCTGACGCGCGCGGTCGCGCCGCTGGCCGAGGCGCGCGAGAACGCTCATATTGCGGAGGTGCTGGAAAAACACGGCCAGACTCCGCCAGACCAACTGCTGGGAACCCTGCTTGCAGAACAGCGCGCGTTGCTTGAGGAATCGGCTACCCTCCACACCAATGACGCCCCGACGCTGATTGCCAAGGCCGAGGCGTTGGCCGAGCGTCAGCAACAGCAAGCCGACCTCTGGATTCCGCTCAAGCAACAGATGCTTCAGGCGGTCACCAACGCGCAGCAACAGGCGATGGTCGCGCAGCAGATTGAGCTGGCGCGCGACAGCATGAAGGGTGCGGCTGTGGCGCTTGAGGATCTGCTGCCTGAAGCCGCAAATGAAACCGCTCAGATCGAGCCACTCGTGTACAACTTCTGGAAGGCCGTCGCGCCGCCTAACGCCGCGATCGACGAAGACATCCTCTGCCAGAGCAACGCGCTTCACAACTTGAAGCTCAAGTATTTGGAAACGCGCGACTCACAGGCCGAAGCCCTGCAACTCACCCGCCTCTTCCGTGAACGCTTCCCTGCGTGGGCCGATCAGTACATACAGCAGGCGCAGACCGACACCAACATGCCGCCCTTCACCGCTGAGGACAAAGCCAAGATCGAGAAGATCGCCGAGCACGCCGATAAACTTCAAGCCGAAGTCGTCGAGAAGAAACCGCCCGAGACCGAACGCCGCGTGTTGCAAGAGCAGGCGCTCAAGGATTTGCTGGAGATTCGCGAACTGCTGCCCAAACAGCCGAACCAACAGCAACAACAGCAGCAACAACAGCAGCAGGATCAGCAACAACAAAACCAAGAGCAGCAGCAACAAGAGCAACAGCAGGAGCAGGAGCAACAACAGCAGGAGCAGCAGCCTGAGCCGCAGGAGCAGAAGCCCGAGCCGCCGCAAGACGTACAGGAGCTGCTGCGTAAGGCGCTCGAACGTGAAAAAGAGCACGAAGAGGAAAAGAAAGAGCGCATGCGCAAGATGCCGATGGTGCCGGGTGAGAGGGACTGGTAAACGTAGATGTTCGGGCGAAAGACAAAAGCGATAAAGGGTCTTGCAAAACCCCTTGCTTACAGGTGTGGCACGGGCATCTTGCCCGTGTTTCATGGGCGGGACGCCCATGCCACGAGGGATTTTGCAAGAGCCTCGATGGGGTCGATGGAATCGAGAAAATCGAATCGGTCGATTCTTTCGATTCACTCGATCCTCTCGCTCCTTTTCCTTTGCGCATTTCCTGCCCTTGCCGACGTCTCGCTCAAGGTTACATCCTCACGCCCCAGCATCTATCTGGGCGAGAGCTTCAACCTCACGATTGAGGTCGCGGGCGCCGACCGCGGGCTGGATATGCCCGATCTCTCCGGCTTGCCGCCAGCCGATATCCAGTTCCTCGGGCAGCACAGCAACAGCCGCTCCAGCATCTCGATCATCAATGGCCGCATGACGCGCGAAGTCTATGAAGGCCGCGTCTTCGCCTATCAGATCAAACCCGGTGTAGAGGGTGTTTACCGCGCCGGGCCGGTGCGCGTGACCGTCGATGGTAAAAGCTATACCGAGTCCGGCCCCTCGGTGCAGGTCAAAGGTATTGAGCGGCAAGACCATGTGATCGTTTCGCTGAGTGCCTCGTCCACCACGGTGCTGGTCGAGGAGCCCTTCACGGTGACCCTTTCCGTCGCGGTCGCTGAACTGCCCGACTCCTACGCCGAAAACAATGAGCCGATCCATCCCAATCTGCTGCCTCATCTCGCCGCCGATTTCTTGGAGATCCGTCACGATACGCCTGGCCTTAAGGGGCCCGACTTGAATCAAATCCTCAACAACCTGATCGATCAGAGCGGACGCCAGCCGAGCTTTGCGATCAACGACTACAAGACGCGCGACATGAGCAGCGGCTTCGGACGCCTCTTCGGCGATGACGACCCGTTCCGCCCGCGCCCCATCCGCTTCCGTCTGCCGCCTACGCGCGTCACCATCAACGGCAAGAAGTACCGCGCCTATACGCTTGATCTCGACTACACGCCCGCCAACGAGGGGGAGTTCACTTTCGGCCCGCTCACTTTCAAAGGTACCGTTATCAGCGATGTTACCGCCGACCGTCAAGCTGTGACCCGCGACGTTTACACCATCGGCCCGGCTGTCACCGTACGTGTCGTGCCACCGCCGGATGAAGGGCGCCCCGAAACGTTCATCGGTTCGGTCGGCAAGGAGATGCAGGCCACGGCGGCTTTCGACACCACTGTCTGCAAAGTCGGCGACCCCCTCACGCTCACGCTGGAGATTACCGGCGCGATCAGCGTCTCCAACCTGCGTACGCCGCTGTTGAGCCTCCAGTCCGATCTTACCCGCGATTTCCGCATCTATGATGACAGCGTAAGCACCGATACCCTGCCCAACGGCAAGCGTTTCAAATACCGTGTGCGTCCGACGCGCGAGGGTACGTTGGAGTTTCCGCCGATCCGCCTGTCCTACTACGATACCGCCGAACGCGCTTATCGCACTATCACCACCGCGCCGGTTCCGATCCAAGCGCGTGCCACCACGCAGATCGCCACAGCCGATCCCGTGGATGGCGCCGATGTTTTGACCGGTGTACTCGACAGCCGTACGCGCCCGCTGCCGACCGGCATCACGCTCGATGCGCGTGGTGCGCGTCCCGATTCGCTGCTGCCGCGTCACCGTATGGTGCTGCCGCTGCTGATCGCCGGTCCGCTGCTCGCGCTGTTGACCGCGTTGGCGACGCCTCTCGCGGCGCTCACGGCAAGTTTGCGTACCCGCCGTCGCCATGGCGGGGCGTTGCGCCGTGCGCTCGCTGTGCTGCGGCGCACCGACAATCCCGCGCGTGCCGCGCAAGCCGTGCGTACCTATCTGGCCGAGCGCTGCGATGTGACCGGCGGTGCGTTGACACCCGGCGATGTGGCCGAACTGTTGTGCGGGCGCGGTGTTTCAGATGAACCGGC
>DUPH01000094.1 GCA_012838435.1 Lentisphaerota bacterium | reverse complement strand
GCCGACTACCGTGATTTTTACAAGCAGATGGCAGGCGGCGTTGATGCGGTTTTTATCGCGACGCCCAACCATCAGCATTGCCTGCCCGCACTCCTCGCTTTTCGCAACGGCATTCATGCCTACGTTGAAAAGCCGATGGCCAATACGATTGAGGAGGGGCGCCGGATGCTGGCCGAGGCGCGTGCCAACCGCGTGGTCACGCAAATGGGGCAGCACGGCCACTCCAACGAAGGTGCGCGCCGACTCTGCGAATATGTCTGGGCGGGAGTCATCGGTCAAGTCACCGAGGTGTATTGCTGGTGTGACCGACTCAACGCGCGCGAGCAGCCGCTCGCACAGGATTCGGAGTGTCCGAAAAACTTGGACTGGGACAAGTGGATCGGCCCGGCAGCATGGCGCGGCTATAACCGCGGACTTCATCCTGTCGGCTGGTATTCGTGGCGCAGGTTTGGTAGCGCGACCATCGGCAACATGGGCAACCACGTCATTGATCCCGTCTTCTGGGCGTTGAAACTCGGCAGCCCGGAGAGTGTCCAACTCGTGGATTTCCGCCCGGGCGCAGAAGAGTCATGGGGCCTTCGCGACCATATCGTCTGGAAGTTCCCGCAGCGTGGTGACCTTGCGCCTGTCGAGATGCATTGGTTTGACGGACTCAAAGGCGACCTGCACTGGGACGACAGCACATGGACGAAGGGCACCTACAAGTACATCGTCAAGAAAGAACACCAGAACCTGCCGCCGAAACTGTTGGAGATCGAGAAGAAGCACGGTGTCGATCTTGGCCGTTGCGCGTCGATTCTGGTTGGCGAGAAAGGCATTCTCTGCATCAGCGTGTTTGGCGAGAGTCTGCGGTTTGTGCCGGACAGTCTCCGGTCCACGATTCCGCCGCCGCCCAAGACGCTCCCGCGCATCCGCGGTTCGCATCAGGTGGATTTCATGCGCGCGTGCTTGGGCGGTCCGGCGGCCTGTGCGAACTTTGACTACTCACAGCCGCTCAATGAAATCGTGCTGCTCGGTGTTGCCGCTATTGAGGAAGGCTCCGGCAGAAGGTTGGATTGGGACGGCAAGGCCGGGCGCTTCAAGGATGACGCAGCGAACAAGATTTTGAGTGTGCCGAGTCGCGCAGGATGGGAAGCGTGATTGGGAGTTAGAATTTAGGAGTTAGAATTTAGGATTTGGGATTTTGGAATGAGGAATGAGGAGTTGAACAATGAAAAGACGTGATTTCATCAAAACGACAGCGGCCGGGATTGGCGGGCTGTCAGTTATGGGCGCGCGCGGTCAGGGCGCGGCTGGTGCCAAAAAACCGTTGCGTATCGCTTTGATCGGCTGCGGCGATCGCGGTGGCAGGCAGTTGATCGTCGAGTGTTGTAAGGAGCAGGTCGTGGCGTTGGCCGATCCCGATCCCGCGCGTATCGCGTTCACATTGCAGCAGGTGCGCAAAACCCTGCCCTCCGCCGACACCGGCGCGATCAAAACGTTTTCCGATTACCGGAAACTTTTCGATGTGATGGGTAAAGATTTGGATGCGGTGTTCATCGCCACGCCCAACCACCAGCACGCGATACCTGCGTTGATGGCGATCCGCCGTGGACTCCACGTGTATGTTGAAAAGCCCCTGACGCACACGATCCAAGAAGCGCGCTTGCTGCGGGAAGAGGCCAAGCGTCATGGCGTGGTAACCCAATTGGGGAATCACGGTCATTCGAACGAGGGATGCCGGCGTCTCTGCGAGTATATTTGGGCCGGTGCGATCGGTCAGGTGCGCGAGGTGTATTGCTGGACCAGTCGTTGTAACGGTCTGCCCGACGGCAATCACTCTCCGGCTCTTCCCCTGCCGCAGGGCTTTGATTGGGACTCATGGATCGGACCAGCGCCTTTCCGTGATTTCCATAACGATCTGCATCCGCACAATTGGCACCTCTGGCGCGATTTCGGTAATGCCGCGATCGGTAACATGGGCTGCCATATCATCGATCCCGCATTCTGGGCACTCAAGCTGCAAGCGCCGGAAGCGGTAGAACTCGAGGATGTGCGTGGCGGGGACAGTAAGGTCTGGCCGATCACGACCCGCCTCCGCTGGGACTTTCCGGCCCGCGGCGAGATGGCACCGGTCAAGGTCTACTGGTACGATGGTCTGGCGCATGAGTTGGAATACGGTGAGCAGACGGTGGCGCGGCGCTGGCGCAACGTCAACAAGCGCGAATGGCAATACTTGCCGCCGCTGGTCCTCGAACTGGAGAAGAAGTACGACCGGAATTTCGGCAGGAACGGATCGTTGCTCATTGGCGACAAGGGAATCATGACGATCGGTGAATTCGGCGACGCTTGCCGCATGGTGCCCGAGGAGGCTCACCGAGCTTTCCCGATTCCCGACAAGATCCTGCCGCGCGTTAAAGGCACACATCAGGACGACTTCTTCCGCGCGTGCCGCGGCGGTGCGCCGGCCTGCTCGAACTTCGAGTACTCCGCGCCGTTGGCTGAAATCGCCTTGCTCGGCAATATCGCGATGATTGCGGGGCGTGGCCGTCGCGTCGAGTGGGACGCCGCCGCGATGCGTTGCACGAACATGCCGGAGTTGAACGCGTATGTGAAGACGACTTATCGAGAGGGGTGGTCCCTCTGATGTTTGGACGAAGTGTAGGCGACGAAGTGCTTGGACGAAGTGTTTGGACGAAGTGT
>DUPH01000008.1 GCA_012838435.1 Lentisphaerota bacterium | reverse complement strand
GCGATCAAGACGCGGACCGAGGAGATCATGCACGAAATCACCGCCATCGCGCGTGACGTGCCGGGCGTGGAGTTCGTTCAAGCCGTTACCGGGTTTAGCATGATGGGCGGCCGTGCGGAGAACATGGGCTTTGTGCTCATCGGACTGACGCATTGGTCGGAGCGTAACGCGCCCGATATGCATGCCGCCGTCATCATGAATACGATCCGCGGCAAGTGTGCCGCGATCACCGGTGCTACGGTAAACTTCTTTATGCCGCCATCCATACCGGGCTTGGGCGCGAACTCGGGACTCGACATCCGTTTGCAGGCTCTGACGGACGGTGATCCCGTCAAGCTTGATGCCGTGCTCCAGCAGTTCCTTGCCGAGATCAACCGTGTGCCGGGCGTGATGTTTGCTTTCAGCGGCTTCACGGCCATGACGCCGTCCGTCCGCATGAACGTGGATCGCCTTAAGTGCGAGATGCTGGATGTCCCGGTCGCCAAGGTGTTTGCAACCTTGCAGCACTATTTCGGCTCGCTCTATGTGAACGACGTTAATCTGGATACGCAGGTCAATCAGGTCATTATTCAGTCCGACTGGGCGGGGCGCCGCATGCCGGAGGATGCGCTCAAGCTGTATGTGCGCAGCTCGCGCGGTGCGATGGTGCCTCTGGGGAGCTTGATTACGTTGGAGAGCCAGGTCGCGCCGCGGCTTTATCCGCGCTACAACCTTTTCCCCAGTGCCGGTATCACAGCGCAGCTTGTGCCGGGTGTCAGCAGTGGCACCGTGATGGCGCGGATCACCGATGTGGCCAAGCGGACCCTACCCAGCGGATATACGTTTGAATGGTCAGGGCTGAGCTTCCAAGAACATCGTGCGTCAGGGCAGACGGTTTTGTTGATGGTCGCGGCGCTGGTCTTCGGTTACCTGTTTCTGGTGGCGCAATACGAGAGTTGGACAATTCCGATGCCGGTGATGTTCTCGATTTTCGTGGCGATGGCCGGTGCATTGTTCGGATTGAAACTATTGGGCATGTCGCTCAGCATCTACGCACAGCTCGGTATGGTCTTGCTGATTGCATTGGCCAGTAAAAACGCGATCCTGATCGTCGAGTTCTCAAAAATCAGGCGCGAAGAGGGATCAACGATCGTGCTGGCGGCAGCCGAAGGTGCCGGTCAGCGTTACCGCGCGGTGTTGATGACCGCGTTGACCTTTGTGCTCGGCGTGTTGCCGATGGTCTACGCGACCGGTGCCGGCGCGGCCAGCCGTCGTGCGATCGGCGTTACGACCCTCTCGGGCATGATCGCCGCTACGGTGTTCGGCATCATCCTGGTGCCCGGCCTCTACGCCTTCTTCCAGACGTGGCGTGAAGGATTCCATGCGCTCTTGAAGCGAAAGCCCAAAGCTGTCGCGAGCTCTGCGGCCACCGTCATTCTTCTCGTCTCACTGATGACGGGGTGCCGTGCTGTGGGACCGGATTATCAGGCGCCCGAAAGCGCGTTGCCCGCCGCGCCCTTGCCGCAAATCGTCGAAGGCACGGCCATCGACAGTACGGAGGCCGCCGCGTGGTGGAACGTGTTTGGCGACCCGGTCTTGACCCAGTTGGTAGACCGCGCGTTATGCGCGAACCGTACGCTGCAGGGCGGCATCGCCAGTGTGCGCGAGGCGCGCGCACGTCTAGGCATCAGCCGTGCGGGGCTCCTGCCGGAGGTGGACGCCGCCGGAGCCTACCGCCGATTCCGTAACAGCGACAACGCAGGAGCGCCGGGCGACGGCGATTTCTATACGGCGGGATTCGACGCTACATGGGAACTTGACGTGTTCGGTCGCCGACGCCGTGCCATCGAAGCCGCGCAAGCGGAGTTCGAGGCCAATGTTGCAACGGTGGAGCACATCTGGGTGAGCGTGGCGGCGGAGACCGCACGCGCCTACACGCGGCTCCAAACCGTACGCCAACGTCTGGTGGTGGCGCACACCAATCTTGTCGTGCAGACCGATACGCTTGACCTTGTGGAGTCCCGCGCCAAGGCCGGCATCAGCGATGCGCTGGCTGTGGAGCAGGCCCGCTACAACCTGGAGCGGACGCGTGCTACGATTCCCGGCCTGTTAAGCGAGGAGGAAGCCGCGCTGAACGCGCTGGCCGTGCTGACCGGAACCATGCCGGGCGAACTGGACGCCGCCCTGACGGCTGCCGCGCCGATCCCTTCCGCATCGCCCCGCGTGGTAGTGGGCATTCCGGCCGATCTGTTGCGTCGCCGTCCGGATGTGTGTGCCGCCGAACGACGGCTGGCCGCACAGACCGCCCGTATTGGCATGGCGGAAGCGGATCGTTATCCGACCTTCCGTCTGACCGGGTCGGTCGGCCTGGAATCGCTGGACGAAGGCTCGTTTCTGGAGTGGGGGAGCCGTTTCTTCGGGATCAGCCCGTCGGTCGTCTGGCCGGTTTTCCGCGGCGGCTCGATCCGCGCCAACATCGAAGTGCAGAACGCGTTGCAGGAGCAGGCGCTGGCGGCATACGAGCAGGCCGTCCTCGAGGCCGTGCGCGAGCTGCGCGACGCGCTGGCGGCATACGGACGCGAATTCGCGCGCTGCGAGGCACTGCGCAACGCCGCAGAGGCATCGCGCAACGCGGTCGCGCTGGCGCAGAATCAATACACGAACGGACTGGCTGACTTCAACGCCGTCCTCGACGCACAGCGCTCCCAGCTCTCCTTCGAAGAGGCCGTAACGCTCAGCGAAGGCGCCATCACCGATCACCTGATCCGCGTGTACAAAGCGCTGGGCGGCGGCTGGAGTGCGCTTCAGCCTGATTAAGGCTTAAGCGCGCCAGTCAAGGAGGATTTAGGAGTTTTTTGGGCGTTGGGCGTTCACGTTTGGTGGACATCGTGGACATTGTGGGCTGGGTAGACACCTACAACAACTCCTAAATCCTAACTACAAACTCTTGTTTCCGCAGAAATTTGTTTCTGCGCAAATAAGCGCGCCCCCTTTTGACTTTCATTTTATGACCCAGTTTGCTACAACCTCACCCGTTCGCTTGCGGGGGAAGGACGAGCCCGCACCAGACCCAATTTTGAGGTTGTTCCTGTGTATCTAAAACAGATCGAAATCACCGGCTTTAAGAGTTTTGCCGACAAGACGCGCTTGCAGCTCGAGCCTGGCATGATCGCGATCGTGGGGCCGAACGGTTGCGGTAAAAGCAACGTTTCCGACGCGATTCGCTGGGTTTTGGGCGAACAGCGCCCGACCGCGCTGCGCTGTGCCAAGATGTCGGATGTGGTTTTCAATGGAACCGACAGCCGTAAGCCGCTGGGCATGGCTGAGGTCTCGATTACCTTTGCGGAGTGCGAGGGTGTGCTGGACACCGAGTTCAATGAGGTCACGGTCACCCGCCGCGTCTTTCGTTCGGGTGAAGGCCTGTACTTTATCAACAAGAACCTCTGCCGTCTCAAAGACGTCCAGCGTCTTTTCATGGGCACCGGAATCGGCACGACTTCCTATTCCGTGATGGCGCAGGGTCAGATCGACGTGATCCTCTCTTCCAAACCGGAAGACCGCCGTATCGTTTTTGAAGAGGCGGCGGGCATCACCAAGTTCAAGGCCGACCGCAAAGAGGCACTACGCAAAATCGATCAGACCGAAGCGAACCTGTTGCGTCTCGCCGATGTGATTCGCGAGGTCAAGCGTCAGATCGGCACGCTCCAGCGCCAGGCGGGCAAGGCGCAGAAGTACCGCGCGTTGCGCGATGAACTGCGCGGGCTCGATATTTTTCTTACGCGCCGCCGTCTGGCCGCGTTCGACATCCGCATCCGCGAACTGGATACATCGATTCATGCGCTCGCTGAGCAACTGGTGTCGCATCAGGAGTTTGTGGCCGAGGCCGAGGCGCAATCTTCGCGTATCCATGCATTGATCCATGAGACTGAAGCGCGCATTGCCGAACTGACCGAACAAGCCGCGCAAGCAGATAACCGCTACATCCGTGCACAAGAGGTCATCAAGGTCAACGAACAGCGCATTGACGAGTACCGTGCGTGGGCCGAACGCGACAACCGTGAGATTTCTGAAACACGGACGCAGATCGAGCATCTCAAGATGCAGATCGAATCGCTGGAACAGAAGCGGCTGTTGACCCAACAGGCGGCAGATGTCGAGCGCGGTAAGTTGGAAGCGGCGCAGGCGCGTTTTGACGCGCATCAGGGGCAGATCAATCAGACACGCCAACAACTCCAGCAAGATCGGCAGCGTTCCGTCGAATGCGAGCGCCGCAGTGCCCAGATCCAGCAGACACTTGCCGAGATGGAAGCGCGTCAGCGTGATGTGCTGATGAAGCGTGACCGCCTCACCGCTGAGCATCGCCAGGTCGAGGAGGCGCTGACCATCGCCGATCAAAACTGCGCGGAGGTCAAGGCGCGGCTCGACCGCTTCCGGTCAGATGCCGAGCAGGTAGGGGAGCGGCTGGAAACGCTGGAAGATGAGCGCACCTCGGTTACCGCTGATGTGAAGCGCATGCAGGATGAGGCTTCCCGCATGCAGTCTGAGGCCGCCGCGAAGCGTGCGCAGATCGAGTTGCTGACCGACAAGCAGGAATCATCCGATGAATTTGCCGCCGGTTCGCAGCAGATGCTGGATCCGGAGAATCCGCTGGGGCTCGCGCCGCATACGGTGCTCGGGGCACTGGCCGACCAGTTGACCGCGCCCGCCGACTTGCGTCTGGCACTTGAGGCGGCGCTGCGCGCCTGGCTGGATGCGGTGGTTGTGCGTGATGCCGCCAGCGCACGGCAAGCGTTGGCCGCACTTTTTGCACAGGGCCAACATGCCGCAGCGCGCATCGTCGCGGTGGATGGCGGCAGCGACGCGCGTCCCGCACCGCCGGCCGGATTGGTCAGCCTGCTGGATCAGGTACAGGTCACCGATGCATTCGCACCGGCTGCGGCCCGGCTGCTCGGCTCGGTGTTTCTGGCCGAACGGCTGGAGGACGTGCCGGAGGTGATCCCGGCGGGGTGTAGCGTCGTCACGCGCGGCGGCGTCATTATGCACGGCGATGGCTGCGCGGAACTCTGGATGCCGGACAGCCAAGTCTCCAGCCCGCTCGCGCGGCGCATGCTGGTGGCCGACACC
This sequence comes from Lentisphaerota bacterium, assembly GCA_012838435.1. Lineage (GTDB taxonomy): Bacteria > Verrucomicrobiota > Kiritimatiellia > RFP12 > UBA1067 > DUPH01. Next base: position 6,078 of record DUPH01000008.1, on the reverse strand, counting down.
AGCGAGCAGCTTGCCGCGCTTGAAGAGCGCTTGCGCACACACTGGAGTCAGCTTGAACAGCTCAACGCGCGTAGCGGCGAACTGACGGCGCTGATCAATCAGACGCGTCAGGAGCGGGATGAGATTCAGCGCAAGGCAGCACAGGCTGAAGGTGAATATCAAACGGTCAGCCGCGACACCGAACGCGCCCGCGAACGCTTGTCCAACGTGGCGACCGAACTCGGTTCGATTTCCGCACAGACCGCCGGTGATGACGAGCGCCGCGAAACATTAAGCAACGAGCTTCAGTCGTTGACGGTTCTGCGTGATGAGTTACTGGAGCGCACGGCGGAACTGTCCACGCAGTTGCAAGATCTGGAAAGTGTCTATAGCGAACTGAGCCATGCGCTGACGGAATGCCGCATTCAGGTCTCCAGTTTGACCCAGCAGTTGGAGCACGCGGCGTCGCAGCAGGAGTCGATCCAGACGCGCATTGATGAATTGGAACGCACGATTCAAGGGCGCAGCCGCGGTGTGCTTTCCTACGACGAAAGTATTGAGCGGTTGACGGCTGAGATCACGGAACTGGAAGCCAATCTCGATCCGATGCGCATTGCGGCGGAAGCGTTGCACATGAAGATTGACGAGACCCGGCGCGAACGCGGGGCGCACCAGCGCGAATTGGAAAAGACCGACGCGACCCTTGCCGAACGTCGCCGCGCCTTGGATAACGCGCGCGATGAGAAGAGCAAGGCCGAGCTTGAAATCACCGAGTCGCGCATCCGCCGCCAGAATCAGCTCGACCGCATCTACAATGAGTACGGGCTCTCGGTGGATGAGCTGGTCGCGCATGCCGACCCGGCCTGGGAGAATGGCGAGCAGCCGCCGGAGCCGGAAATTGAGGTGCGCGTCACGCAACTGAACGCAAGTATTCAGGCGCTCGGCCCGGTGAATCTGGTGGCCATCGAAGAGTACAAAGAGCTTGAAGAGCGTTATACCTTCCTGAAGGCGCAAGAGCAGGATCTATTGAACTCAAAAGAGCAGATACTCGATTTGATCACACGGATCAACGAACAGTCGAGTGAGATGTTCAAAAAGACGTTCGAACAGGCCAACACCAACTTCGAAATGATGTTCACCAAGCTGTTCAACGGCGGCGAGGCCAAGCTGGTATTGCTGGAGAACGTAGAAGATCCGCTGGAGTGCGGGATCGAGATCATCGCGCGTCCGCCCGGCAAGCGTCCGCAATCGGTGACGCTGCTCTCAGGTGGCGAGCGTACTATGACGGCGGTGAGTCTGCTGTTCGCGATCTTCATGATTAAGCCGGCGCCTTTCTGCATCCTCGACGAATTGGACGCCGCGCTTGACGACAGCAATATCGGACGCTTCGTACAGGCGCTTAAGGACTTCCTGAAGCACTCGCAATTTCTGATCATCACGCACAACCAACACACGATCGCCGGATCGGACATCGTGTACGGCGTGACGCAGCAGGAAGAGGGCGTCTCGAAGATCGTCTCCATGCGGCTCAAAGAGATCGGCGTGAAAGAGCTGCCGACCGGCACCCCGCCCGAGCCGACGCCGACAGTGGAAGAAGAGCGCACCCCGCCCAAGCGCAAGAAGAAGAAAACCAAATCTTCACCCGATGCGGGTGAAGAGTAGTTCATGAGTTCATGAGTTCATGAGTTCATGAGTTCGGAATTGCCCGCCAGTCGCGGATCTTATTGCGACCACCCAGTGGTCGCAATCTTGAGTGTAAAAGCGCTGCTCGGTTGTTTCACGCGAAGGCGCGAAGACGCGAAGGTTGGAGGGCGAGTGTCCCCACGAGCCGCCTTCCACTGCGCGGAAGGATAGTCTCAGGTTCCCTCGCGGAGCGCCGGGAGGGACGAGCGTCGCTCGTCCGCGGGCAAGCAGACGCTTGCCCGATCCTGCTTCGCAAGCCTGATGACAAGCGTCGTCAGACAGTAGCCCCGAGGATGCGGGGTGACGCTACCCGGGGCTGTGCTTCGCTTGCCCCGGGCTATGGTGCATTCGGCCCTTTGGGCCGGTCGTGCGTCAAAATACCTGTACCGTTGTCCAAAAATGCTGTGTGCTCCCAGACAAACTCATGCACGAATGAACTAATGAACTAATTAACTTGGGTTGCGGTATGGCATTTCAAATAGCCGAGGATATAGGCGAGACGAACAATGGCGACAGCGTGTGCCTTCATAAAGGTAAGGTGCGCCGTCATAAGACCTTTTCGATTTCGAGACCGTCAAAGTCGAACGTGTAGATCGTCCGCATCTTCATCTCTTCAAAAAGATCGGCCTTGCGTCCATCGTACTTAGCAATAACATCCGAAGCGTTTGTCACGGGGACGGACATGATGAGAAACGTCATATTCTTGAGTTTCAGGAGTTCCGCCCAATCGCAGAGCTGATCCTTGAACGCTTCCATCTTCGCGATGTGCGCATCGTCGCCCTGCTTGTAGAAGAGCTGGTAAACGAGAACCGGCTTGCTTCCCTCTGGACCGTTGGTGCCAAGACAGGCAGACGCTGTCCGATGCAGAAACTGATAGCCGACCGTTCCGCAGGTCGTGTAGAAATCGCAATTCTTGGAGTAACGATTGGGGGAGTCCAATCCCGTACACGTTGCCGAACCAATCATGTCTATCCACGCCTTGGCAATCGTCCGGCGCTTGAAGATGTCCACGCCGAACGACTTCTCCACCAGCCACGCGCCGAGAGTCTGGGCAGGCCCCCACACATATTCCGTGTACTTGGCCTCGATGGCGATTTGCCAATTGTTGTCGATGATCATCAGGTCGGTCATGGATGCTGGGCCTAGAACACGTCCTTTCCGCTTCGGAACGGTCGGACACTCGAAAACCTTGAGCCCGGTCTCCAAGTCCAGATCGACGAGATACTTGCCCAAGAGCGTCTCAAGTTGAGGCAGGTTTTCCGGCTGCCAGAACTCCACCAACGGAAGCGAACTCGTCTCGCACGAGTTCACCCGTGTTCCCGTGAACGCATCGAGCACCTCAATGTACTTGCCCGACGGCATACCAAAGAAATACTGCCTGTCCTGTAGCGCACCGTCCTTCATCACCTTCATTTCATTGTCATTTTTCATACGCCATCATGTTTTGCAAATGGCGTGCCAACATAAAAAAGCCCCGGAAACACCCAGTTTCCGAGGCTGTATTGGTCAAACAATGAACAGTTGGTCAGATTTGAACACAATTTGCGTGTTGGTCATATCGCCATAGAGCTTCTCGTCCATCCGCAAGAACAGTTCCGACAGTTCGACGACCGGAAGCTTCACGGTCGAGACCTTGAATAAGACCTCGGTGGTAGCAACGATGAAACGGATATTGCGCAACTCAATCTTTTCCACCCAATCCTTGAGGCTTTTTACAAATGTTTCCATCTTCGCCCGCGTGTCAGCATCCCAGAACAGATGGTATATCACGCACGGCGAACATTCTGGGTCGGCACAAGCAGAAGCGATGCGGTGAAGCAATTGATAGGGGGTAACGTTGATGATTTTTTCGTCATTCGTCATCCGGTCACCAATGTAGTGTTTCCACCCAGCAAGTACTTTCTGGCGGTTCTCAGGATTATCCTTCAACCACTCCTCCACCAGTGGCTTATAGTTTTCGTCCTTGACCTCAGTGTATTTCGCCTCGACGGCTACGCGCCACTTCGGCATGAGGATCATCAGATCGCTCATCGATGCCTTGCCTCTACCGTACTCTTTGCCGGGAGGCGGGCGAAGTCTTCCTGAACGGTCCGGCCACGTTGCAGCCCGGCACGGCGGATGCGTTCACCGGTACGGTAAACGGCACGGGTACGCTCATTTTGAATGCCGCGATGGCGAACGCGACGGTTGCCGCGAATGTGGCGATCCCCGATGGCGCGAATCTGGTCCTGGGGGCGCACCCGCTTGTCACGACGTCGGGAACACTTTTCGTGCCTGAGAACGGGACCGTGACTTTCGTCCCGCGCCCCCAGCCCGGATACTATGTGATTGCCACGGGCGCACAGGTGGAAGCGGCGGCTGAGGACCTCGCGGGTTGGACGGTGGGTGACATCAACCCCGGTGCCTGGGGTACGTCGTTCTCGTTGGTCGACGGCGCGTTCGTCCTCGATGTCAAGGCGCGTGGCCTGATGGTCATTCTCCGGTGATGCGCCGTTTTTGGGGTTCACGTGTGCGGCAAATCGTGGTAATTTATCGGGGACTTCGCTTTGACGTTATAGTGTTCTAACGAAATTCTTACATGAACCAAACAAGATACTTGCGCCATGGAGGTATTCTAAGGGGGCGTTGGGCCTGATCGGGGCAGGCACGGATGTTGGGTGTGAGTGTAGAGTGTGAGGAGCGGCGATATGAACAGATGTTGGAAGCGTGTAGTGTGGTGCGTAGGAGTTTTGGTGGCGGTGGTGTTGGGGTCGGGCCTGCGCGCTGATCCGTTGCCGGTGCCGCTGGTGCATTGGACGTTTGACGGCGGCGTGGCGACCAACTGCGGTAGCGGTGGGGCTGCATACGATGCGATCGTGTCCGGCAATACGGTGGTGTACACAAACGGCATCGCCGGGGACGGGTTCTGCCTGCTCGGCGGCAGCGAAGGGTATGCGGCGGCACCGTGTACCCTCGGCCATCAGGGCACTATCGCGTTTTGGTATAAGCCGGCCCGGTTTTACAATTACAACTCTCTCTTTGACAACACCAAGGATCCCAATCAGTGGGAGATGTGGATCGACGAAGGCGCGCCCGTGCGGTTCAGACTGACGGGCGGGCAGGGGGATATCACCTACAGCAGCCTCAACAGCAGGCACAACGGCACAAACGTCTGGTATCACTTTGCCGTGACCTGGGATCGGCACGCGGAGACGAACCACGCCCGTCTGTATATCAACGGTTGCGAGTGCGCACGCGCCGACATTACCTCTTGGCTCGACCCCGGCACACAGGTCTACTTCGGCGGGCACAAAGGCAACGATCCGGCCGAGGGTATTTTTGACGATGTGCGCATCTACGAGACGGCGCTGACAGATGCGCAGGTGCAGGCGGTGCATGCCCTGATCGCCGAACAGGCACCGGCGGTGAAGGTGTCGTTTGATGGTGACCTGACGAACACCGGTACGGGCGGCGCGAAGTTTGACGCGACGCTCGTCGGCGAGCCCGTCTGAACAAACGGGCTGAACGGCCTCGGCCAGGCGCTGGCGCTGGACGGCGTGGATGACTATGCGTCCATACCGTACCGGCTCTCCACTTCGGGTTCGGTGGCGTTGTGGTACTACGCGCCCGGGCCGTGGTACAACTTTAACTCGGTTTTCGACAATTCGGTGAATGACAACCACTACGAGTGCTGGATCGATAGTGGAGGGGCTCTCTGTTTTCGTCCTGCAGGGAATGAGTGGCCGCAAAGGGCCGCGACCGGGTTGGGTAACGGAATCAATCGCTGGTATCATATTGTCGGTACATGGGACACGCTCTCCAGCAACATGGTGCTGTACGTCAACGGCGTCGAGCGCAGCCGTGCCGTCAACACCAACGGCGTGGCATGGCCGCTTGCCGGGACGCACTTTTACATTGGCGGCGGAAACGCCGGGAATACGCCTGCGCGCGGGGCGGCATCGGAGTTGCAGATCTTCGATACGCCGCTCTCAGCCAGTCGCGTGACCGAGATTTTCAACGAGAAACGCGCGCGGCAGGGCGGGTTGATCGCGTATGTGCCGTTTGACGGCACGGCGGTGGATGTTGCCGGCGGCAACGCGGTGGTGCTGGGCGGATCGCCGTCCTACGTCAAGACACAGGGCGGCTTTTACAAGGGGCTGAGCTGCGGGACACTGGAAACCAACATCAGCGACAATGCCTCGATCTCTAACGTGTTGGGATCGACGGTCGGCACGATCGCGCTGTGGTACTACGCACGCCCTTGGTACAACGACCAGACCGTGTTCGATAATCTCGTGAATTCGGAATACTGGGAGTGCTGGATCTATGATACCGGTGTGTTGACTTCCCGCGTCAAAAACGATAAATCCATTGGCGGTGACGTCAGGTACGATCTCGATAACCTGCGTGGTCCGAACAGTTGGTATCATATCGCGT
>DUPH01000093.1 GCA_012838435.1 Lentisphaerota bacterium | reverse complement strand
CTCGCCGACCTCCTGACGAAGCACAGCGTGTGGATTCACAACGGGCACGGGAGCCTCACAAACGGGCTTCTCGGGGTACGTGAAGTTTCGCAGGGGGAATATGAGGGGGCGTGGATCGGGGCGGCAGACCTCCCGCCGGATCTCGGGCTCTCTCTTGTCTTCATGAACACCTGCGACTCCACCGACCTGACCTTCGACTGGGTGAAAAATCTGCAGGGAATCCCCGTCGGCTGGCTATCGAACACACCGCGCCCTGTCTCGCCCCACGCCGTCTATGACATCGGGGTGAGACTGAACGCCAGGAACTATGTCGGCTGGGACTGCGAGGTGCCAAGAACCGTCTCCCCGCACATCCCGAAGATGCTGATGGAGGAGCTGGACACGCGGACGGACGGCGAGCTAAGAACCGTTGAAAAAGCTGTCCTAGCGGTTCGCGAAAGAATGCGTTTGAACGGAGGAACGCAAGATTTCTTCAAGGAGAAGCTCAGACTGGCCATCAAGGACAACAGCCTCATCTTGGATTTGAACAAGAAACACCGTTAAGGAGATCATCATGACCGTGACTGTAAAACAAAGTCTATCATTCATCATCCTCGCCTCTGCGCTGGCGGAAGCCTGCTGCGCCGAGCCGATCCCCCCCGTGCTGTCGGCGGAAGAGCAGGCACCGTATATCCGTCTGGCCGATGCCTGGGCCAAGCGTCTGTGGACGGGCATGGATTATTATGTTTGCGGCAACCCTTTCAGCAACAGAAAGCCGCAATGGTACCCCCTGCAGAAATACCGCCCCGACTTGTACACATCGGGACGGGCATCCGCTGTTTGTAAAGACCCGGCTGGCCCCGGAAGCGATTTTTTCGATGTGTTTGTCTATAGGTCGTTTGAGCCTATTGTGGATTCTAAAACCGTAGCAACTTCGAGAGAACTTTGCGTGCATTTTTTTGGACGCTCTGAAAAAGTGACTTCGATCAGCAACCCGCTCTACAGACAACACGATGTCCCTTATCTTCCTTACATCCTTGGGCAGCCGTACCATCCTCCGCTCCATACGTCGGAGGAGGCGGTCAAAGCGAAAATGAGCGAATACGCGGCCATGTTCGGCGTCCACAATTTGTGGGACAACGTGAAGTTCAAGCAACGCAAATTCCAGTATGAGGAGGGAGTGTGGATTTATGACGGGCATTTTTACACAAACGGCTTGGCAACCCCGTACAGCGTGGGCCTCGAGGTGGCAGACCTCCCGGGAATGCCGCTCGGCTATTTTGTTTCTTCACTGGACTGGTGCCCGACTAATCTGCCGTCGCGGGCAGTCCTGTCCTCCGGGCAGGCGGCATCCAAGGCGGAGGAGTACCTTAAAAAATACTTCCCCTTCAAGGAAGTCGCGTCCCGGATGGTGTACGACAACAACAACTGGCTGATGTACGTCAAGCCGAACTACAACTACATCCATCCTAGTTCTGACTACGGGGTCGGCATTTCCGACTACGTCCCCAAACGCGACGAGGTTCGGCTGGCGTACATCGTGTCGTTTGAGTCCACGGATAAAGAGGATTATCCCCGCTCTGCGTTTATCTACGTGGATGCCGTGACAGGCGAAATGATTGGCGGCTTGGACTTCAGCAAATGACCGTCGGCAACAACAGGTATGCGAAGGATTATTTCAAGGCGTCTGACATCTCCCGGGACGACCTCGAATACAACCTCGTGTTCATGAACACCTGCGAGTCGACCGATCGATGGTACAGGCCGATAAGGTTTGGCGAAAACACCAGAATAATCGGCTTTTCTCCCGAGTATGAAACGCAAAGCACACATGCCGTGCGGGACATCGGCACGAAACTCAACGCCCTCAGCTACGTCGGGTGGGACTGCTCGGTCGAGCGCGACGTTTCCGCACATGTCCCGTCCATGCTGATGGAGGAATTGGACACGCGGACGGACGGAACACTGAGAGCGGCGTCAGATGCGGTGCGAGCCGTGAATGAAATATTGAGTGAAAGGGGGGGGCGGTTTGCAGTGTTCACAGGTAAGTTGCGTTGCCTGATAAAAGAAGGCGCATACGAGCGCGTCATCGATCTGAACAAGAAGCGGAACTGAAAGGATCATGTCTATGAAAGAAAATTTGAAACTATTTATCGTCGTGGGCCTGTGTCTAGCAGACTCCGTCTGCGGAGCGTCAGACAACGTGCGCTCTTGGAAAACCGAATCGCTCACCGCCGCAGAGAAGGCTTGTTTGGAGCATGCCGCTCGGATGTGGATCGGGAAGCTGTGGACGAACGACTATTCCCGTTGTCAGGCCCGGTTCGATGCGAGGCGATACAATTACAGCCCGTGGACGACGCATGTCGATATCGAGTTCCGGTTGAATGGAAAACTGTGCAAGTGTCAATTTCGCGACAAGAACCCTGATAAACTGGCACTCGTCAGAAACGATTTGTATGCCCAAACAATTTGTCATGCGAGCGAGAAGACTCACGAGCCGGTCTACACAACGGAGGAACAGGCGCGGGCGCGGGCGGCGGAATATGCAACCCTTTTCGGGGTTTCCAATTTATGGGACACATCGAAGTTCATTCCTTTCAATACCGTATTCAATCCGAGTGACGATTGTTGGGAATATGGTCTCTGGCCGATACGAAACGGTTTTCTTTGTCCTTATGGCATTCATGTGTCCATTGCGGATCTCCCTGGCGCTCCGCTTTACATGTGGCATAATGTTATGAGTACCATTCCGCCTGAGTTACCGACCAACGTGGTGCTGACAGCGGAACAAGCGCGGGTTAAGGCGCTGGAATATATGGCGAAATATTTCCCATATAAGGAAGCGGCTTTGTATAAGGGGCAGACTCTTGAAAAAGGGGATGT
>DUPH01000092.1 GCA_012838435.1 Lentisphaerota bacterium | reverse complement strand
GTACTGACTCCTCGGACAGGTCGAGTCGCTGAGCCACCTTCTGCGCGATCTGACGCACGTCATGCTCTTTTTTGACCGCCTTCGGATCAAGGTAGAAGAGCCGCGCAGGCAGACTAACCGCCATGGGATACTGCTTACCGTTACAGTCGTAAATCCCACCGCGCAACCCCAGCAGGACACGCTTGTATTCGCGCCCCGTTACCTTGGAGTGATTCGAGAGGTGGAGATAGCAGAGCTTGGCACCCAGTCCGCAAAACGCCAAGAGTAACGACAGCGCAACCAACCAGATGCGAATCTGTATACCACGGTCATACATGGCGCGCTGTCACCCTCGCCACGTCATTTTTTAGGCTGCGTTCTGACCACACGTTCCGTCGCACTTTGACTGCGCCTGAAACGGGCGATAGAAAGTTGTCCCTCGATCGGCACTCCCGATGCGTCCATGCGCACGACTTGTTCGGCGGACGGGTACGACATGGCGATCCCGTGCTGCAACATCGCCTCTTCCAACTTCTCCGGCGTGTTCTTCTCGTTCCAGCGCATCTCTTCACGGGCATACTCAGCTTCGAGCGCCTGAAGCTTCTGCTCGTATTTACGGATCTCCTGACCATCCACATCGCACTTGGAATCCATCATCCAGTACAGCAGCACCAGTCCGATCATCAACAAAAAAACGCCGGCCACCGAGCGAGGCACCACTTTCGCGTGTACATTTCTTTTCCGATTTCGTCTCATCGCACATCCTCCTATAAACTGTCGTTCATTCCATCAAACCGCTTCACAACATCCATTCAATCTCGCACCGGCGTCTCACAACGCTGCACGACCCTCAACTTCGCCGAGCGCGCCCTCGGGTTGGCCGCCAACTCCTCCGGTCCCGCCTCCAACGGACGCCGTGTCACCCGCATCACAGCGGGCAATTCGCCTTCCCAGCGTTCGCCGCCCTGCTGCAGGGAGACCCAACGCCCCGCATGCGCCGCGAAACGCCGCTTGACCAGCCGGTCGGTGATGCTCTCAAACGTGATCACCGCCATCCGTCCGCCCGGCTTGAGGAGTTGCAACCCCTCCTCCAACGCCCGTTCCAAATCCTCCAGTTCCTGGTTCACCGCCATGCGCAACGCCTGAAACACGCGTGTCGCCGGGTGCCGCGGCCCGCTGCGTCCGCCCGCGGCCTCCGCCACCACCTCCGCCAGACGACCGGTTGTGACGATCGGCGCCTGACGCCGCGCACGAACGACCGCCTGAGCGATCTGCCGCGCGCGAGGCTCCTCACCGAGCCTCCGAAAAATGTCTGAGAGGGACTGCACGTCCAGCCCTGCCAGCAGGTCGGCCGCCGACTCCCCCCGAGTCGTATCCATGCGCATGTCCAAGGGTCCGTCAAATCGGAAGCTGAACCCCCGTCCAGGCGTGTCGAGTTGATCGGATGACACGCCCAGATCCAGCAACACACCGTCCACTGCCGTAAACCCGTTCGCTTCGGCTAGGCACCGCAACTCGCCATGAGTGCCGTGCACCAGCACCTTCTCGCCAGACAACACCGCCAGCCGTTCCGCCGAGCGTTCCAGGGCCGTCACGTCCCTGTCGATCCCCAGCAGCCGGCCGGCCGGCCCCGCGCGTCTCAAGATCTCCGCCGCGTGGCCCGCACCGCCGAGTGTTCCGTCGATGTAGCTGCCGCCGGGGACCACCGCCAGGGCGTCCACCGTCTCCTGCAGCAACACCGGCAGGTGCATCGTCCCTCCAGACTGAATCCGTTCCAAATAACGATCGCGCAGCAAAACGGTCCCTTCCAGAACACGCGTCCGTCTTCCAGACAGGTACGCCGTGCTCGCGATCCAAATCCACTTGTCAAACTGCGCCGGCTCCCGCCGGACAGCACTAGAACTCCAGCACCTCGCACGCCGCCGCCAGCGCCGCCTGATCCACCGTCTCGGTCTCCGGCCGCATTTCGGGCGACCAGAGCTGGATGCGGTTCATCGCGCCGATCATCACCACCTTGCTGCTCAGGC
>DUPH01000091.1 GCA_012838435.1 Lentisphaerota bacterium | reverse complement strand
GTACTGACTCCTCGGACAGGTCGAGTCGCTGAGCCACCTTCTGCGCGATCTGACGCACGTCATGCTCTTTTTTGACCGCCTTCGGATCAAGGTAGAAGAGCCGCGCAGGCAGACTAACCGCCATGGGGTAGCGCTCGCCGTTGCAGTCGTAAATCCCACCGCGCAATCCTAGCAGAACGCGCTTATACTCGCGCCCCGTTACCTTAGAATGGTCCGAGAGATGGAGATAGCAGAGCTTAGCGCCCAACCCACAAAACGCCAAGAGCAACGACAGCGCAACCAACCAGATGCGAATCTGTATCCCGCGATCATACATGGCGCGCCGTCACCTTCGCCACGTCACTTTTTCGGCTGCGTTCTGACCATGCGTTCCGTCGCACTCTGACTGCGCCTGAAACGGGCGATAGAGAGCTGCCCCTCGATCGGCACCCCCGAAGCATCCATACGCACGACCTGCTCGGCAGACGGGTACGCCATGGCGATCCCGTGCTGCAACATCGCCGCCTCCAGCTTCTCCGGCGTGTTCTTCTCATTCCAGCGCGTCTCTTCACGGGCGTACTCGGCTTCGAGCGCCTGAAGCTTCTGCTCGTATTTGCGGATCTCCTGACCGTCCACATCGCATTTGGAATCCATCATCCAATACAGCAACACCAGTCCGACCATCAGCAGAAAAACACCGGCCACCGAGCGAGGCACGACTTTCGCGTGCACATTTCTTTTCCGATTTCTTCTCATCGCACACCCTCCTACGCTACAAACTGTCGTTCATTCTGTCAAACCGTCTCACACACCTAACGTCCATTCAGTCGCGCACCGGCGCCTCACAGCGCTGCACGACCCGCAGTTTCGCCGAGCGCGCCCGCGGATTGGCCGCCAGTTCCTCTGGCCCGGCCTCCAGCGGACGCCGCGTCACCCGCACCACAGCGGGCAACTCGCCTTCCCAGCGCTCGCCGCCCTGTTGCAGGGAGACCCAACGTCCCGCGTGCGCCGCAAAACGCTGCTTCACCAGCCGGTCGGTGATGCTTTCAAACGTGATCACCGCCATCCTTCCGCCTGGCCTGAGGAGCCGCAAACCCTCCTCCAGCGCCCGCTCCAAATCCTCCAGCTCTCGGTTCACCGCCATGCGCAGCGCTTGAAACACACGCGTCGCCGGATGCCGCGGCCCGCTGCGTCCGCCCACGGCCTCCGTCACCACCTCCGCCAAGCGGCCAGTCGTGACGATCGGCGCCTGACGCTGCGCGCGCGCAACCGCCTGAGCGATCCGCCGCGCGCGAGGCTCCTCGCCGAGCCTCCGAAAAACGTCTGCGAGGGACTGCACGTCCAGCCTTGCCAGCAGGTCGGCCGCCGACTCCCCCCGAGTCGTATCCATGCGCATGTCCAGGGATCCGTCAAATCGGAAGCTGAACCCCCGTCCAGGCGTGTCGAGCTGATCGGATGACACGCCCAGATCCAGCAGCACACCGTCCACTGCCGCAAACCCGTTCGCTTCGGCCAGGCACCGCAGCTCACCATGAGCGCCGTGCACCAGCACCTTCTCGCCAGACAACACCGCCAGCCGCGCCGCCGAGCGTTCCAGGGCCGTCACATCCCTGTCGATCCCCAGCAACCGGCCGGCCGGCCCCGCGCGCCTCAAGATCTCCGCCGCGTGGCCCGCTCCGCCGAGTGTTCCGTCGATGTAGCTGCCGCCAGGGACCACCGCCAGGGCGTCCACCGTCTCCTGCAGCAACACCGGCAGGTGCATCGTCCCTCCAGACTGAATCCGTTCCAAATAACGATCGCGCAGCAAAACGATCCCTGCCGGAAAACGCGTCCGCCTTCCAGACGGGGACGCCCTGCCCGCGATCCAAATCCTCTTGTCAAACTGCACCGGCATCCCGCCGGGCAACGTTAAAACTCCAGCACCTCGCACGCCGCCGCCAGCGCCGCCTGATCCACCGTCTCGGTCTCCGGCCGCATTTCGGGCGACCAGAGCTGGATGCGGTTCATCGCGCCGATCATCACCACCTTGCTGCTCAGGC
>DUPH01000090.1 GCA_012838435.1 Lentisphaerota bacterium | reverse complement strand
TTTTCTATCTTTCATGGAGCAGGGCCGATGCGTCGAATATGGCATACGATGTTGATGATGGTTTTTGGCGCCTTGCTGATTGGCTGTGGCGGCCCGGGAATCGCTGATACTGAGCGGGATGAACGCGGATCGGCGCTCTACCGCAAGGCGATCGCAGCAGAACAGTCAGGCGACATTGATGAAGCCGTACGGCTTTTTAATAAAGTATTGATCGAGGAACCGCGCTCCTTCTCTGCGCACTTTCAACTTGCGACACTGTTGCAGGATCACGTGGAGGATTATTTCGGCGCGATCTACCACTACAAGCAGTATTTGGCGTTGCGCCCGGAGTCGGAAAAAAGCACACTGGCGCAGGATCGCATCCGAATCGCCGAGCAGCGGCTCGCCCCGCAGATCCTGAAGAAGGTGGGGGATTCCGTGCAAGGCTTGACGCAGGCTCATCTGCTCAAGGAGAATGAGCGGCTGAATCTGGCCATCACCTCGTTGCAGGGCGAGAAGTCGGTGCTGCTGGAAGAGAAGGCTAAGTCCGACAAAGAGTTGACCGACCTGCGCGCTGACAACGAACGGTTGCGCGACCTGCTCCGTAAGATGCGCGTGAGTGAAGCAGACGGGACGACCGCGACGCCGTCCGCACGCGAAGTCGCGGCAACCGCACGTCAAGAGAGCGGCACCTCTGTCCCTTCCAGCGATGCCAAACAGTTGCGCACACTGCGCGAAGAGGCGGAAACGCTGGCGCGCGAGGGCGGTCAGCCGCCGCCACCGGTGCGCAGACCGCCGCCGACGGATATGCCGTCGACCGAGTCGGTGCTCAAAAAAGTCGAGGCGCGGATCACCGGTGCCCGGAATCAGACGCGCGAGGAGCCGCGCATCAGCGCGCGGGATGCGGCTCGCGAAGCACGTGCTCCCGCGAAGACTACGAAGCCCGCACAGACTGTAAAGCCCGCACAGGCGGGCGGCGGGGTCGCTAAGGAAGAGGAAGACACTCCCGATCTTTCGTCTGCCTTGTCGCTCTTCGGACGCGACCAGAAGAAAAATAAGACCGCCAGTGCGGAGAAGAGTCCGCGGACCTATGTGGTGCAGCCGGGAGACTCCCTGTTCCGTGTCGCCGAAAGGTTTTACGGGGACGCGACCCAGTGGAAGAAGATCCGCGAGGCGAACCGCACCCGCATTGATCCGGACGGACGCATCCGCGCAGGACAGATCATTGTGGTGCCGTAAGGATGGAGTGACTCATGGCAGTAAAATCGGGCAAGCCGCTCCTGAAGCCGGGAACCTCCAATGTCTTTGTGAGTGAGCGCCGGGCGGAACGCTCGGCGATCGGCTGGCGTTTGGATGTCCGCGAGGTAGAGGACGATGACCGGGCGCAGACGTTCCGTAAACGAGGCGGCTCCGGTGAGGTGGGCGGTCGGAAGAAGCTCTTCCACTACATTTCAGCGGGCGGTTTGAAGCAGTTGCGGCGTACTACGGCGGACGATATCGCGGAGCGTCGGCAACGTTCGTTTTTGATGTTTCTCGGAGTAATGGCGCTGGTGTGGCTGATTTTTTACGTGATACCCAGCGCGTGAGGAGGAGCGAGATGAGATTGAGGCAATGGGTGGCGTGCGCTGTCGGATGCGGTGTACTCTTCTTGGTGGCCGGATGTACCGGGCCGATGGTGGACGGAAGAATCTTTCCGCCCCAGCAGCAACTGCGGCGTGATCCGGAAGTGGCGCGTATCGCCGTTGATACCCAGCAGATGAGCATGGAGTTCCGGCAACTCTCGGAGCAGCTTATGGTGCTGAACCGCAACCAAGAGTTGCTGGAGGCGCGTCTGGCGCGCTTGGAGGCGCAGAGTGCGGCTGCATCCCAGCCGTCCGATGAGATCGCAGCCTTGCGGCGTGACATGCAGGCCCTGCGTACCGAACGCGATTCGCTACGCAATGAAATTACGAGTGACTTGGCGACGCGCATTGAGTCCATCGCCGCCCGCCAGCAGGCCGAGATCAACGCCGCGCGCGCCGCCGCAGCGCCGTCCGGCGGGGCGGCGGCGACACCCGCCCGCTCCGGCTCGGGCTATGAGCATACGGTCACGCGCGGACAGACCTTGTCCGAGATTGCCCGCGGGTATGGCAAGAGCATCGACTCGATCATGAAGGCCAATAAAATCAGTAATCCCTCGCACATCCGTGTCGGGCAGGTGCTGTTCATCCCGGATTGAGGAGTTTGTTCATGCGTTTCCCCGATGTCCGTCTGCGCCGTCTGCGCCGCTCACCTGCAATCCGGCGTCTGTTTGACGCTCCGCCTCCATCGCCCGCCAAGTTTGTCTGGCCGCTCTTTGTGGTCGAGGGCGAACGGCGTTGCGAGCCAATCGATTCCATGCCGGGACAAAACCGGATGAGCGTGGATGTCCTGTTGCGCGAACTGGAACCGGTTGCCGAGCAGGGAATCGGCGGGGTGTTGCTGTTTGGTCAGACGGAAGGCGCCAAGGATGCGGGCGGTAGCGGTGCCTTTGATGATCGCGGTGTCGTGCAGCGTGCCGTGCCGGCGATCAAACGCGCCTTCCCCGAACTGGTGGTGATGACCGACGTCTGCCTGTGCGCCTATACCGAGCATGGCCATTGCGGTCCGCTTGATCGGCATGGCCAGGTGGACAACGATGCGGCCAACGGACTGCTCGCCCGCGTGGCGGTGTCGCACGCTGTCGCCGGAGCGGATGTGGTGGCGCCGAGCGCCATGATGGATGGGCAAGTGCGGTGCATCCGCGAGGCGTTGACGGAGAACGGCCTCGAACAAACGTTGTTGATGGCCTACTCCACCAAGTTCGCCTCGTCGCTTTACGGCCCATTCCGCGACGCAGAAAACTCAGCGCCGTCGGCTGGCGACCGTAAGGGTTATCAAGCTTCTTGGGGCAACCCGCGCGCCGCCTTGCGCGAATCGGAGTTCGACGAAGAGGAGGGGGCCGACATCCTGATGGTCAAGCCTGCGCTTTTCTATCTGGATGTACTGGCCGAGGTGCGCCGCCGTACGGACCTGCCGGTCGCCGCGTACAACGTCAGCGGCGAGTACAGCATGATCCACGCGACAGCCGCGCGCGGTTGGGGCGATCTTCACGACATGGCCCGCGAATCACTGGCCGCGATTGAACGCGCCGGTGCCGATCTCCTGCTCTCCTACTGGGCTCCCTTCTACCGCGAACTGTTCTAACCGCGCTACGCGCGGAGTTGACATTTAGGAGTGAGGATTTAGGAGTTTTTAACTTCTGCGTTGGGCGTTCTGCGTTCAGAAGCGGCGGCGCGGCCGCCGCCGGTCAAGCAGACGCTTGCCCCTCCCGGCGCTTCGCAAGTCTGGCGAATGAATTTGGAATGCGGCGGCAAGCGGTATTCCGCGCTATGCGCGGAGTTGATATTTAGGAGTGAGGATTTAGGAGTTTTTCACTTCTGCGTTGGGCGTTCTGCGTTCGACGTTCTGCGTTCAGAAGCGGCGGCGCGGCCGCCGCCGGTCAAGCAGACGCTTGCCCC
>DUPH01000089.1 GCA_012838435.1 Lentisphaerota bacterium | reverse complement strand
GCTGGCCTGTACACCGGCACCATCCAGACCGGTCTGACCGGGACGTATGCGACGGTTCCGGCTGACAAGTTGGCTTCATGGGCCGTCGCCAACAGCCTGACCTTGGCGGATGTCGTTGCGAATGCCGCAGACTATCTCGACAACTACCTGATGAACGTTGGTGTGGGTGTCGACACGGGGATTGAAATCACTTCAATCGTCTATGATCCGACCACTGAGAAGGCGAAGATCACAGTCGAAGCGACCGACCCGAATGTGAACTTCAATGGTTTGAACGGTACGCTGACGGTGTGGACCAGTGACGATCTGACCACGCTGGGCTCGACTACGGGGTTCTCCCGTCAAATCAATGAGGCTGGCACGGTGGCTACGTTTGTAGTAGACGAGGTAGCCGGCAAGTTTATCCGGGCGCGCGTGGAGTAAGCACGATACCCCGATAACGACTGTCTGATTTAAGACGACATGCGGAGCCTGCGGCATTGCCGCGGGCTCTGCTGTTTTTTCTCTCGCTTGTCTCATTCAGACCGACGTGATACGATACCCCTGAACTCAATTCATCTTTTACTTTCACTCATCAGGGGAGAAATCATGAGCACGATCAACGTTTCACGGCGTCACTTTCTAGCCGGAACGGGCGCCGCGCTGGCCGTTCCGACCATTCTGTCATCCGGATGTGTCAGCGCCAAAGGCGTGACCGCGCGTCGTCCGCTGCCGTCCGAACGCCTCAACGTTGGCTTTATCGGTTACGGCACGATGGCGCACGACAACATCGGCAACTTCCTGAATAACGACCGGGTGCAGGTCGTCGCGATCGCCGACTGCAATAAGGAATCCGGCCTGTACGGTTACCGCGCTGAGCGGCAGGGCGGTCGCGAGCCGGGCCGCCGTCGCGTCAATGAGTTCTATGCCAAGAAGCTGAACCGTCCGGATTACAACGGTTGCGCGGTGTATGGTGACTTCCGCGAGATGCTGAATATGGACGGCCTGGACGCCGTGGTAATCAGCACGCCCGACCACTGGCACGCGATTCAGGCGATCTGGGCCGCGCGCAAAGGCAAGCACATCTACTGCCAGAAACCGATGACCCTCTGCATTGCCGAGGGGCGTGCGATGGCCAATGAGGTCGCGAAGGCAGGTATCACATTCCAAACCGGCTCGCAGCAACGCTCGGACAACTACTTCCGCATGGCGTGCGAGTTTATCCGCAACGGCCGCATCGGCAAGTTGCAAAAGATCATTGTGGGGCTACCGGGCGGTCACAGCCTTTTCGGCAAGACCGGCGCGGATGCGAGTCTGGATCCGCTGCCCCAGCCGCCGCCGCACGTTGATTTCGACATGTGGCTCGGTCCGGCCAAGAAGCGCCCGTTTATTCCTGGCTTGCACAATCCCCTATCTTGGCGCGCTAACCTCGACTACTCCGGGGGCATGATTACCGACTGGGGCGCGCACCATCTCGACATCGTACAGTGGGCGCTCGGTAAAGACGATAGCGGTCCAGTGGCGATCGAGAACCTCGAGAGTGATCTACCGCCGGTCGATGCGGTCTTCAACACTGCCGCGAACTACAGCTTCGAGGTGGTTTATGCTGAGGGTACACGCGTCTTTGTCTCGAACAAGAATCCCAACGGCGTGCGTTTCATCGGCGAGGGCGGCAAGGAGATCTTCGTAACACGCGGCAAGCTGGAAATGAAGCCGCAAGAGCTGATCCGCGAAAAGATCCAAGAGCACGAGATTAACCTCTACAAGAGCGGTCAGCACGAGCGCAACTTCATCGATTGTGTGTACAGCGGCGAGCCGACTATCACGACCTGTGAGATTGGGCACCGTTCCATCTCTATCGCCCACTTGGCCAATATCGGCCTGCGTTTGGGACGCAAGCAAGTCAAGTGGAATCCCAAGACTGAGCGTTTCGTGAACGACGCCGAGGCTGACAAACTGCTCTCTGCACCGATGCGCGGTGCATGGACGCTGAACATGAAGGTGTAAATGGCACAAGAGTGGAACATCCGCCCGCGTGGCCATGTTTGTTCGGTCTGCGCGCAGCCGTTTGCCGATGAGACGCC
The DNA here is from genome assembly GCA_012838435.1 of Lentisphaerota bacterium. Classification (GTDB taxonomy): domain Bacteria; phylum Verrucomicrobiota; class Kiritimatiellia; order RFP12; family UBA1067; genus DUPH01. The sequence goes on along the minus strand of DUPH01000089.1, from coordinate 6,883 downwards.
TTGCGTCTCGGTGCTGCGCGAGGCCGAAAACACCTATGAGCGGCTGGACTACCACCCTGTCTGCTGGCAGGAATTGGTACGCGACTGGGAGCCTTTCAGCATCTGGGAGGGTGTTTACGAAGCGCCTCCCCCACCGCCGGAGAAAGACGAGCCGCTCAAGAAAGAGACGGCTGAAAGCCTATTGCGTCGCCTGATCACACTCGAAGATCCAGCGATGCAGAATGTCATGTACGTGCTGGCCGTGATGCTGGAGCGCGGCAAACAGTTGGTCGAACGGGACGCCAAACCCCACGAGAGCGGCGGCATCTTGCGCGTGTACGAACACAAGAAGAGCGGTGATACTTTCGTGGTGCTCGATCCGCGCTTGCGGCTCGACCGTCTCGACGAAGTTCAGCAGCAAGTGGTCGCTCTATTGAGTGGAACACAGCACTTGTAGGCGACGGGTGCAAAGGGCTGATAAGGTTTCGAGTTTCATTACTTGCGGAGCGCCGGGAGGGGCTAGCGTCTGCTTGCCCGGCGGCGTAAACACCGCCCACAGAACCGGACGCGCATTTTGTGTAGGGGCCGAAGATGCAAATCGATATTCTGTTGAAGGGCGGCACGGTCATAGACGGCACAGGCGCGGCGGCGCGTGTGGCGGATGTCGGAATACAACGCGACCGCATCACGGCGATCGGCGATCTGGCTGCGGCCAAGGCGGATCGGTGTATCGACGCCACCGGAATGGTTGTCGCGCCGGGCTTTATCGACGCGCACGCGCACTCGGACGCCTATCTGCTACTGGAGCCTGACGCGCCCAGCAAGCTCGCGCAGGGTATCACCACCGAAATCAACGGCCAGTGCGGCGGCTCGGCTGTGCCACGTCTGGGGCGTGCGCGTCTCTCGTCCGATTGGGCCTCACACCTCTATCCGCACTTCGACGCCGCTACACAGACGCTCAGCCCCACCCCTACTGCGCCCGCTTGGACCACCGTGGCCAGCTATCGTTCGCTTTTTGATGCAGTTCGCCCAGCTCTTAACACCGTTCAGTTCATCGGCCATAATACGCTGCGCGCTGGCGTGATGGGCTATGAGCCACGTCCGGCCACTCTGGATGACCTACAGGCAATGTGTCGCAATTTAGAACAAGCGCTTGATGAGGGTGGATGGGGACTCTCTACGGGACTACTCTACCAGCCCGGCAAATACGCCGAGCCGGAGGAGATAACCACACTCGCTCGCACCGCCGCTACGCGCGGCGGGATGTACGCTACTCACATGCGCAGCGAAGGCAAGTATCTGGTCGAGTCGGTTGAGGACGTTCTGGAGCTGTCGCGTCGTACTGGTATTCGTGTGCAGATCTCCCATCTCAAAACCGCAGGCCCCGCCAACTGGCATAAGATTGAGACCACACTAGAACGAATCAATACCGCACGTGACGACGGCGTACCAGTGCACAGCGACCGTTACCCCTACACCGCTTCTGGCACTGACCTTGATGTGGTGTTACCGGACTGGGCCTCGGCAGGCGGACGCGACGCGATCCTCGCCAACCTGCGTGATCCGGCGATACGCGTACGGATTGAGGACGAACTAAACGATAGTGGACATGACTGGACTTCCGTCATGATCGGGGGCGGCTGGAGTGAGACCGTCCGTGTTTTCAGCGGACGTACGCTGGCCGAGGCCGCAGACATGCTCGGACTTACGCCCGGGGAGACGGTCTGTCGCTTCATTGAGGCGGACGAGACCCGTACCGGTGCATTCTTTTTCGGTATGTGCCTAGAGAATCTGCGTCGGATTTACGCGCAGCCCTGGGTGATGCCCGGTAGCGACGCTTCACTGCGCGCACCGTGGGGACCGCTCGGGCAGGATCACCCCCACCCGCGCGCCTACGGCACGATGCCCCGTTTTTTGCGGTTGATGACGGGCCTCGAACCGGGTTTCGCAGCGCTCTGCGGGCTCGAAGAGGCGGTGCGCCGCATGACCACGCTACCGGCGCAAGCGTTCGGTCTGCGTGATCGCGGCGTGTTGCGCGTTGGCGCGTATGCCGACATCGCAGTGTTCGATCCCCAGCTTTTCGCCGATACCGCTACCTACGCACAGCCGCATCAATTCGCACATGGCGTGTGTCATGTCATCGTCAACGGTGTACTCTCTTTTTCTGAGGGGCGTTTCACCGGTGTGCGCGGCGGCAGGTTTCTGGAGCGGTAGGCAAACCGCGCTACGCGCGGAGTTTGCATTTAAGATTTAGGATTTAGGAGTTTTTGGGCTAGCGCTGCAAGTCGCCAGTCGCGGGTTGCGAGTCAACTTCTCTTATTGCGACCACGCAGTGGCTCGCAATCTTGAGAGTAAAAGCGCTGCTCCGGGTTTGTTTAACCACGGAATACACCGAATACACGGAAAGGCATGGTTCGGTTTTTGGGGGTTCTGGCTTCATGCGTTCCCAGTTCTGTGGGCGGCGTCCACGCCGCCATCCCGTGGCAGAGACAAGAAACGAGAGACGAGAGACTTGGCTTTCAAAAGTCGCATAACAAGCAATTTTCTCATCTCATCTTGATGACCTTGCCTTTATGTGCGCAAAAACTCCTAAATCCTAAATCCTAACTCCTCCTTGACTCAGAGGTGTCCGCGCTTGATGATCAGTGACAGCACCGCGATATCTGCGGGATTGACGCCGGGTATGCGTGATGCTTGACCTAGGTTTTCAGGTCGCACCCGCATCAACTTTTCTCGACTCTCAAATCTCAGGCTCGTCACCGCATGATAATCCAGCCAATCTGGGATCACCACCGCCTCTTCATCTTTAGCCCGCGCTGCGGCCCGTTCTTCTTGTGCAATGTATCCCTGATATTTAATCCGCGTCTCGATTTGATCAATTACGGCGTCCGGCAGGTCTTCACGCCGCTCATGCAGCAAGTCATAGCGCATCTCCGGACGCGCTAGCAGTGTTAACGCCGGAACACCCTCTTGGCGTACATGGCGCAACCGCTCCAGTTCCTCTTCGATCTGCCTCGCATAGTCACGGGTTTGCGCCCGACAGACTAATGGCGCGACACCGAGGCGTTCGGCCTGTTCTATCAGCCGATAACGGGCGTTATCCTGTCGCAAGATCAGGCGGCGTTCGGCGCGCGACGTAAACATGCGGTATGGCTCGTTGGTTCCTTTTGTAACCAGATCGTCGATCAGCACCCCGATATAGGCATCCTGACGGCTGAGGGTGAATGGTTCGCGTCCTTGCACCTGTAAGGCGGCATTCGCGCCTGCCATGAAACCCTGCGCGGCGGCCTCTTCATATCCCGTTGTACCGTTCACTTGGCCGGCCAGATAAAGATGGCGTATGCGCAGGCTTTCGAGGGTGTGCCGTAGCTCGCGGGCATCCACACTATCATACTCAATGGCATACCCGTCGGCCAGAAACTCCGCCTCTTCGAGCCCCGCTACACTCCGCACCATATCGCGCTGCACGTCGCGAGGCAGACTGTTTGAGAGTCCGGCGGGATAGATCATTGCGTCCGGCTCGCGTCCCTCCGGCTCTAAAAACACGTGGTGGCGCATCGCCTCGGTAAATTTAACGACTTTGTCTTCAATCGATGGGCAATATCGCACACCTGTACCGGTAATTGAGCCGCCGTAGAGTGAGCTTCGCGACAAATTATCGCGGATAATCGCGTGCGTTTGCTCATTTGTATGGGTTAACCAGCACGGAATCTGGTCTGAACCGGGTTTCCAGGGCCCCGGAATGTTCCACGTGGAACATTTGGTCTGTATTGAAAAGAATGGAGGTGGTTCTTCACCGGGCTGGATCAGCGTCTTTTCCCATGCAATACTTGTCGCCAGAAGCCGGGGCGGAGTGCCTGTTTTCAGTCGAATCAGCTCAAATCCGGCATTTTGTAGCGAAATCGCAAGGGCATCCGCCGCTGGGCGATCATCACCGCTACCGGCAGTTACCTCTTCGCCGATGTGGATCCGTCCGCGCAATGCCGTACCGGTCGTCAGAATCACGGTCAAGGCGGACACGGTACCGTGATCTGCGCATTCCACGCCGTGAACAACACCTTGATCGATGACGATGGCCGTGACTTCGTCCTCAAGCACGGTCAGATTGGGTGCCGCTGCAATGACCTGCTGCATGCGCCGTGTGTACTGGCGTTTGTCGCACTGCACACGTGTGGCCCTGACGGCTGGGCCGCGGCTGGCATTCAACGTCTTGAACTGAAAGCCGCATAGGTCCGCATTGATGCCCATTTCACCGCCGAGCGCATCTAATTCCACCACGAGATGCGATTTGGCCAGTCCGCCGATCGATGGATTGCACGGCATTTTGGCGATCGCCGACTGCTGTCCCGTGATCAGAAGGGTACGGCATCCCATGCGTGCCGCCACAAGTGCCGCTTCCACGCCAGCATGACCGCCACCAACCACCAGAACCTCATACTCGTGTATCTGCCTGCTGTGCCCGGATAAATGGGTTGAAGATGGATTCATAACACATGCAGTATACACCTTCATGCGTTAAACAGCAAACGGTAGAGATGTGGCATGATCCGGGTTTTTTATCCACAGATTCACACCGATTACGCAGATTTTTTGGTGTGGCACAGCTTGGGTTTGGGAACCGCCAGGACGCCAAGGGGGCCTTTGATTTTCATGAAGTTTCATGTGTTTCGTGGCTCGGGTTTTTCTCTCACAGCGACACAGAGGACACGGAGATTTTTTGGGGCTACTATCGCCGCAGGTCGCGGGTCGAATGTCGCGGGTCAACCTCTCTTGTTGCGACCACGCAGTGGCGCGCAACCCTGAGAGTAAAAGCGTTGCTCGGTACTCATCTTGGAGACAAGAGCCGCGCTGTGCGCGGGTCGCGGCACCGCTTTTGCGCGCCGCTTTGCCACCGCACTCGTGCTTTAAAAGCGGCGTCGCGCGGAATACCGCTTGCTGCCGCACTCCAAATTTTTTCGTCAGACTTGCGGTCACTTTCAACTTTAACGCTCAACGTCCAAATAAACTCTTAACTCCTAAATCCACGCACGGCGCGGACAGTGCGGCGTACATAGCAGTGAGTTTCCGTCGTAAAACTATTGACAGGCTTGTATGGCGCCAATCGATACGTATATATCGAAAGAAAATGTGAAACAAAACCACATAACATGTTGATTATCAATGGGATATGTAATGTTAGGCGCGTGTTAGTTCACCACGTCAAGAAAATCGGATTAACAGTTATCGACCAGTTATGAACAGGCATTTTTGGCTTGATTTTTGTGCATCGACGGGTACAAAAAGGCCCCTTTGGGCAAAGGGGCCCCCGTTTTTTAATTATTTGTCACCCTTACAAGCGCAGGTCAGGCGGCGGCGGAGGCGTCTGCGCACTGATCAGATCGATCACCTCGGGCCCGTCGCCAAAGAGCGTATCATAGCAGCACGCCATCAGGCAGTAGGTGAGCGGCAGTGTGAAGAATCCGCCGACAACGCACACAGCCAAACCCAAGCTTCCAAGAAAGCCGGCGACCATCGCAAACAGCAGCGGCACGGTGAACGATCCGCTTTTGATCAAAGTGAAGACCTTTTTAATGGCATCGATCGCTGTCGCTTTTTCGTACGCGACGAAAACAAGCGCCCACATGACCACAGCATAAACGACCAGATCAATCAACCATCCGATGATTATCGGGATTCTTCCCATGGACATCAGGAGGCGTCCTAGGACTAGGACAGCAATGGCTGTGATGACCAGCAGTAATAGCGTCTGTATGAAAAAATCAAGGCCTCTAAACACATCGCCAGCCTGGGGCCTGTCGGGATCGCCCTTCAACAGTCGTCGTGCGATCAGCAGCATGCCGACCATGAGAGGCCCCGTCAACAGACCGCAGGTGATTGCCGAAATCATAGTCGCCAAGATACCTCCAAAGATCAAGACGCCCATGTTCGCTTTGAAAAGCCGCCAACCTTTTCCTACCTCCGTACCAATCTCTATCCTTCTGACTGTCATACAAGACTCCCAGTGCTTATCGACGCTTTGGTTTAAACCGAGTTACACAAAATTATCACCGTTACAAAGGAGTATGCGGTATCGCGTGGCGTTTGCCAATTCAAAAGGACATCCACACGCGAAAACCGGCAGGGTGCCACTTGCGTCGGAGGGGGGAATGTGGCAAAATCAAACCCATTGTGAACGAAGCGACTTTTCTCCAGCTTTGCGAACACCTTTCGGATAACCTTTGGCTGCAGGGGCTCTTAGTGGCGGTGGGCACCTGTTTTCTGGAGGATGCCGGCCGCTGCGGTGTGGGGTTGCTGGTGGCGGCGGGCCACATGGAAGCGTGGGTGGCGTTGATTGGCATGTTTTTAGGGGGGATATCTGGCGATCTGGGACTTTATCTGACTGGCCGTTATGCGACGCAGTTCTTGCTTAGCCGCCGTTGGATGAATGCCGATCGGCTTACGCGGATGAAGGAGATTTTTGCCTGTCACGCGGTCAAGGCCGTGCTGTTCTCGCGTTTTCTGCCAGGAGCCCGTACGGTGGCCTATAGTGTGGCTGGCATAGTACGTTACCCGTTCCCGCGCTTTTTAATAATGCTCTGCGCGGCTTCGCTGGTGCAGGCGTTGCTTTTCCTGTGGATGGGTGCCTTCATCGGAGACCACATTCTGCCCTATCTGAGGCAGCCCCATTTGAGCGCGGCGCTGATCGCTGCGGTGGTGCTTGTCGGTTTTCTGACGCACCGGGCGCTTGCGCGACGTCGTGCCCGGACGGGGAAAGAGTGAGCACATGGCCACGCCCACGCCCACGCACACGGAGGTGCGTGGGTACGAGAGGAGCGCGGAGTGCAAGGTGGCGCGAGGTGCGTGGGTACGAGAGGGGCGCGGAGTGCAAGGTGGCGCGAGGTGCGTGGGTACGAGAGGGGCGCGG
>DUPH01000088.1 GCA_012838435.1 Lentisphaerota bacterium | reverse complement strand
TGTGTTCGGCGTGTTCCGTGGTTAAACAATCGATCCCGATAGCGATCCCGATCCCGATTTGGATGAAACCATGAAACCTTGAAACTAGAAACCAAAGAGAGTTGAAGGTTCAACTGCTCTTTTTAGGTTCATTAGTGCGTTGGCGCATTAGTGCCTTGCGGCTCGACAAGCGCGATAAAAACAAATGGGCGTCCCACCCATGAAACACGGGCAAGATGCCCATGCCACACCTGAAGGCATCAGAATCGCTTTGACGATGACAGCACAATGGTCGGTTGCATCGGGCTTGGCGAGCACTTGACGGTCTACGACGTTCACACGGTCGGCGAAAGGCGTGTTGACCATGATGTAATCGATGCAGCGGTCGGGTACGGATGAGGGAAATGTGGGCACGGACGGATCGTTAAGAATCGTCATGCCCTTTTTCAACTCTATGATCGATTTCGCCGCTGGCTCGGCGTTGAAGTCCCCCACCAGAAACACGGGCTTCCGATAATCTGCGGCATTTACCAACGCGACCTGAGCGGCTAGGACGCGGTGTTCTTCCTTCAGCGGGAAATGCACGCAGGCGACAACATAATCCGCGAACTCGACAAACAAAATGCATCGCGTATGGCTCTGTCCCGGAACCAGGACCTTGGAAACCTTAATCGGCTCCTCCTTGGAAAGAACCGCCAGCCCGTACTCGCCGCCTTCGGCCACCTCCTCCTCCGTGGCATCGCTCAACATGCGGAAACCGCGACGCTGTGTCGCAAGCGTCTTGCGCACAAACGTACCTTTCATGCCGCAGAGCTTCGCAAGCTCAGCCGTCTGGTCGACGAATCCAGCACGCTTGGTTTTGTTGTCGATCTCTTGGATCGCAACCCAGTCCGGATCGGCGGCCCGGATCACCTCTGCCACTTGCGGCAGATGCCCAAGGTTCCCCTTCGGCAAATTGAACGGGCCATCAAACCCACAACCGATGCGAATGTTATAGCTCATCATCGTGATGGGTTTCGCGAAAACACACCCACCCATTGCCGCCACTGCGACACATAAGGCCAGTCTCTTCATTTTGTTTGCTCCTTTTGATACGAAACAAAAAAAGCCGCCAAAACCTTTGATTTTGGCGGCTCCCCTGTGTCTCAAAAATGGTTGGACCAGTGGGAATCGAACCCACGACCCCAACATTAAAAGTGTCGTGCTCTACCGACTGAGCTATGGTCCAATACGACGGAAAATCGTGTTGAGTTAACCAAATATTCCGGCCGGTGTCAATTGACCTTCACACAGAAGTTTTGTTATGCTGACCACTCTTTACGGGCACGAGGAAGTTTATGACGCTGATTGAAAAAATTGTCGCTAACCCTCAGGACTACTCGCTGGATGTAGGAACCTTGGGTGAGTGCAAGATCGACTCCCCGATCCGAAGAAGGGAGTTCATCGATCCCGCCGAACGAATCCTGATCACCGAGAACATCAAACACTTACATGATGCCACCCGGCATCTCGGGGTCACGCCCTCCTTCGAGCGGGCAGGTCCGCATCGGAAAATTTTTCACGACCCTTCCTGGAGCCGCGTCGGCATCGTGACGGCCGGCGGCCTCTGCCCGGGATTGAACCATGTCATCAAAGGATTGGTCGAGATCCTGACGTTTGATTACGGCATCAAGACGATCTACGGCATCCGCTATGGTTACGCCGGATTGATTCCGCGCTTCGGCTACAACCCGGTCATGCTGGACACCGATACGGTCGATACGATCCACGAGCAGGGCGGCACGATGCTTGGCTCTTCGCGCGGCCAGCAGGACACGGGCGAGATCGTAGACACCCTGGCGCGCATGAACATCAATATCCTGTTCTGTATCGGCGGCGACGGCTCACTGCGGTGCGCACACGATATTTCTGAGGAGTGCCGCCGTCGTAAGCTCTCCATCAGCGTGATCGGTATTCCTAAGACGATTGACAACGACCTGCTTTTCGTAGGGCGAAGTTTCGGCTTTGAGACGGCGGTTGGCGAGGCGACGCAGATCATTCAGGCGGCTCACACTGAGGCGAAAGGTACCTTCAACGGTATCGGGCTCGTGCGCCTGATGGGCCGGGACTCAGGCTTCATCGCGGCTTACGCCACGCTGGCCAACCCAGTCGTGAACTTCTGCCTGGTGCCGGAACTGGATTTCGAGATCGATGGCCCGAGCGGCCTGCTCACGGCGCTCTCCAATCGTTTCGATCTGGGCAAGGACCATGCGGTGATCGTGGTTGCGGAAGGCGCGGGGCAACGCCACGTTGCAGCCGAGCCGGAGCGCCGGGACCCCTCGGGCAACATCCTGAAAAAGGATATCGGCGAGCACCTGAGACTGCGCATCACGCAACACTTCAAAGCATGTAATCGCGAGGTGTCGGTCAAATACTTCGACCCGAGTTACACCATCCGCAGCGTACCGGCCAAAGGAACGGATGCAATCCGCTGCTATATGTTGGCACGCAACGCCGTGCATGCCGCGATGGCGGGGCGCACCGACTGCGTGGTAGGCAACCAAGATGACTGGTATACGCTTGTTCCCATCCGGTTATCCACCATGGAACGCCAGAAGGTGAATCTCAACAGCGACCTTTGGCGCGCCGTAATGGACGCCACCGGTCAGTTGCGTTACTTCGGCAGAGAGAGCGGCAATTCGGGGCGCAACGGCGAGACCATACCATGACTGCGAGCCCTAACCGTCCGCGACGGCGTTGCGCCGTAGTCGGTGTCGTCGGCCGGACCAACTCTGGCAAGTCGACGCTGATCAACCGCATGGTCGGCGAAAAGATCAGCATCGTCAGCCCCGTGGTGCAGACCACGCGCAACACCATCCGCGGCATCCTGACGGAGGATCGCGGGCAGCTTGTTTTTCTGGACACCCCGGGCCTGCATAAATCCCAAAGCACGCTGGGTACTCTAATGAACCGCATGGCACGGCAGGCCTCGGCGGGCGTCGATCTTCTGCTCATCGTCTTCGACGGCAGCTGTCAACCGCATCTGGAGGATGACGGCTGGATGCGGCGCGCCCTGTTTGCCGAACAGCCGGTTATCTTTGCATTGAATAAGAATGACCGAGAGCCGTTCTACGAGGAGACCTTCCATAACCTGTGGCAGACCGTCCAAACCGAAAAGCAGCATACGCGCGAGGTGTTTTGGATAACGACCTCTGCGTTGCATCTCGCCGGCACGGTCGGACTCGTGGATCAATTGTATGCCCTGGCCCAACCTGCGGACGATTATCTGTTTCCGGAAGATGTGGTGACCGACTACCCGCGCAAATTGGCCATCGCCGATGTGGTCCGCGAAAAACTTCTCGTCCGGCTCCATGAGGAACTGCCGCACGAATTGGGCGTCAAGGTCGAGCAGATTGAGGAAACGCCCGGAGCCTGGCACGCGTCCGTGACACTTTATGTGGCACGCCCGTCCCAGAAAGGGATCGTGATCGGTACCAAGGGCCGGAATCTCAAGTATGTCCGGCAATGTGCGGAGCCAGAGCTTTCGGATATGTTCGGCGTGAAAGTCACGCTCGAACTTTGGGTTAAGATCGAGAAGGACTGGATGAAAAACTTCTGGTTACTGCGGCAAATGGGATATGCCGGTTCCTACTGAAGTTTTCCAGGGCATGATTCGCAATAAACTGAATCGTACCCTTGACTTGTGCGTCAGAGGCGTCTAAACTTGCATATCTTATCTCACTAGTAAGGTGTTTTGCTATGGCATGTTTGACAGTTTTGGATGGTTCTCTGAAGGGGCAGCGCTTCACGTTGACTCTGCCGTTGACGCGTATCGGGCGCCGTGAAGGGAATGACTGGGTAGTTCAAGACGGCTCGATTTCAGGCACGCATTGTGAGATCGAGAAGAGTGATGACGGATTCTTGATCCGCGACTTAGGATCCACGAATGGAACAAAGGTCAACAACGTCACGATCAAGGAAAAAGCGCTCTCCCGCAACGACATTATCCTACTGGGTGAAGTGCCGATGATGATCGAGGGCGATGACGTGCCGCAGTCGGAGAAAGAGTCCGCTGCCGTACCGCGAACGACCATTATCATTCAGCCGAAACGCACCCTCGAAACGCCGAAAGAGTTCGGCAAAAAAACCAACAGCAACAAGCTCTGGGTAGCAGTGATCGTCGTGCTGGTGCTGGTGATTGCCTACCTCTTGGTGCAGTTGTTTGTCGGCGGTGGTGCTACCGGCGCGGGCGGCTGAGGTCACCGTCTACAACATCCACGCTTGCGCCTGTTCTCTGGCCAATGGAGCGACACGGCGCTCTTCGGCTGCATCGCTCCTGACGATTCTGATCGTGACACTTTCGCGCGTGCCGTGATCAGCGTATGCGGCACAAATACGGGCCGCTAGAGAGACATCCCCGTCATCCGCCCCGCCGGGTAACAGAACCGTGGGGCCGGGAACATCTACCGCGTGCAGTAGCACGTCCGACACCACGCGCAGAGATTTGAGCGCAGCGTTGTCCGCCGCATCGCGGCCTACCACACACTTGGCGCCCCCCGGGAGTCGGAAGTGACGCCCGCGTAACAGCAGCCAGACCAATCGCTCATCACCAAGCCCCTCGTTGGTGTGCAAATCCGACAGCTTACGGCAAAACCCTTTTTCGGTCAGCAGGCAACCGCCAGCCGGTGCCGGGTAGCGGGTCAATCCATAGCACTGTGCCAATTCCCGCTGCGGTTTGCGCGACCGCCCGCTCAGTCCCAGCAACCGGCTACGGTCAACAATGCCCTCCTGTTCGGGGACGGTGGGCTCCAGCAGTAAGGCACTCAAGGGGCGGAGCAACCTTCCGCCCAACGCGGCATCCCGCTCCGTGATCGCCAGAGAGTGCCGGTTCTGCGACATCGGCCGCTGGCCCAGCACCTCGCCCGTCGCCACGAAATCGAAGCCCCCCTGTGCCATCATTTCGCCCGCGCGCTGGATCATGCGCGCACGGCAATCGATGCACGGATTGAGCGCAGCACCAAAACCATGCGGCGGATGATCCACCAGATCGAGGATGTCGCGCGTGAAATCCACTACATGAAGCGGCACGTTCAACTGACGCGCCGCTTCACGCGCCGTCTCCTCCATTTTGAAGAAGGGGCTGGTGAAGACCACCCCTTCCACGTCGATTCCCTGCTCGCGCAGCACGCACACCGCAAGCCTGCTGTCCAATCCACCGGACAACAGACTGAGGCCGCGTCCGCGCTTCTCTCGGGTTTCGGGTTTCGGGTTTCGGGTTTCAGGCTCCCGATTTCCGGCTTCTGATTTCAACTCCTAACTCCTAGATCCTAATTTCTCACTCATTCCTGACGCGGGCTTTCCTTTGGCACCGACATTCGCTACTCTTTTCGATGAACCAAGGAGGATACCGGATGCACCGTTCACTGTCGATGCTTTTACCTGACACGCTGTTGCGGGCAGGGACGCCCGCGCTCCCGACTTCTTGCTCCCCTTTTCACCAGAAACGCATGCCACTCGCACTGCCTGTCGTTGTTCTTGCGGCGTTGTTGTGCGGGGACAGTTTAGCGCACGCCAATTTCGCTGTAGCGCCGTTGCGTCAGCCTGGCTCGTCCCTCGACATCTCATTAGGCAACGAGGCAGGCCGCGCGATGCGTCAAGCGGCGCGCTGGCTCTGCAATCAGCAAACCCCCGATGGATCATGGGGGACCACGCAGCGTGTCGAGCTGACCGCGCTCGCGTTGACCGCGCTCGCGGCATCCCCGCACCCCGATGATCACGCATCACGTTCTCTGGCCGCCCTTTGGCTAGGCCAGTCCGCTACCAATCACCTGTCGTCACTCAGCGCACACGCCTGGCGGTTGCTGGCGCTGACGCTCTCGCTGCCCGAAACACCTGAGCGCAGCACCTATCTGCGAGACCTGGCCCGGCGCGCGCCGTCCATCGACGACGCATCCGCCGACGACCGGCGGTTCTGGCAGGAGGTTCTGGCGCAAGCCGGACTCGGCGAACCGCCCGCGCCGGATGCCGATTCAACTGAACTGGTGGCCCGCGCCGCCGCCATCTGGCCGCCCCCGTTCAACCGCTCACGGGCTGCGTGGCGGCTGGCACGCCTGATCAATCGTACGGCGGGGGGCCGTTTGATGCGCGGCCAGATCGTCCTCGATTGGCGCTCGCATGTGGCCTCTTGGCTGATCTCTACTCAGAAGAGCGCCCCAGACGGCGGCGGCTATTGGGAGGCGGATACGGCCGATGCCCAACTTGCCGAGACCGCATACGGCATGCTCTGCTTCCTAGAGTTGTGACCATCCGCGGGCAAAGCCCGCGATAGGCAGTAAGGCAGTGAGGCTGTAAGGAGGACCAGACGGATCGGGCCGATCAGACGGATTGGACGGATCAAAACAACGCTCCAAAAAACCTCCGTGCCTCCGTGGTTCAACTCCTAAATCCTCAATCCTAACTGCTAACTCCTCTACGCGCGGGCACGCGGATGCGCCTTGCCGTATTCGTCCTTGAGGCGCTCGATCGAGACATGCGTGTAGATCTGCG
>DUPH01000087.1 GCA_012838435.1 Lentisphaerota bacterium | reverse complement strand
TCGACCACGCGGATCAACGCCGGGCTGCTTGACGGCAGCGCGGTACGCTTCTATGGATCGGGCGTGATCGGAACCGACCACATCGACATTCCCTACTTGGCGTCGCGCGGTATTGTCTGGACCGGCGCACCGGGTTGCAATGCGGAGAGTGTCGCGACTTACATCACGGCGGCATTGCTCTGGCTGGGCGGACGGACCGGATTGACGCTCGCGGGCCGTACGCTGGGGGTGATCGGCGTGGGGAATGTCGGTCGCCGGGTTTGCGTGCATGCGCGGGCGCTCGGGATGCACGTGTTGGCCAATGATCCGCCGCGCCAGCGTGATCCGGCTGACGCCGAGGCCGCCGCATTCGTTTCGCTTGAACGCGTGTTGGAGGAGTCGGATGTCATCACCTGTCATGTGCCGCTCACGCGCGACGGACAAGATGCTACCTTCCATCTTTTGGATGCGGCGCGGCTCGCGCGCCTGCGTCCAGGCGCGGTGCTCATCAATGCGGCGCGCGGTCCGGTGGTCGCGACCGATGCGCTGCTGGCGGCTTTGGATAGCGATCATGTGTCGCACGCGGTGATCGACTGTTGGGAGGGCGAGCCGGCCTACCGTCCAGAACTGCTGACGCGTACCGCGTTGTCGACCCCGCACATCGCGGGGCATGCGTATGAGGGCAAGGTGAACGGCACAGCGATTGTCTATCGGCGCGCCTGCGATTTTCTCGGTGTGCCAGCCACCTATCCGTTCACATTGCCGGAGCCGCCGTTGCCGCTGTGGCGTGGCGATGCGGCGGGGCGCACCGATGAGGATGTGCTACGCGAACTGGTGCTGGCGGTGTACGACATCGAGGCTGATTCGCGGCGTCTCGCGGATTCGTGCGTGGCCGATGATGCCGCGCGGGCTGCGGCGTTTGATGCGCAACGCAGCCGTTACCCGATGCGTCGCGAGTTCGCTTCCACACGGGTGCAGGTGGCGCACGCCTCGGATGCGTTGCTGGCGAAGATCGCCGGACTGGGTTTTCGTGTGGAGGCTCTTGAAAAACCCCTCGTGGCATGGGCGTCCCGCCCATGAAGCACGGGCAAGATGCCCGTGCCACACCGCCCTGTGGCATGGGCGTCCCGCCCATGAAGCACGGGCAAGATGCCCGTGCCACACCTGCAAACAAAGAGTTTGGCGAGAACCTCGTGTGGATTGACGGAGAACAGCGCGTATGACGGATGGGCTACTGATCGCTCTGTGCATGCTTCTCATGGTGCTCGGTTTGGCGGGCTGCCTGCTGCCGGTGTTGCCGGGACCGCCGCTGGCGTACGCCGGACTGTTGGTACTGCATCTGACGACGCGGGTCGAATTGAGTGTGAGCGCGTTGGTATTCGGGTTGGTGCTGGTGATCGCGGTTCAAGTGGCGGATACAGTGGTACCGGTGGCCGGCACGCGGCACTGGGGTGGAACGCGCTGGGGTGTCTGGGGTTGTGTGTTGGGGTCGGCGATCGGACTTGTTTTCTTCCCGCCATTCGGCTTTGTCACCGGTTCGTTTTTGGGCGCGGTGTGCGGTGAATGGCTGGGCGGACGCGGCGGATATTCCGCCCTGAAGGCTGGATTCGGCGCGTTTCTGGGTTTCCTGGCTGGCACCGTGCTCAAATTGGCGGCGTGCGGTCTCTTTATCTTCTGGGCAGTGCGAGCGCTGGTACGGGGCTAAAAGCTTTTGGCGACCGAGAGGGCGATCAGATGAGCGAAGCCGTCGTCGAAATCGACGCTCGCGCTCTTGTTGCCGTTGCTGATGTTGCGTGAGCAGCTCTTCATCATGATGAGACCGTAGCTGCCGTTGAAGGTCCAAGTGTTGACCGTGTAACCGACGCCAGTGCTGAAGATGTGGCGGTCACCGGGGGGAAGCATGGTGTCGGTATGACTCTTGTTGATGGGATCCATATCGTAGACGTAGCCGCCCTGTATCGACCAGCGTTCAGTAAGCAGGTATTCGGTGCCGAGACCGAGGCGCCAGACGTCTTTCCAATTCTTCGGTTCAGAGGAGCGCTGCAGCTTGGTGTGGTTGCTGAGCGTGGGGCCGAAGGTCATCGTCAAATCGTCGTAGGTGCTCCATTCGGTGTAGATCGCGGCGAGGCCGATGTTGAGGCGTTCGATCGGGCGATAGTTCAGACCGGCGGTCCAGGAAGGCGGCAGTTCGATCTCGCCGCGCGCCGAGGCGCTGCCGTGTGGCAGGGGGTTGGGGATGGCGACCGGCGCTGTCGTGTGCGCCGAACTGTTGACATCGACGTCGCCCTTCACGGTGTGGCGTACGCGTGAGCGGTAGACGAAACCGGCGTCCAGATTGTCCAGGATTTTGTAGGACACGCCGAGATTGTATCCGTATCCCCAGGAGTCGCCCTTGACGCGAGTACGCATACTGCCGATCACCGGCAACGGTGGGTAAGGAGGCGGCAACGCACCGATCGTCTCGTTGTCGTAAGGAGTCTTGCAGTGCTCAAAGTCCAGATACATCACGCGCAGACCTGCGGCGACCGAAAGGCGATCAGTGACCTTGTAGGCAAGATTGGGATTGAGCGTGATCGTTTCCAGCGTGGTTTCGGTGCTGCTCCACTTCAGGTTCCAGTCGTTGTCGTATTTCGTGCCCAAGCCGTATTCTGTGTAGAGGCCAAAGCCGATGAACCAGTCGTCTGTGAGTTGCTGGGTGACATATGCGTGGGGCGGCGCAAACCAGCCGGAGTCGAGATTGTTCTTCTCGCCGTTGGCGGTGACGTCCAGCATCGGGTGGATGGCCGTCACACCTAACAGCGTGTGCGTGCCGCTGAGGTCGGTCATGTTCGCAGGATTGTAGTAGTTGGCGGAAGCGTCGCCGGTGTCACCGACCAGCACGCCGCCCATGGCGTTACCGCGCGCGCTGGCTTCGTATAGTCCGAAACCTGCGGCGAGGGTGGAAGTTGAGTATGCGAACGTGGCCAGCATAATCAGCGCGAAGACGCGACGTGGCGACATGATAAGCCTCTTTCTTATTGTCTATTGTCGGCTCTTGAAAAGCCCCTCGTGACATGGGCGTCCCGCCCATGAAACACGGGCAAGATGCCCGTGCCACACCTGTAAGCAAGGGATTTTGCAAGATCCTCTATCGTCGTCAGGTTTCAAGTGAAATCGCTTTCGGTTGATAACAAAGTGACACTTTATGTTTTTTTGTCATCCTGGGCAAGCGCCGATTGACAAATTCGAAAAAAAGAGATACGTTCCACACATTCATTGGAAAAGTGGGAAGGCGAACGGAAGTCTGTGAGAATCGGACGCGGTCGCGCCGCTGTAATCGGCTACGAAACCTGAAAAGTCACTGTCCTTCAGGGCGGGAAGACGCGGGAGTAGATCGGATGCCGTAAGCCAGAAGACGAGCCTTCCCGCTGAGCTTAACAACCTTCCGCGGAAGAGGGTGTTGGCGTTTTCTGGATTTTGTCAGAGAGCCTTCAATCCCCTTTTGCGGCGGTTTGAAGGCTTTTTTGTTTTGTTGTGCGGCCATCAGCCGCGCGGAGGGTGCATCTAGAGACTGGGCGATAACAGATTCGGTGGAAAGCGAACGGAAGTCCGTGAGAATCGGACGCGGTCGCGCCGCTGTAACCGGCTACGATCTCCCACTGTGTCACTCCGCCTTCGAGCGGGGGAAGACGGGAGGAAGGCTTGAGGCCGGAAGTCAGAAGACGAGCTTTCCACGGCATGCGGACATCCGGAAGGATGTCCCCTCTCTCGCGTCAAGAGGGGAAGCGAATTGCCTTATGCGGGCCTTCACTTCCCTTTCCCGGGATTGTGGAGGCCTTTCCGTTTAAAGAAGGAGTTTTTAACATGCGCACACAGTCGTTTTCTTATCTCGCCTCTCTCGCCTTTTGGAGCGCGGTCGTTTTTGTTCCGGCGGTTTTCGCCGGAGGCTGGGAGCAGTTCCATGCCACCGACGGCAATAACGGACGCGCCTCGCGCGGTCCTGATCTCTCGGTTTATACGTCGCCTCGCTTTCAGGTGGGCAGTGGTTTGGGGTCTTCGACCTTCGGTTTCGGCAACACTTCCGGTCCTGTCGTCGATGAAGGTAAAATCTTTTGCTATAACGCGAAGGGAGCTGTTCTGACGTTCCGCGAGTCGGACGGTTCGCTGCTTTGGTCAAACTCCGTTGCGAGCGCTTCTTTCGGCTCGTGGTCGTCGCCGTCGGCCAGCGGTGGCAAGGTCTACATGGGGTCGGGCGAATATGTCTACTGCCTGGACGCGGAGAGCGGCGCGATGCGCTGGATCTATCACCTGACGACAATGAAAGATTCTGGCGAAACGTACGCGACCGTTGTGAACGCGGCCGTTACGATCGCCGACGATCTCGGGCTGTGCTATATGCACACCTACGGCAGTTTCGGCGGCGGCACGCGTCTGCACGCGATCCACACCGCTGATGGTACGGCGGCTTGGACGCTCGACCTGACGGGACCGGGGCAGGGGGCGGTGGCATACAATCCGGCACTGCGTCTGATCTATACGACCGTGGGCACGGAAGGTGGCTGGGCCGAAGGACGCGGCGGCATCGCGGCTATCGACGCGCTGACGGGGCTTCTCCGCTGGGTGAGCGCGGGCAGCTTCGAACCCCCCTGTTACGGCGGGATCGCGTACGACGCGGTACACGGCCGGGTTGTCGCCGCCGGTTACGATTTTTACGGTTACTCCGGATTGTTGGTTTGCGACGCGGTGAACGGTGTGACCGTGGCCTACTCGGGCGATGACGTCGCCCCTTCTGGGGACTATACGCCTGCGGTGGGCGG
Organism: Lentisphaerota bacterium; assembly: GCA_012838435.1. GTDB lineage: Bacteria > Verrucomicrobiota > Kiritimatiellia > RFP12 > UBA1067 > DUPH01. The sequence goes on along the minus strand of DUPH01000087.1, from coordinate 35,515 downwards.
CGACGGACGTATCTACGTCTGCGGTGCGGAGTGGCAGGACGGTCCTTACGCCTTTTGCTTTGACGGATCGACCGCCACGCAGGTCTGGCGCACGGCTGCCAACGAATGGGGAACCTGGAACGCCTCGGTCGTCTATGCCGAAGACAACGGTTCCGGGAAGCGCGTGGTGTACTGCCCCGGCGGATCCAAAGGAAGCCAGTCGGGTTCGTACGGGATGCTGGATGCCGATACGGGTGCCGTTTTGGCGACGGTGTCGCCCAACGGAGGCAATGCGGCGTTGGATCACGGCAACCTCTACTACATCAGCAATGATGGCGCACTGGTCGCATTTGGAGCACCGGTACATGTGATCGATGTGACCTGTGGAGCTTATGGCACGATGTGGCCGAGCCGCGACCAAGGCGTGGAGGACGGCAGCAGCGTGACCTTCTCCTTCGGGCCGGAGATCGCCGATGTAATCGTGGACGGCGTCTCGGTCGGGGCGGTCGCGTCCTATACGTTCACTGCGGTCACCGCCGATCACACGATTGAGGCGGTGTTCCGCGATCCGTTTGCGACAGCACTTGTGCCCGATCTAACCAACGGACCCTACCATAGTAGCGCAATGTGGAAAGATCCGGCGGCGGTGCTCGGCAAGCCTTGCGTTGCCGACAAGGACGACCTGTGGCCATCTCAGGGGGCATCGGTCCGCGAGATCTCGCTGGTCTGGCCCGCTTGGAACAAGGGCACGACGAATGCTTCCCTTGTCGGAACACCGTACGCGAGCGCGCCCGCCGCCCAACTTCAGAACAACGGATGCGGACTGAAACAGGGCGGGCAGATCGTTGTGGAATTTGCGCAGGCGGTCAGCAACGATGTGCGTAACCCATACGGCATTGATCTGCTCGTCCACGGCAATGCGTTCTTCACCGGCGGCGGCTTCACTTATTCGAACAGTAATCTGGAGGCGTACATGCTCCCGACGTTTGGGGGCGGCGGCACCTTCGGCGAGCCTGTGACCGTGAGCGTGGCGCAATACGCGGAGGGGCCTTGGTACACCTACACCAACGTGTTCGGTGACACGCTGTGGCCGACGCAGCCATTCATGTGGGATTGGGAGGCGCACGATTGGTCGTCACAAGAGATGGACTGGACGAAACCGGTCGATCCGGCGCTCGCCGCTGCCGGGATCACCAACATCAGCGCGGCGCGGGCCATCAGCTTGTACAACGGATCGGCCGGCGGCACGGGTTTCGATTTGGCCGAATCCGGCTTCGAATGGATCCGTTACGTGAAAATGACCGACCCGAACAACAAGCAGGGCGAAATCTGCGGACTGGTCGACGTGGCGGCCTACCTCGGTACCTACCGCGTGGGCGCGGTGTTGTCAGAGTATGGAACGGTGGCGGGCACAGGTACCTACGCATCGGGGGAATCAGTAACGATAACCGCTCGCCCTATTGCCGGTTACACCTTCGACCGTTGGGTGGCGCTGCCGCAAGGCGCGAAAACAGATGGCAACCGTGCGACATTCACGGCAAACCAGAATGCCACGGTTGAGGCGGCGTACCGCCCTTCACGGCGTACGATGTTCATAGTGAAATAGTTTAAGGAGAAGGCTCTTGCAAAACCCCTTGCCTACAGGTGTGGCACGGGCATCTTGCCCGTGTTTCATGGGCGGGACGCCCATGCCACGAGAGGTTTTGCAAGAGCCTCGGAGGTTGCGATGACCCTGCATGTGATGCGATGGATAAAACGTTGGCCGGCTGGACGCGCGTCCGTTGCCGGGGTTGCGCTGGCGTTCTGCGCGGCGGGAGCCGCGCAGCATGCCGCCTTCGGATTTTCATTGGACGACATTGAACACTGGTGCGGTTCGGGAACGAACCGCTCGGCGCTTGTGGTCGATTGGCATGACGGTACGCGGCCCCACGCGCTGGCGTGGGGTTTCCGCTGGAGCGGAACCGCCACGGCGCTCGATCTGTGGCGCGCCGTAACCGGTGCCGACTCCGGTCTGACGGGCTTCGAGACGACAACCGGCGGCGGCACGCGGGTCTGGGGAATCGAATACCGCCGTCCGACGCGGAGCGGCGACATCCTGCCCGAAACCGGTGCGCACGATGTTCGCTGGACCGCGTACACATGGGATCACACAGGTGACGTTTGCCTCGCGGGCACATGGAGTCATTGGCGGTGCGGCGGGCAAACGGTCTACGCCGCCACCAACTTCGTCGCTGGCGACGCGGGCATGGAAACGTATCCGTTAAGCGACGGTTCTTGGGACGCATGGAGCCTGAGCGTGGAAGGCGGCATGCGCCGTCCGGGGTTTCCCGCTGCCGCGCTCAGCTATCCCTTTGCTGCATCAGTCGAGAGTTATGTCCAAGGTTCTGGTTCCTATTACGACTGGATATCCGGCGACCCCTACACTGATCCCACCACAGCGCTCGGCCGGCCTACGGTCGACACCACGGGTGACGACTGGTACATTCCGCTCGACGAGCCGGCTCCGGTGGTGCCCGTCTATCCGGCGTTTCGTTCCCATGAGATGGTCACGATTGGCAAGGGCGGTTCGTTGACGCTCGCCTTTGACCACCGCGTCTATGACAATCCAGCCAATCCGTACGGCGTTGACTTCATTGTTTTTGGAAACAGCTTTCAGGTTATTGGCGGGGGGGAAGGCTGGTCTAACGGTGATCCGAATCTGACCCGCAACGGTGGCTCGGCTTTCGTCGAAAAGGGCAAGGTCTCTGTCAGCCAAGACGGGGTAACCTGGTACGCCTATCCGTCCGGAGAAAACGACAGGGGTGCCGACGACTTCGCGCCGACGCTGGGCCGCGTCTACGACACGAACGTTGTGGCGACCTCGCTTGGAACATGGAACCAATGGTGGGGCGGTGCGACCGACCCCACGGTGCCAGTCGATCCCTCGATTGCGCCGTCGGACTGGCTCCAAATGACGGTAGCAGAGATTTCTGAACGTTATCGCGGTAGCGCGGGTGGCACGGGATTTGACATCGGCGGTTTCGCGCTGCCGACCGATGACGCAAACGGGCTCAAATGGATCAAGTACGTTCGTGTGGAACGAAGCGGTGCCGTGAACCCGGAGGTGGATGCGGTCGCGGACGTCTCGCCGGCTGCGCCATACGATCTGTGGCGCAACGCGCACTTTTCGTGGATGACAGCACCTACCAACGAGACAGACATCGCTGACGCGGACGGCGACGGTCATGCCAACCTGATGGAATATGGGCTGGGACGCGATCCGACTAACGCGGTTTTTTCTGCGGAGTATGCCGTGGACATCCGTCCTCCTGACGCGCCGAACGTGTTCCGTTTCCGGTACGCGGTGGCGACGAACGCGCCCGACGTGGCTATCGAGATCGTACGGGCGGATGATCTTGCCGCACCGGTATGGAGCACCAATGGCGTGTGGATGGAGGTTGCCACGTCACCCCCGACAAACGGCGTGCGGCCTGTGGTGTCAGAAGCACCTATCACAGGTTGCAAGGGATTTATGAGGCTGCGAGTTCGACATGACGAGTGAAGACTTGTTTGAACAGCGGCGCACAACGGGTTTTACGTTGTGGGAACTGCTGTGCGTTATTTTCATTGCCTCGCTATTGATGGCCGTGCTGATCCCCTCTTTTCAACAGGTTCGTGAAGAGGCATGGAAGATTTGTTGCCTAAACAACCTCAGAGAAATGGTGTATGCCGCTCACCAGTACGCACACTTGAACAACGGGAAACTTCCTCCCGCATATGTGCGGGATTTCACTACGAGAACGACCGTGACTTGGGAGTCGTTCTTGTGGGGTTCGAATTTCCAGCAACGCGTGCAACAGTGTCCAGTATTCAAGGGCGCCTCTATGTGGAAGGGCGATGTGTTCACAGGATATAACTATAATTCGAGTTACTTGGGAGGAACGACGTTAATCCGAAAAGGCGTCAAGCTTTCCCACTCGACTGAGTCAGCCAAACTGTTAGACATCAAAAACCCCGCCGAATGTGCCATGTTCGGTGACGGGGAGTATGAAAGCGGGGCCAACAAATTCATGCGATCGCCTTTCGCGGGCCCTTTAGACGCGGATGCGTCGTTGGCTCTCGGAGGGACGCAGGGTTTCCGACACCGCGGATGTACCAATGTCGGATTCGCAGACGGACATTGCGAGTCACTGAGGAAGCGCTACACCTCGACGGAGGCATATGGCACTCCTGCGAAAGGCTGTGGTTTTCTTTCGGAGGACAATCGCCTGTACGATCTGGAGTAGTTTCATGCATCCGCCGCTCAAGTGCTCAAGCGCAATCCTTGACTTCAAATGGTGGGGTGGGGTATGCTCTCGAATTATCCATGCTTAAGTCGGTATGGGAGGCGATTCTATCGCCGATATGCTTGGTTTTATCGAAAGAAGGAGGGTGTTATGTCGCTTGAGTTGAAAAAGGATTGCAAGTACGCGCTGTTGGTTCCCACGAGCATGGGTATCCGCATCACGCCGTTCAACGGGCAGCCGGTGCATTGCGGCGGGAATTTTATGATGCATGTGACCAGTGCCGAAACCAACGTCGCCAGCGTGGCGTCCTATCTGGGCATGCCGGTCAAGGTGCTGACCACCTTTGTGAAGGGCAGTCCGATCGCCCAGCTCATCAAGGACGATCTGCGCAGCCGCCACATGGATTACGAAGGCGTTGAAGTCGATCAGGGTGGCCCGTGGGGGTATCGTCATCAGATCAACATTGCCGACAGCGGAATGGGCGCGCGCGGCCCGCGTGTCTGGAATGACCGCGCTGGCGAGGTGGGGCGCACTCTTAACGTCAAGGATTTCGATCTAGACCGTATCTTCGGTCAGGAAGGTGTGCAGATCATGCATCTTTCCGGCCTGATCGGCGCGCTCTCGCCCGAGACCGGTACCTTCTGCCTTGAACTGGCGCGCGCCGCTAAAAAGCACGGCACCAAGATCTCGTTTGACCTCAACCATCGCGCAACGTTCTGGAAAGGGCGCGAAAAGGAACTCAGGGATATCTTTACCGAGATCGCCAGCGTTACGGACATCCTTGTGGGCAACGAGGAGGATTTCCAACTCTGCCTCGGCGTGAAGGGGCCTGAAGCGGGCGGCAAGGACATCAAGGCCAAGATCGACGGCTTTAAGGGCATGATCGAGGCGGTCAAAAAGACCTTCCCCAACGCGCAGGTCTACGGTACGACGCTGCGTGAGGTCGATCATGCCAACGCCCACCATTGGGGTGCGCTGATGTCGGTCGGCTCGGCGTGGCATGTGGTGGAACCGCGCCCGATTGCGGTTTTGGACCGTATCGGCGGCGGCGATGGGTTCGTCGGCGGCATGCTCTACGCCATCCTCAAGGGGTGGCCGTCGGAGAAGTGGATCCAGTTCGCCTGGGCGACCGGTGCGCTGGCCACGACGATGCTGGTGGACTACGCTCTGCCGGCGGACGAGGATCAGGTCTGGAGCGTCTGGAAGGGTAACGCCCGCGTCCAACGCTGAGCGCTTTGTCGCGCATTTTGATTATGGATGCTTTAACCCAAGGTCGTGTGCGGCTGCATCAGATGCTGGTCCGCCAGGGTGATCCCGGTGCCAACACCGAGGTGATACTGGCTGCGATGGCGCAGGCTCGGGCGGACGGCATACGTGTGACCGTCTTCCCAGAGTGGGCTCTGAGCGGTTTTCTGGCTGGTCCGGAATGGCTCGACGGCTCCCGCCTGCGGGCGTGCGAACGCGGTCTCGCGCGTATCGTCGAAGCCTCGCAAGGGCTGGCTGTGATCTTGGGGACGGTGGTCTCCTACCGCGGGCGGCTGGTCGGCGCGGCGGTGGCGGCTGAAGACGGTCGGCGTGTAGCGCCTGCCGGGTCGCCGCTGCCGTTCGTGCCGAAACTCCTCTCGCCGCAGAACCGCTTTGATGGCGTGTCGGGTCTGCTGTGCGCCGGCGCGGTGGCGGCGATGGAGGGCGTGCCCCTGCCCGCGCTCTTCGCGCCTTTCACGCTGAGCGGAATGACGGTCGCGGCGTGGTGCGGTCAGGCGCTGCCGAACGGCTGCAACGCGGTGCGACAGGACGCCGACCTGTTGCTGCGCCTCGACACGCGCCCGTACACGCGCGATCAGCCGCTGGGCGACGCGCCGGTTGCCGACGACGTGCCGGCCGCCTGCTGTTGCGGTACTGGCGTGGTCGACGCCGGCAAGGTGCTGTTCGCGCTGGCGGGCGGCACGCAGGTGCGCTGGCCGGACGGACGCGTACAGCACGCGCCGCTGTTGCGCGAGGCGACGCTGGATCTTACGATGCCGTCGGACAGCACCGTCGCGCAGGCGGACCACACCGCGCCGCGCGTGGTGATCGACGTGATGGAGCGCGCCTGCCGTCTGCAACTTGAGCGGCTAGGGTTGCGCCGGGTGGTGGTGGGCGCTTCCGGGGGCATCGATTCCGCGCTGGCGGCCGCGTTGTACAGATGCGTTGTGGGGCCGGAGAATCTGCTACTGGTGAATATGCCCAGCCGCTACAGCTCGGGCACTACGATCGGCCTCGCGCGCCGTCTGGCCGCCAACTTGGGCTGCTACTATACCGAGATTCCGATTCAAGAAAGTGTGGAACTGACGAAGCGGCAGATCGAAGGCTGCGTCTGCGAGCGCCCCGGCGGCGAGAAGCGTGCGTTGGTGCTCTCTGATCTCGCCGTTGAGAACGTGCAGGCGCGCGACCGTTCGGGGCGCGTGCTCGCGGCGATGTCCAGTGCGTTCGGCGGGGTCTTCACCTGCAATACCAACAAATCGGAAAGCACCATCGGGTACGGCACGATGTACGGTGATAACGCCGGTTTCTTCGCGGCGCTGGGTGATCTGTGGAAGAGCGAAATCTGGGAACTTGCGCGTTGCTACAACGCCGAGGTGTTCGGCAGTGAGATGATTCCCCAAGGTTCGATCACGATCGTGCCCTCGGCGGAGCTGAGTTCGGCGCAGAATGTGGACGAAGGCAAGGGCGATCCGTTGGTCTACGCTTGGCACGACCGGCTGTTCGCCGCTTGGACAGAGCGTCCGGTGCCGGTGACGGTCGATGAACTGGTGCGCGGGTATGCCGCAGGCACGGTGGGGGAGATCACCGGATACCCGGACGACCTGCGCGCGCTCTTCCCGGATGAGGCATCATTCCGCAACGACCTGACACGCATGTGGCGGCTCTACAACGGTCTGGCGCGAGCCAAACGTTTGCAGGCACCGCCTGTGCTCTCGTTGAAGAGCCGTACCTTCGGCTTCGATCTCGGTTCAGCGCAACTGCCGGTTTTTGACGAGCGGTGAGTATTTTTAGAACCGCCAAGGTGATGAGATGACGAGCGTCTACTCGTCCTTGTTCTGTTTTTTCATGCGAAGGCACGGAGACGCGAAGTTCTTTGTGCAACCAGCGGTTGCACTTGTTTATCGTTCATGTTTCACAATCAAGGCTGTTCTCAAAGGGGCCGATCTGCTTAAATGATGGACACGTCATGGTTGGGAAGTGGAAAGAGCAGTTTGGCGTCTGGGCTGTCAGGGTAGGCGTCCATGCGGTAGATACGGCGGTGATGGCGCTGGCGTACCTGACGGCGTTCCTGTTGCGCTTTGAGTTTCAGGAGCCGTGGTGGGGTTGGGGCCAGGTGGCGGTGTCGTTCGTAACGGTGTGGGCGGTGCAGTGCGTGGCATTGGAACTGTTCGGTTGCAATCGGATGCTGTGGCGTTACGTAAGTGCGAGCGATGTGCCACGGTTCGTGGGCGCGATCGGTGCTTCAACCATCGTGTTGTTGGTACTGCGGGTGGTGCTGCCGCACCAGATGGGGTTGCGCCCGCCCTATAGCATCACCTTCCTCAACAGTTTCTTGGTTACGGGTGGCCTGATCGGGGTGCGGATGTTGGGGCGCCTGGTGGCTGAAGGCGCCTCGCATGCCCGGGGCGGCGTCCTGGACGGTCGTGCGCGACGGGTGCTGCTGGTGGGGGCAGGCGCGGCTGGCGACTTGGTGGCGCGCGAACTGCGGCGTCAGGGGACGCGACGGCAGGTGGTGGTCGGCTTTCTAGATGACGATCCGGCCAAGCGCCATGCGCGCATCCAAGGCTTTCCCGTGCTGGGGAGCATCGATGAGTTGCCCGCGCTGGTGCGGCGGCATGCAGTGGATGAGGTGATCGTCTCAATGGTGCGGGTGCCGCGCGATGTGATCCGGCGCGTGGTGCGGCTGTGTGAGCAGGCGCATGTGCCAGCGCGTATTGTGCCGGGATATTACGAATTGATCGAAGGCAGCCTGACCGCATCGAACATCCGCAACGTGGCGGTCGCAGACCTGCTGGGGCGCGAGGAGACGTCGCTCGATAGCCGTGCGGTGGTGGAGTTGTTGGGGCAGAAGCGGGTGCTGGTGACTGGTGCCGGCGGGTCGATCGGCAGCGAACTGGCGCGCCAGATCCTGCGCGCCGGGCCGTCGAGTTTGGTGCTGGTGGAGCGTTGCGAGAATGCGCTGTACCAGATTGAGCGCGAAATCCGCAAGCGCGGGGCTGCGACGCCGGTGACGGCATTGCTGGCGGATGTCGGCGACCGCGCGCGCATGGAAACGATTTTCCGCACGCACGCGCCGCAGATCGTCGTGCATGCCGCGGCGCATAAGCATGTGCCGCTGATGGAGCAGAATCCGGTTGAAGCCGTGAAGAACAATGTGCTGGCGACGCGCGCGCTGGGCGAACTGGCGGTGGCGTGCGGCGTGGAGCGTTTTGTGTTTATTTCGACCGACAAGGCGGTGCGGCCGGTCTCGGTGATGGGGATGAGCAAGCGGCTCGCGGAGCGTGCGTTGCAGGCGCTGAACGAACGCGGGGTCACGCGGTTTTCTGCGGTTCGGTTCGGCAATGTGCTGGACTCTTCGGGGTCGGTCGTGCCGCTCTTCCGCGAGCAGATTCGTCGCGGCGAGGCGGTGACCGTGACGCATCCGGAAATGCAGCGCTACTTCATGACGATCGCCGAGGCGGTCGCGCTGGTTTTGCAGGCGGCGGCGCTGGCCCAGGGCGGCGAGATCTTTGTGCTCGACATGGGCGAACCGGTGAAGATCGTGGAACTGGCGGAGGGGATGATTGCGCTCTCTGGGCTGCGCCCGTATCAGGATGTGCCGATTGTTTTCACCGGCATCCGGCCGGGCGAGAAGCTGTTTGAAGAGTTGGACGTGAGCGAGCGGTCGGCGTATAAGACCGGGCACGCGCGGATTTTCGTGAGCAAGGATACGGCTGCGGACAGTGACCAGACAGCGGCGATGCTGGCGGCGTGTCGGCAGTTGGTGGGGGAACGGGACAGTGCGACGGCAGAGGAGGTGCGTACGGTATTGCGCGAGTGGGTGGTGGCAAGTGTGACGGACGGTGGCGAGGGTGAGGGGAGAACGCAGAACTCAGGACGCCGAACGCCGAACGTTGAAGTTGGGGAGGGGAGAACGCCGAACGCTGAACTCAGAACTCAGAACTCAGAAGTGGGGAAACGGGAGGGTCAAGCGTCCGCTTGCCCGAGAACGCAGAACTCAGGACGCCGAACGCCGAACGTTGAAGTTGGGAAGGAGGGCGCGTGACGAAGCGGCTCAACTGGATACGGTGGGCGGCGTTGGCGCTGATCGCAGTGGCGGCGGTGTTCAACTACCGCTACATGTTCGACTTCACGATGGTGATGTTCGCGTCTCCAATCGAGGACATGTCGCATGGCTGGCTGGTGCCGTTCGTCAGCTTGGCGGTGCTGTGGCGGCAGCGCGACGCGCTACGGGCGGCGGCGGGGGCGCCGAGTCTGGTGGGCGTGGCATGGGTGATGGTTTTTCTGGTGATTGCCTGGTTCGGCGGGCGTGGCGGGCAGTCGCGCATGGAGCAGGTGTCGTTCATCGGTCTGGTGTGGGCGTTGCCGTACGCCTTCTGGGGACGCGGCGTAGAGCGGCTGATGCGCTTTCCGGCGGCGTTTCTGTGCTTCACGATCCCGGTGTCGTCTTTCCTCGATTTTTTCACGATCCATCTACGTATCTTTTCGACGTCGCTCGCGACTGGCCTGCTGAACGGTGTGGGGCTGGCGGTGGAGCGGTCGGGTACGGCGCTCTATTCGCGGGTGCCCGGTGCCGAGTTCAATGTAGATGTGGCGGATCCGTGTAGCGGTATCCGCTCGCTGTTCGCGATGATGGCTCTCACGGCGGCATATGCCCATTTTACGTTGCGGGAAACATGGCGCAAGTGGCTGCTCTTCGCCTGCTCGCTGCCGATCGCGATGATCGGCAACATGGTGCGTATCATGTCGATCTGCGTAGTGGCCGCGTGGTTCGGGCAGCAGGTGGCCACCGGGTACTATCATGACTACTCTGGATATGTGGTGTTTCTGGTGGGCGTGCTGCTGATGGTGCAGGCGGGAGAATGGATTAAGGGGAGAAGGAAGAAGGGAGAGGTAATAAGTAGTGAGGTAATAAGTAATAAGGAGGAGGTAATAGGTAATAGGGGGGAGGTAATAGGTGGTGGTGAGGACGCGAAACGCGGAACGCGGAACTCAGAACTCAGAACTCAGAAGGAAAGAGCCTTACAGCCTCACAGCCTTACAGCCTCACAGCCTGTACGGGAAGAACGCCGAACGCCGAACGCCGAATGTCGAAGTGATAGGTGGGGAATAGGGATCGTGGTGGGGGTGTGTGCGGTGGTGCTGGCGGTGTTTGCGGCGAATCTGTCGATGCCGCCGCCGGTGTTTGACACCTCCTCGTGTGTGGCGTCAGAGTTGCCGGCGCGTGTGGGTGAGTTTGCGGGCGAGGCGCCGTGGTTTTGCCACGATCCGCAATGCTTAGCGATGGCAGAGGAGTCGACGCTAAAGCGCGGGGCAGAGGGTTTTGTTTGTCCTAGGTGCGGCGGGAAGATGGCGTCGGTTTCGCTGGGCGAGTGGAGTGACCTGCCCAAGGACACCGTGATCATCAAACGGAATTACCGGTCGCCAGACGGACTGGTCTATGCGGTGAGCGTGGTAGTGGGGGGACGGCAGCGCAACAGCATCCACCGCGCGGAGTTGTGCCTGCCCGCGCAGGGGTTCGCGATGCTGGATGCGGCGCGCGTGCCGCTTAAGTTGGCTGACGGAAAGAGTTTGGAGGTGCGCCGGATCAACGCGCAACGTTCTGGCGGGGCGCGCATGAGCTTGGTATACTGGTTTTTGAGTCATGACCGCGAGTGTTGCTCGCACGCCGAGCGTATCCTGCTGGATGTGTGGGACCGCTCGATCCACAACCGGATCAACCGGTGGGTCATGATCGCGGTGAATGTGTTGTCGGGGCTCGATTCGCCCGAGGGGATCGAACGGTTCGAAGCGTTTTTGTCCGAGTTGTACCCTCAAGTCGTGCTCGAACAAGGCAGGGATGGCGAATGACGGTCAATTGGGTCACAGATTGGGTTAGGGCGTCGGAGAACGTGATCGCGCGCATCGCGACGGACGGCGTCAAGTATGCGGCGGCCTTCGGCGGCGCGTTGGCGATCTCGCTGCTGCTGACGCCGCTACTGCGTGAGGCGGCGCGCAAGGTCGGGATGGTCGACCAGCCGAGTGCGCGCCGCATCAACAAGGTGCCAATACCGCGCGGCGGCGGGCTCGCGATCTTTGTAGCCTTTTATGTGACATTGGAGTTGCTGGTCCTATGGACGGGCGAACCGATCAGTCAGCAGTTTTCTCTCCACTGGCAGCGGAGCTTTCTGCTGGCGTCCGGTCTGCTGGTGGTGATTGGTCTCATCGATGACAAATTCGGCATGCGCCCGATGGTCAAGCTGGCCGGGCAGACGGCGGTGGCACTGATCCTGTATGCATCCGGGGTGCATGTGGGCGGAATCGTGGTGGCGTTCCCGCCGTGGCTGGATTGTCTGGTCACGGTGCTGTGGATTGTCGGGGCGGTGAATGCGTTCAATCTGATTGACGGCATGGACGGGCTGGCGACGGGGCTGGCGGTGATCGCTTCGGCGGGCTTGGCGGGCGCGCTGCTGTTCACCGGAAACTCGTCAGCAACGCTGCCCTATTTGGTGTTGTGCGGTGCGTGTCTAGGGTTTTTGCGCTATAACTTCCATCCCGCTACCGTGTTTCTTGGCGATTCGGGTAGCATGTTTCTGGGGCTATGTATTGCGACGTTGCCGTTAGTGAGCGGCTCGCGCAAAGAGTTGGTGGCGTCGCTTGGGATGCCGCTGCTGGCGATGGGCGTACCGATTTTCGATACGATGCTGGCGATCTGGCGGCGGTCGGTCAGATCGCTGATGCCGCAGCCGCTCAGAGGAATGGGCGGCCGTGTGCGGGTGATGCAGCCTGACCGCGACCATCTGCACCACCGGCTGCTGCGCCAGACGATGAATCAGCGCAGCGTGGCGGTGATGCTCTACACGATAAGCGTGGCACTGGTGGCGCTCGGGCTGATCGGCACGTTGCTGAAGGGGCGTGCGCCGGGGCTTTTCCTGATCGCATTCGTGGTGGCGATTGCGGTGGTGGCGCGCCACCTGGAGAGCGTGGAACTGTGGGATACGGGGCGGTTGCTCTCTGGCACGCGAAAAACGATACGTCAAGGGCTACTGGTGCCGTGCTATATCGTATTGGACGTGCTGCTGCTGTGCGGGGTGTGGGTGCTGGCGCGCTGGGAGACGGGGTTGCCGCTTTCCCGCGCGGCATTCCTTTCCGACCTGCCGCGTTATGTGGTGCCGGTGTTTGTGCTGCTGGTGGTGGCGAAGGTCTATCAGCGTGTCTGGTCGCGGGCGCAGATCCGCGATTTTGCGATTCTCGGCGTGGCCGTGGCGGCGGGAGCCGCCATCGGTGCCGGACTGGTTTGGCTGTTCAGCGCGGAGCATCCGCATGTGGGCCGCTTTACGCTGTTATTCGGCACACAAGCTATGATTCCGCTGTGTGCGATCCGCCTGTGGCGCGACAGCGTGAGTGGCCTGACACAGTCTTTGGAACGGAAGATCCTGTTCAAGAAGCCCGACGTGAAACGCCTGCTGGCCTACGGAGGCGGCATCCGCTTCAGAAGCTATCTGCGAGAGTTGCGGGTGCGCCCCGGATTGAACGATCGGGTCATTATTGGGATCATCGATGATGACATCAACCTGCGCGGTCGGATCATCTCCGGACACCGGGTGATCGGCGGTTTCGACCGCTTAGACGAGTGGTTGCCCCAGCAGCAGGTAGATGGCGTAATTATCACCTGCCTGATGGACGAAGCGAAACAAGCGCATGTGGTGCGCGTGCTGAGCGAGGCGGGTTTGTGCGTGCTGCTTTGGGCGTGTGAGGAGAAATTGTTGTGCGAGGCGAAAGCCGCACCACAGACGCAGCATGAGAAGGAGGATGAGAAATGAAAAGTTTTCGCAAGGAGTTGTGGTTCAAGGCGCCGAGCCGACGGGCGTACATTAACATCACGCCGGAAGTGGATGCGTGCCTGCGTGAGAGCGGAATCCGTGAAGGACTCTGTCTGGTCAACGCCATGCACATTACGGCAAGTGTGTTTATCAACGATGATGAACGAGGGCTGCACGCCGATTTCGAGCACTGGCTGGAGCAGTTGGCGCCGGAAAAGCCGCACAGCCAGTACGCGCACAACGGCGCGGAGGACAACGCCGATGCGCATCTGAAACGGCAGATTATGGGCCGCGAGGTGGTCGTGGCGGTGACCGAAGGTCGGCTGGACTTCGGGCCGTGGGAGCAGATTTTTTACGGTGAATTCGACGGGTTGCGTAACAAGCGCGTACTGGTCAAGATCATCGGGGAGTAGACCGTGTTATTCAATTTGATGAAGTTCATCACTTGGTTTTTGAGCCCGTTGACGCTGGCGGTGTTCGGCGTGCTGCTGGGCGGCTACTGGGTATGGCGTGATCATCTGCGGCGCGGCCTGTGGGCGTTGGCGCTGTCGGTGGTGTGGCTGTGGGTCTGGGCGTCGCCGTGGTTCTTCATTCTGATCGGCGGCGCGTTGGAGCGGGCCTATCCCCCGGCCAAGCCGGAGTCGTTGCCGCGCGCCGACGCAATCGTCGTACTGGGCGGCGGCATCAAATCGCCGACGCACCTGACGCCCGATGCCGATCTGACCACTGCGGCTGACCGCGGCTGGCACGCGGCGCGCTGTTACCATGCGGGTCGAGCGCCGTTGATCCTTTTTTCGGGCGTCGGCGAGGGCCCCGGCATGCGCCGGTTCCTGATTGATCTCAAGGTGCCTGCAGATAAAATCGTGCTGGAGACCGACAGCAAAAACACCTATCAAAACAGCCTGTTCACGCGCGAAAAGCTCAAGGAGATCAAAGCCAAACGCGTCCTTCTGGTCACCTCGGCGTGGCACATGCGGCGTTCGCTGCTGGTTTTCAAACACATGGGTGTGGAGGCGATACCGGCCGCCACGGACTACGAAGCACTGTCGACGCGCGGCATGCTCTCCCCTTCATGCTTAACCTATTATTTGCCGACAGCCGACTGTCTCAACAAGAGTTCAGCAGTCCAGAAGGAGCTTATCGGATACTGGGCGTACCGCGCGTATCTGGTCACAGGAAAGATCCGGGGCCGCTCCTAAAACGACGAGGTCTTTGAGAGGGCGATGCTCGATTTTTAACGCAGAGACGCAGAGACGCAGAGTTTTTTTAGGAGGCAGGGCTGGTCGCAATGATGAGTGTAAAAACGGGCGGGAGGGCGAGCGTCGGGAGCGCACAGGACATGCAATGGTGGTGTGCGAGGAGACAGCCCAGAAAAGAGCCCTTCCGCGCGCAGCGCGGCTGTGCCCCGCAGGGATACTCGCAGCGCGGCGGCGGAAAAAGTATCTTTCAAAAAAAGACGGTTTTGCTTGAAACCGTACCTGAAAGAGAGATATATTGTCACCATGAGAACGGTGATTGAAAGGCTGGTGGGCGAGGCGTTGACGCGGCGGATACCCGAGACGGTGCCGCGTGATATCTGCATTAAAAAGATGGCGGGTAAGGTTTCCGTGCTGACCGGCATGCGGCGGACAGGTAAGACATCGCTCTGTTTTCAGACCATGCGCGAGCTGTTGGCCGCGGGGGTGGCGCGCGAGCGGCTGCTATATCTGAATTTTGAGGACGACCGCCTTGCGCATGTGCGGGTAGGCGACCTGCAGTGGATTGTCGAAGCTTTTTACGGTGCCAATCCTGCGCTCAAGGAACAGACCTGCTGGTTTTTCTTCGACGAGATCCAGCGAGTCGACCAGTGGGAACTGTTCATCCGGCGCATTCTAGACAATGAGCGGGTGGAGGTCATGCTGACCGGCTCTTCGGCGAAGCTTTTAAGCCGGGAGATCGGTACGGCCATGCGCGGGCGGTCGCTGGCTACCGAGGTGTTCCCGTTGTCATTCTGCGAGTACTGCCGATTTCAGGACGTGCATGTGCCGGAGCGGTCGGTCTACGGCGACCGCGACCGTTACGCGCTGGCGAAGGCGGCGGAAGGTTACCTGCGCACGGGGGGGTTTCCTGAAGTCCAGAAATGCGAAGAGGACATCTGGCGGACAGTGCTTCAGGAATATGCGGACGTGGTGATCCTGCGTGACGTGATCGAACGGCACGGGTTGGGGAACTATGCGGCGGTAAAGGCTCTTGCGCGTCACATCGTGCAGAATCCCGGACAGCTTTTGAGCGTGACGCGGCTTGCGGCGACGTTTTCGCAGGCAGGCATCGCGTGCGGCAAGAATTTGTTGTTCGACGTACTGGATCATCTGCATGATGCCTTTTTCTGCTTTCCTGTGGAAGTACATGACCGGTCATTGAACCGGAGGCAGGTCAATCCAAAAAAGGTATATGCTGCTGACACGGGGTTGTGTCGGGCCTTCTCTTCGGGGATCACGGGCGACAGGGGCGCGGCGCTTGAAGGCGTGGTCTTCACGACGTTGAGAGCCGGCGGTTTTTGTCCGGATTATGTCGTGACACCGCAGAAGACCGGCGTCGACTTTGTCTATAAAGACGGAGACGGATGGCAATTCGTGCAGGCGTGCTGGTCGCTGGCGGACGCAGAGACTGCCGCCAGGGAATTCCGAGGGCTGGCTGACGCCCTGCCCTTGCATCCGAAAGCCGGACGCACGCTGGTCACATGGAACGAGGAAGGCGAGCGCGATGGTGTCCGCATCGTGCCACTCTGGCGCTGGCTGCTGGAACATGATGCAGCGAAAGGTGCAGCGAAAGGTGCAGAGGTGCAGCGAAAGGTGCAGCGAAAGGTTGCCCCGACCGCACAGAATAGGGTACACTCTACGGCTGTTGTTCACAAAAGGCTATAGCGGCCGGTAGACCGTTCATTGGGAGTTTTTATGCCGAATACGATTTTGGTGGGTGCGCAGTGGGGTGACGAAGGTAAGGGCAAGGTGATTGATGTCCTGACGTCACAGGCGGATGTGGTTGTACGGTTTCAAGGCGGTAGCAACGCCGGGCACACCGTGATTGCGGAGGGCGAGAAGTATGTCCTGCATCTGATCCCTTCCGGTATCCTGCATCCCGACAAACAGTGCGTGATTGGCAACGGTGTGGTGATGGATCCCTTCGACCTGATTCAGGAGATCGAAGGCTTGCAAGCGCGGGGCTTTGATTTGCAAGGCCGCCTGGCGATCAGCGACCGCACACACATGGTGATGCGTTGGCATCGTGCATTGGATGCGGCCGACGAGGCGCGCCGTTCGCAAGAGCGTAAGATTGGCACCACGGGGCGCGGTATCGGACCGGCCTACGGTTCCAAAATGAGCCGCGTCGGCCTGCGTGTTGGCGAAATGCTGAGCCCCCGGTTTCTGGATCAGGTCCGGTCCGGGGTTGAAGAAGCGAACACGATCCTCGCAAGCCGGGGCGCGCCGACGCTGGACGTGCAGGAGACGGTATCGGCCTACACGCAGGCGGCTGAGACGCTGAAGCCCTACATCGCGGACACGGTGGCACTTGTGAATGCCGCTGACCGTGCCGGCAAGAGCATTTTAATGGAAGGTGCGCAGGGCACCATGCTGGACATCGATTTCGGAACCTATCCCTTTGTGACATCGTCCAATCCTTCGGCTGGCGGTGCCTGCACGGGCTCGGGGCTTTCGCCGCGCAGGATAGACCGGGTGGTTGGCGTGATCAAGTGCTACACGACGCGCGTCGGCGCGGGACCGTTCCCCACCGAATTGACCGACGCTACCGGCGAGCATCTGCGCCAGAAGGGTGGCGAGTTCGGCACGACCACCGGACGTCCCCGGCGTTGCGGCTGGTTTGACGCGGTCGTGGGCCGTTACTCCGCCATGGTCAACGGCGTAGATTTCTGGGCTATGACCAAGTTGGACGTGCTGGACGAACTGCCGACCATCAAAATCTGTACCGCATACGAGCGCGACGACGGTGTACGCTATGAGACCTTCCCAGCGGATCTGAGTACTCTGGAGCGCTGTACGCCGGTTTATGAGGAGATGCCGGGTTGGATGACATCGACCAGTACCTGCACGCGTTACGAGGAGCTTCCGATTAAGGCGCGCGCCTACGTTGAGCGCCTGGTATCGCTGATCGGCGGCCGATTGGGCATCCTCTCTGTTGGGCCGGCGCGTGAGACCACGTTGCGCCTCGGGTTGTAAAAACTAAAGAGATGGGCGGACCCTCAACGCATAAACGCGGAAGGCGGGAAGTCGCACGGTGGAAAAACCAGCCAATAGAGTGCCAGCGCATGTTGCCATCATCATGGATGGCAACGGTCGCTGGGCCAGGCAGCGCGGAAAGCCGCGCCTCGCCGGACATGAGGCCGGTGCCGAGACGGTACGTTGTGTGCTCGATTACTGCCGTGATGCCGGGATCAATTACCTCACGCTTTATGCCTTCAGCACCGAAAATTGGTCGCGTCCACAGGCGGAGGTGTCGGGGTTGATGACATTGCTCCGCACGTTCATTGACAAGTACGAGCGCGAGATGATCGAGCGCCGGGTGCGTTTGCGTGTGATCGGACGGCGCGAAGACCTCTCAAGCTCATTGCAGCAGGCGCTGGCACGTATCGAACGCGCGACCGCCACGTTCGACCGCCAGCTCATCGTCGCGCTCAGCTACAGTGGACGTAGCGAATTGGCACGTGCCGCGCGGCGCATTGCCGAAGAGGTCAAGGCTGGAACGCTCGCGCCGGAAGAGGTCGACGAGGCTGTCGTGGCCGCGCGCCTCGATGCGCCGGACGTGCCGGACCCGGATCTGATCATCCGCACGAGCGGCGAGTTGCGCATCAGTAATTTTTTGCTGTGGCAGTGCGCCTACAGCGAGTTCTACGTGACCCCAGTGCTGTGGCCGGATTTCCGGGAGGCGGATTTCCAGGCGGCGCTAGCGGCTTATGCCGTACGCGATCGCCGTTTTGGCAGCGTGGAGTCGGGGACGCCGTGCGCGGAAACGGTGCGGTCTAAGCAGGAGCAGGAATCTTGACGAAACGAGTTGTCACGGGTGTGCTGGTTGGGGCGGCCTGGCTTATTGCGTTATGCTATATGCCGGGCTGGATGCTTTTCGGTGTGTTGCTGTTGATGTCCTGCGCCTGCCAGAACGAGTTCTACCAGATGATGAAACGTAACGGCCATCCGGTCAGCCGCAACGGCGGCATGGCGATGGGCGCAGTGTGGCTGATCGCCTGTTACGCCTTTCCGCCCTGCGCGGCATACGAACTGCCGATGGGCCATCAGTTCGAAACGCTGGTGCTGGCGGCATTGATCTTCGCGTTGCTGTTGCGTGTGCTGTTTGACTCGCGGATCGCACGGCCGGTCGAACACACGGGCGTCACGCTGCTGGGTTTCTTCTATCTGCCCTTTATGCTCAGTTTTTTTATCCGGTTGGCGCAATGGGGGGCAGACTCGATGTTTGAGATTCCCTCGGCGCGCGTCGGTGTGTATCTGGCCTCTTACTTGGCAGCGGTCGTGAAGTTCAGCGACGTGGGGGCTTTTGCGGTCGGGATCACGTGGGGGCGCCACAAGATGTTTCCGCGCATCTCGCCTAAAAAATCATGGGAGGGCTTTTTCGGTGGGATCGCTGCTGCCATGCTCGTGAGCGTGGCGATGATTCAGGCGGCGAAACATTACACGTGGTTGCCAGGCGGCCCGCTGACCGCGCTGAATGTGCCGCATGCGCTGATCTTGGGTGCGGTGCTGGGGGTGGTCGGTGCGATGGGAGATTTGATCGAGTCGATGTTTAAACGTTCGGCAAACACTAAGGACTCCGCCGGTCTGCTGCCGGGCGGTGGCGGCGGTATCCTTGACATGTTCGACAGCCTGACCTTCACGCCCGCGGTCCTCTATTTCTATCTCGCTTGGTTTGTCGGACAATCAATATCGCCATGAGGTCTGTCGTCATACTCGGAAGTACGGGCTCAATCGGCGAAAACACGCTCAAGGTCGCCGAGGCTCTGCCGCATGCGGTGCGGGTGGTCGGCCTTGCCACGCATACAAAGGTCAAGCGCGTGATTGAGCAGGCGTTGCAGTTCGGCGTGAAGGTGGTCGCGGTCGGGAGCCGGACCGCTGCCGCCGAGGCGGAGGCGCTGGCGCGTCCGCACGGCATTCAGGTCTGGGGTGGCGCGGAGGGCGTGACGGCGCTAGCCGGACTGGCGGTGGCCGATACCGTGCTCTGCGCGTTGGTGGGCCTGTCCGGTCTGCAACCGGTGTTGACGGCACTGGAGGCGGGCAAGGATGTGGCGCTGGCCACCAAGGAGGTGCTGGTCGCGGCCGGCGAACTGGTCATGCGGCGGCGTGCTGAGGCTGGCGTTAGGCTGTTGCCGGTGGACAGCGAGCACAGCGCACTCTTCCAGTGCCTGCAATCCTCTGCCTTCTCTCCGGCTTGTGTGCGTACGCACGACAATGAACCGGCGGCCGAAGAGCGCGTGACGTGCCTTACGCTCACCGCTTCGGGCGGACCTTTCGCGGCGCAGCGCGAGATTGATTTCGAACGGGTGACACCCGAACAGGCACTGGATCATCCGTGCTGGAACATGGGGCGCAAGGTGACGATCGACTCGGCTACCATGATGAACAAGGGCTTGGAGATCATGGAGGCGCAGTGGCTTTTTAACATGCCTGCTACGCGGGTCGGAGTGATCGTACACCCCGAAAGCATCGTGCATTCGCTGGTGACCTTTGTGGACGGAACGCAGTTGGCGCAGCTTTCGGTGCCGGATATGCGCTTCCCGATTCAGTACGCGCTGACCTGGCCCGACCGCCTGGCCGTCGCGATGCCGCCGCTGGATCTGGTGAGCCAAGGCCGTCTGACGTTCGAAGCGCCGGACGAGTCGCGTTTCCCCTGCTTACGGCTGGCACGCGAGGCGGCGGCCATTGGCGGTACGTTGCCGGCAGTGCTTAACGCGGCGGACGAGGTGGCGGTCGAGGCGTTCCTGGCGGGTGCGATCCCATTTGCCGGCATCTGGCGGACGGTCGAACAAGTGATGGACGCGCATGCGGTGCAGCCCGCCGCAACGTACGAGGCGATTGTAGAGGCGGACACCTGGGCGCGCATCGCGGCTTCCGAGCGATGCGGCATGCGGGACGCGGATAAAGTTTTGGCCTGATCACGGATCCGGGCCGGGAAAGAGTGGTGGAGTATCATGGAGTTTTTGTTGTCGGTCTTAGCGGGCGCGTGTGTGCTCCTGCTGTTCGGTTTGGCGATTTTCATCCACGAGTTCGGTCATTTTCTGGCTGCGCGTTGGATGGGTCTGCAGGTGGACGCCTTTGCAATCGGCTTCGGACCGGCGCTTTGGAAGCGCACCGTCAACGGTGTGGAGTATAAGATCGGATGCATACCTTTCGGCGGGTATGTGGCGTTGCCGCAACTTGATCCTTCCGGTATGGAAAAGGTGCAGGGTGGCAACGGCGAGGCGTCGCGCGATGACCTGCCCGATATTGCAGCGTGGCGGCGGATCGTGGTTGCGGTGGCGGGGCCGTTCGGCAATATGGTGCTGGCGGTGGCGCTGGCTTTATGCATTGCTTGGATGCCGGGCGTGCGAACCGGCGCGTTGGATACGCGCATTGGGCTGGTGGAGGAAGGGACGGCGGCCTGGGAGGCGGGACTGCGCACCGGCGACCGCATCGAGAGTGTCAACGGGCACAAGGTGACGAACTGGACTGACTTACAGGTGGAGTGGCAACTGGCGGGCGGCGCCAACGAGGCGACCTTCGGCGTGCTGCGCGACGGCGCACGCCACGATCTGACCATCGCGTTCGAGACCAACAACGTGCTGGGTGTGCGAGTACTCGCCGGCGTCTTCCCCGAAGCGCGCTGCGAGGTGAACGAGGTGATTCCCGGCTCGCCGGCCGCGCAGAGCGGAATGCAAGTCAAGGATGTGATCCTTGCTGTAGACGAGACGCCGGTGATGGGCGCGTACCACTTTTCATCGCTGATCGCCAAGCGGGGTGCAAAACCGGCGCTGCTCACATTGAAGCGAGGCGCCGAGCACATGCAGCTCTCGGTGACACCCAGATATGAGGAAGATGCCAAGCGCTATCTGGTCGGCATCCGCTGGAGTGACGGGCGCGAGCGCGTGAAGCCGTGGATGATGTACCGCGATCCGTGGCAACAGATCAAATGGGATTCGCTTTCGGTAGTGCGGGTTTTGCAGGCGCTGTTCGCGCCTGAATCGCCAGGTGAGCGCAAGGCCGTCGCGCGCAACATCGGCGGGCCGGTGGCGATTGTGATGGGGCTCTACAGTACGGTGCGCGGCAGTTTGATTGACGGGCTGGGTTTCCTGCGCCTGATCTGCGTCAACTTGGCGATCTTGAATCTGCTGCCCTTCCCAGTGCTGGACGGCGGTCATATCCTCTTCGCGCTGTACGAGATCATCACGCGCCGCAAGCCGCACCCCAAAGTGGTCGCCGCGCTGGTCAACACCTTTGCCGTCATTTTGATCGGGCTGATGCTGCTGTTGGTCTACGTTGACATCGCGCGCAAGGTCAAGACCAACCGCGTGCTGCGCGAGATGGCGCAAGAGCAGCGGGAGGCGACGGGAAGCAACGCGCCGCCTGCGGCGGCAGAGGCGCGACCGTGACGCGCGCGTTATTGCGACCACGCAGTGGTCGCAATTTGAGCCGTAAGGCACTAATGAACTTCTCCCGTTTCCGTGCCCTCTTGCGTGTTGCGATGTTGGGCTTGAACTTGTGGCCGTTCCCGTGTTACAGTCGCAACCATGGTTTCGAGCTTAGAAAAGGCCGTTCGCTTCATTGACCTGTTCTGTGGTATAGGCGGCTTTCGCTACGCAATCGAGGGAGTCGCATTTATCGATAAATTGTAGATGGGGAGCCACCGGTGAGCGGATCTTTTAGGTTCTAAGTGATGAAGGTACTTTCGGTCAGAGACAAACTAATCCTTGCTGGCCTGTTTCTGTCGAAGTTCGATGAAGAAGGGCTCAAGGCATTGGGTTTTGGTGGGTTTTCCGAGGCGTTCAATGTAATCGCATTAAGCCTCGAAGCGAGCCCCGCTTCTCTGAAGAACTATCGAGATGAATTCGATCCCTATTTCCCGAATCCACGAAAAGGTTGGCACAAGCGGCCTATTCGTGGATATTGCAAGAGTTTTATGGATCAATTTGGCGAACTGAGCCTAGAAGAATTCACTCTCCTAATAAAGTCGGAGATTTATGATAAAGGCGAGCTTGCAGTCATAAAAGATCAAATTGAAACGCAAGAGACCACGACATTCGCCAAGCGCTTGATAACAGGCCAAGCAGCCGAGAGATATTTTGAAGCGGTCTACAAAACGGAGCCGATGTTTCAGGACTGTCAACTGGAGAACACAACTACGCTGGGTTGCGGTTTCGATTTCAGAATGTTAACAGCGACGTCACCTTTTCTTGCTGTCGAGGTCAAGGGTATGACCGCTCCGGCGGGAACTGTTCAATTAACAAGTAAGGAGTACAAGGCGGCAGAGTTGTTAAGGGATCGCTTCTTTCTTTTTGTCGTGCGTAATTTCTCGGAAAAACCATGCCATACTATCTTTCAGGATCCGGTCAGTTCCGAGTTGGTTTTTGAACAGCGAGAGACCGTTATGGTCCAAGTTTCTTGGTCAACATTCATAGGTAGGTAGTACAGTGAAACAAAACTTTGCAAAAACTGATGAGTGTTCATCAGTAATTCTGGAGGCGTTGGCCAAATTAGATCCAAAAGGCACGGATGAAAGCATAACAAGGGCAATGGCCATAGTCTTTGAAGCCTTCCGACTGAATGCGGCTAGTAAGCCCTTTTCGTCGGAAGACATATTGGCGGTAGCAATCAGTCATCAGTTGGAGTCGTAGCAACCATGCAGACTGGCGCAACAGCGGCGGTGCGTCCGCGTAGCGAGACGCGCCAAATTTTTGTGGGTCCGGTGGCGGTCGGCGGCGGTGCACCAGTCAGCGTGCAGACCATGACGAACGCCGATCCGCACGACGCGCAGGCGTTGCTGCGTCAGATCAACGAGGCCGCCGATCTGGGGTGCGACATCATCCGGCTGACTGTTCCGGACGCGGAGTCGGCCGCTGTCTTCAGGCAGGTGCGCGCCTCGTCCCCGCTGCCGCTGGTGGCGGATATCCATTTTGATTACCGGCTGGCGCTTGCGGCGCTGGAAGCCGGTGCGGACGGACTGCGCATCAATCCCGGTAATATCGGCGGATCTGAGCGTGTGCGCGCCGTGGTGGCGGCGGCGCGCGGTCGTCGCGTGCCGATCCGCATCGGCGTGAATGGCGGTTCGCTCGAAGCCGACATCTTGGCCAAGCACGGATCGGCGACGGCCGAGGCACTGGTCGAGAGCGCGTTGCGCCATGTCGCGCTGCTTGAAGCCGAAGAGTACCGCGAGATCAAGATTTCGGTCAAGGCCTCTGACGTGCCGCGCACGTTGGCGGCCTACCGTCTGCTATCGGCGCGTACCGTGTATCCGTTGCACCTTGGAGTGACGGAGGCCGGTACATTTCTGCCTGGCACGGTGCGCTCCTGCGTGGCATTGGGCGCGTTGTTGCTGGAGGGCATCGGCGATACGATCCGCGTGTCGCTCACCGACGTGCCGACGAAAGAGGTGCGGGTGGGGGTCGAACTGCTGCGCAGCGTGGGGTTGCGTGCGCCCGGCGCGGCGGTGACTTCCTGTCCGACCTGCGGCCGGACGCGCGTAGACGTGGCCGGGCTGGCGGCGCGCGTGGAGGAGCGACTGGAGCGATTCTACCGCGAGCACCCCGACGCACCACGACCGCATGTGGCGGTGATGGGGTGTGTCGTGAACGGACCGGGCGAAGCCAAGGGCGCTGACATCGCCGTGGCGGGCGGTCAAGGGTGCTTTGTGCTCTACGTGCGGGGCGAACGGATCAAGACGCTACCCGAGTCAGAGGCGCTCGAAACGATCGCCGCGTTGGTGGAAGGGTGGGGAGTCGGTTAGTGCCTTACGACCCGACGAATGCGATAAAAAACAAGTTGTTTGTTTAACGTAGCGGCGCAGAGACGCAGAGGTTTTTTGGGGGCAGCGCGCTCCCGGACAAATTCATGCACTAATTAACTAACGCACTAGTTAACTTGGGTTGCGGGCTCCGCCCGCATTAGCGACAGGGTGTGCGAAGGTCATGCGTTTCTGATGACAAGGGGAGCAGAGAGTCGGGAGTGCGGGCGTCCTCGCCCGCAACAACGTGTCTTGTAAAAGGGTATGGCACGGGCATCTTGCCCGTGTTCCATGGTTTCATTTTTTGACATGATTTCCCGCTGCGCGGGCGCATAAACGACACGATTTGGAGGGCGAGTGTCCCCACGAGCCGCCCTTCCGCTGTGCGGAAGGATGGTTTCAGGTTTCATTGCGGAGCACCGGGAGGGGCAAGCGTCTGCTTGCCTGCGGACGAGCAGACGCTCGTCCCTCCCCGGCGGCGGTCACGCCGCCACCCCGTAAAAATCTCCGTGCCTCTGCGTCGTCTACGTCGTTCACTCAGTCCAAGACACGTCGCTTACGCTTCGTCGCTGGCGCAATCGATTAAGTGTAGGGACGAAGTGTATTCGATTAAGTGTGGCGATTAAGTGTGGAGACGAAGTGTATCCGCGCACGGCGCGGATGGAAAAACCAACCTACAGCCTCACAACCTCACAGTCTTACAGCCTATCCGCGGGCTTTGCCCGCGTTAATCGAGGAACCCTTCAGTCTCTTTTTTCAGTAGCTCAAGCGCGGCCGGATCGTTTTCTGCCTTCTTAATCGCGGTCTTGAAGTACTCCTTGGCCTCGGCGCGCGCCTTATCCGCTTCGGCCTTGTCCGGGATCGTGTCGAGGATGTCGCCGATGCGTTTGGCGTTGCGGCCTAGAATCCACTCGCGGCTGTAGGCGATGCCGCTGGTGGGGTCGAAATCCTCCTCTTGGTCTGAGGCAATCCAGGCATTCATGAACTCACGGAAGAAAGCGACCGCCTCGCGCGGCTGTTTTTTGGCCATGGCGCGGTGTGCTTTGACTTTGGGGATCGACATGTCATGCCAGTTTTTGTCTTTCCCCGGAATGCCTTTTTCCAGCATCTCTACCGCAAGG
Source organism: Lentisphaerota bacterium (assembly GCA_012838435.1). Classification (GTDB taxonomy): domain Bacteria; phylum Verrucomicrobiota; class Kiritimatiellia; order RFP12; family UBA1067; genus DUPH01. The sequence continues at coordinate 10,126 of DUPH01000087.1, read as the reverse complement.
TCATAATTCTCGATGATGAAGGCACCGTCCAGAACCTTGATTTTGACGGAGTTGATCGTGTTCGCGTCGGAACAGGTCGCGAGGATGCGTTCGCCGACAGCGCAGAGGGCGCGGATGATTTCGGGCTTATCTACCATTTCGTAGAAGTAGCGGTCGAAGAGGTTACCAACCTGCACCGGCGAGATGCGGGCAGCCAGCAGGGCATCGAGACGTTCCGGCAGCAAGCGGGGATTGGCGGCCACACCGGCCTCTACCCAGACACGTGCCGCATAGTTGACAGAGTTGGTTTTGTCGAGGGCGTTGTATATCATCTTTTTGCTGGCCTGCTCGATCAGGTCGCTACGCTCGTTTTTTTGGAGCGTCGTGAAGAAAGTGCGCGCGAGTGAGTAAAGCATGCTGTCCGGCAGTTGCGCGACGCAAGCGTCGAACGCGGCGGGCGCTTCGTCCCATTTTTTTGCGGCCAGCACGGTGCGCAGCGAAAGCGCCGACAAGAGATGACGGTATGCCTCGGCATCCAGTTTTTTGGCTTGCAGATACTCCAATAGACGGGCGGCGAGGGCATACTGGCCGCCGTCGATCAGACCGCCCACGCCTTGCTGCACGATGGGGGCCGCCTTCTCAGCCGGCAACCCGTTGATGATACTGTCGAGGTCGTTTTGTGCGAGTTCCGCATCAGCCATCGCGAGCGAGGCCGTGAGTTGCCAATTCAGCACCTGCGGCAACAGGTCAGCCGGCAAGCCGATTTCGCGCGCCTGCAAGTCGCGGCACCAGTTGCGGATGTCGGCATGGCGGTCCGCTTGCCGGTAAATGTTGTAGACGCTGCCGAAGACAGCGCGCGCGGCTTCCGGCATTTTTTTCCATGCATCGAGAATCGCGGCGCGCGCGGCGACATCATCTTCTTGCGCCACGAGGATGGAAATTTTTTCCGTGAAGAAGCGCGTTTTGTGCGCGGCATATTTCGGGTTGGCCAAGGCACGCTCGGCTACGGCCAAGGCTTCACTGTTATTGTTTTCGCCGCGCAATCGCTGGATGGTGTCAAACGTCCGTTCGATCTCGTGACCGAGAAGTGCCTCGCGTGCCGCCTTTTTTTCGGCGGAAGGCCCACAACCGGTTATCCCCGTCAGGCAGGCTCCCACGAGAAGGGCAAGGCCGATGACACGCACACACACATGATATTGAACCGTACCACACATTTTTAGCGCTCCTTTTTTGGTGCCAAATGAACGATCGTACTGTACAAAGCCTGTGAAACTCCTGCAACCCCAATCGGTTTTGGTTTCGGTGATGCGGTGAGTTTAGGGGTTGACCCATCTTTCTCCCTCGCATAATGTATACTGGACGCGGGGCCGGTGTCTCGCTGGTTCACTTTGTGAAAGAACTTGGCAGGTCAGGAATAAGGCTATGAAAATCTCTCGAAGAAACTTTGTGAAGTCTGCGACTTTGTTTGGGGCCGCCTGTTGCGGCGGTGGCGCAGCATGGGCGGACGGTTCGGGGAAGGAACGCCTGCGCATGGGCGTTCTCAGTGACATACACATCCGCTGTGACAAACCAGAGCAGGGTGAGATGTTTCGGAAGGCTCTCGAATATTTCAGGGATCGAGGAGTGGATGCGGTGCTTCTGGCGGGTGACATCGCCGATACAGGCCGTGTCGCGGAACTCGAGATTTGCGCGAATGTCTGGTACTCCGTCTTTCCCAATGGCAAGGCACCGGATGGACGTCCCGTCGAACACCTTTTCGTCCTCGGCAACCATTGTGTCGACGGCTGGCGAAATCCCCACTATCGGTCACCTTCAACGGACGAGCAGGCTCGTCTGGCCGATGCCATCGGTTATGCCGATGTCCGCCAAAAGACCTGGCGTAGGCTGTTCCACGAAGACTTCCAGCCCATCTGGATGAAGACCGTCAAGGGATATCCGGTTATCGGGGCGCATTGGGAGAAGTCCGATGGCGGTATCCGGATCGAGGAGTTCATGAAGGCGCATGCGAAGGAAATCGATCCGTCGCTGCCATTTTTCTACACGCAACACGAGCATCCGAAGGATACAGTTATGGGCCCTTGGGCGTGGGGGCATGACGACGGACGTTCCACGCGTGCGCTTGCAGCATTTCCGAATGCCGTGGCCTTCTCCGGGCATTCGCATTATTCACTTACAGATGAGCGGTCGATCTGGCAGGGGGCTTTTACTTCGATCAATGCGTCGTCGCTCTACTACGGGAGCAACGAGTACGCCTTGCGCGAAAACGGGCGCGACAACGCTTTCGGCTATACAGGGGAGAAGCGTGCGCGCCGCATGAAAGCACTGGGGCTGTCGCAGTGCCGTCAGGGGCAGTTCGTGACGGTCTATGACGACCGCATTGACATTGATCGCCTTGATTTCATTTCTGGCATGGCGTTGGGAGACAAATGGGTTTTGCCGCTTCCTGTCGCCGAAAAGAAACCCTTCGACTTTGCTGTGCGCCGCGCGGCGCGCGTGGCCCCGGAGTTTGCCTCGGGAGCGAAGGTCTCCGTTGCAATACGTAAGAACGGAGAAGGCGCCGAGTTTGTCGATGTAACCTTCCCTCATGCAGAAACGAAGAACAAATGTCGTGTGTTCGAGTATGAGGTCACGGCGGCGCTTGAAGCGGATGGAGTGGATCTCATACAGGCGCAGCGGCGCGTACTCGCGCCGGACTTCTACAGCCTCGACGAACCGTCATTCCATCGATCCGGGCTTTGCACGTTCCTGAGTAAAGACCTGACGTTGAAAGGGCCTTACCGTTTCACAGTGCGCCCGATTGAGTGTTTTGGGGCCAAGGGGAGGCCGATCGCATCCGAATTGGTTAAAATCGCTTGAGAACCGACTGGCGGAGGAAACGTATGAAAAACGGTGTCAGATTGACGTGTGCGCTGGCGGTGTCGGTGTGGATGCTGCGCGCGGAGCAGCCGTGCGAGAATTGGCTGTCGCCCTACACGGGCGCGGATGCGACCGGCGAGAAGGTGGTGGGGCTGTGGACCTTCGCGGATCTGAAGGATGCATCGGGCAAGGGACGCGACGCGGTGCTGCACGGCACCGTGCTGGTGCCGGATGCCCGTTGGGGTTCCTGCCTAGAGTCGTTCTGCGGTTGGCCGGTGGAAGACAAACGCCACGCGGCCGTCGTCGCCAACCACACCTCGCTCTCGCCCCGGGGCGCGTTCACGCTGGAGATGTGGATCAAGCCGAAGCCTGAATTTGTCGATTATCCCGAAGCGTTCTTGATCGACAAGAAGTACGTGGCGCACACGGATTACCAATGGACGCTGGGAGCCGCCGATAAAAGCGGTCAGCGGCGCGCCTATCTGCGGCTCGGTTTCGGCGACGATTCGGAAGTGTATAGTTCGGAGCCCTCGGTGTTTGCGACGAACATCTGGACGCATCTCGCGGTCACCTACGACGGCGCTGGCACCGTGCGGTTTTTCAGGGACGGCACCGCGCAGGGGACGGTCACCCGGACGGGACGCGGGCGTATCGCGTCGGGCGGTCATCCGCTCTCCATCGGCGACCGCATCGGCAGCTACTATCATGGCTTTCCGGGATACCTGACGCAGGTACGTCTATGTCAAGGCGCGTTGGAGTTTCGTCCGGTCACATTGGCCCTGACATCCGACCGCAGCGTGTTTGTGCGTATGGAAAAGACGCCGGCCTTGCGTTTCAAACTGGCCAATGCCCAGCGTGAGGCCGCGCACAACATCTCTGTGCTCTGCACGGTCGAGGGACGCGAAGCCGCGCACCACCAGATACCAGAACTCGCGGCGGGTGAGAGCCGGACGATCGAGGTGCCGGTCGATACGGCGCTGCGTCCCGGCAGTTATACACTACGACTGCGCGTCGAGACCCCTTTGAAGGAGGCGAGCGATCCTTATGTGAGCGAAGAGAGCGTGACGTTCACGCTGATGCCGCGTCGTCCACCGCGCATGCCGGTAGTGATATGGGGCCTTTACGGAGCGGGCAACGTCATGCGCGAGCTACCGCGCCTGACGGAAATCGGGTTCACGCACTGTCTGGGGTTCGGCGCGGATTTCAAGCGCATCTTTGACGCGGGGCAGCCGGTTGAGCCCGAGACGCCTGAGCGCGTCGCGGCGGTCAAGCAGATGCTGGACACCGCGCTGGCGCATGATGTCGGCATCATCGCGACGCTCTCGCCCGGTCACTGGGCGGCCAACGCCAAGCCGGAGTTCCGGCGCGTGGATCGCAAGGGCGTCAGCAACGACAACAGACCGGCGCTCTGTGCGGCGTTCCCCGAAATGCAGACGTTCGCCTTCAATGTAGGCGCGTCGGTGGCGCAGGCCTACAGCGACTTTCCGGCCTGGCAGGCAGCTCTGCTGCATACCGAGGTGCGTGACGGCGCAAACGTCTGCTGGCACGCGCATGACCGCGAGGCGTGCCAGCGCGCGACCGGTTCTGACTATCCAACGAATGCACCGAACAAGAACGGTGTGGAGTACATCAAGCTGAGCGACTTCCCGTCTGACAGGGTGATCCCTGATGACCATCCGCTTTTGCGCTTCCTCTCTTGGTATTGGAAAGAGGGCGACGGCTGGAACCGCATGAACTCCGAGTTGCACCGGGGGCTCCGGTCGACCGGGCGGGAAGGACTTTGGACATTCCACGATCCGGCGGTGCGTGTGGCGAGCGTCTACGGAAGCGGCGGGAGCGCGGATATCCTGTCGCAGTGGACCTACTCCTATCCCGATCCGATCCGCATCGGCGTGGCGACCGACGAACTATTTGCCATGGCGCGCGGTGCCGCTCAGCCGCAACAGGTCATGAAGATGACCCAGATCATCTGGTACCGCTCGCAGACGGCACCGATCGCCAAAGGAGACGAGGTCAGAAAAGCACCCGCCTCGCCGTGGGAGGACACCGATCCCGATGCGGCATTCCCGACCATCGCGCCCATGCATCTGCGTGAAGCGTTCTGGACCAAACTGGCCAGGCCGGTGCGCGGCATCATGTATCATGGCTGGGGATCGTTGGTGCCGCAGAGTGGTGAAGGCTCCTACCGTTACACCCATCCGCAGACGCAGCATGAGCTGCGCCGCCTGATCAAAGAGGTCGTGGAGCCGCTGGGACCCACCTTGCTGCAAGTCCCCGACCGGCCCAGCGATGTTGCATTTCTGGAAAGCTTCGCGTCGCAGATGTTCGCGCGGCGCGGAACTTACGGATGGGGCGGCGGGTGGTCCGGCGACGCCTATCAGATGTTGCTGTGGGCGCATCTCCAACCTGAGATCATCTACGATGAAACCGTGAAGGCACACGGATTGGACAAGTACCGCGTGTTGGTCATGATGGACTGCGATGTGCTGACGGCCGATGTGGCGGCTGCGGTCAAGGCGTTTCAGGCGCGGGGCGGAGTGGTGGTGGGCGATGAACGCCTCTGCCCGGCCATCCGCGCCGACATCACGCTCGCGAGTTACACGCGGACGCGCAAGGCGGACGAGGACCGCGCCGCTTTGATCGCCAAATCCGCCGAGTTGCGTGCGGCGCTCGACGCGCGTTACCGGCGTTATTGCGACGCCTCAACGCCCGACGTGGTGCCCCGCTGCCGTTCGTACGGCTCTACCGATTACCTCTTTGCTGTCAATGACCGGCGCGAGTTCGGCGATTACGTCGGGCAGCATGGTTTGGTGATGGAGAACGGCTTGCCGACAGAGGCCGTGCTGTCGTTGACGCGTCCCTCGGGGCATGTGTACGACCTGACGGAAGGGCGCATCTTGGATGCGAAAGTGCAGGATGGGCGGCTGAGCGTTGCGCGTACTTTCGGTCCCTGCGACGGCTGCGTGTTGATGGTCACGGAACGCGCCATCGATGCCGTGCGCATCGACGTCGCGCAAGAGGCGCGTCTCGGCGGTCGTCTGCCTTGTACGGTTTCTGTGGTAGACGCGGAAGGAAAGCCGATCGATGCCGTGGTACCGGTGCGTGTCGAGATCCTCGATCCGGCCGGCGCGCAGGCGGAGTGGAGCGGGTATTACGGCGCCGAACGCGGACAGCTCGCGCTCACGCTTGATCTGGCTCCGAACGACCGGCGCGGCCTGTGGCAAATCCGTGTGCGAGAGCTGGCTTCGCGCCGTTGCGCTACGACTTACGTACGAATAACGAGCGAATAGCGAATAGCGGGGAGGAAGTAATAAGTAAGAAGTAATAGGTAATAAGTTCACAACGTGTCTTGCAAAGGGTGTGGCACGGGCATCTTGCCCGTGTATCACGGTTTCATTCCCCGACATGATTAAAATGATTTGGAGGGCGAGTGTCCCCACGAGCCGCCTTCCGCTGTGCGGAAGGATGGTTTCAGGTTTCATTGTGGAGCATTGGGAGGGGCAAGCGTCTGCTTGCCCGGCGGCGCATGTACCGCCCACTTGCGCGTTGGAAGTTGAGCGTTGGGCGTTGGGCGTTAAAAACCGATTACCATTTGAAGCCCCGGCGCGTTGTGCTATGATGCATGTGCTAAAACTGGCAAGGCAGTTGCAAGAAGAAAGGAAGCTGACGGATGGAACATGCGTATGCGGTGATTTTGGCGGGCGGGAGCGGAGAGCGGTTTTGGCCGCTCAGCACAAAGGCGCGTCCCAAGCAATTCATTTCGTTGTTCGGGGGACGGCCGCTGCTCTCGCTGGCGGTCGAACGGCTGCAAGGGCTGATTCCGCCCGACCGGATTTTTATCATCACGGCGCAGCACCTCGTTGAGAACACGGCAGAGGCGGCCTGGAATGTGCCGCGCGCCAATATCGTCGGTGAGCCGTGCAAGCGTGACACCGCGCCGGCAGTCGCGGTGGCCTGCGGCTTGGTGAACCGGCGCGATCCCGAAGGCGTCGCGTGCATTCTGACGGCCGACCACTTGATGAGTGACGGCGAGACATTCCGCCAGACGCTGGCGGATGCCGTTCAGGTGGCCCGCAAGCAGGATTCAATCGTGACGATCGGCATTCAGCCAACTGCCCCGGCGACCGGGTTCGGCTATATTGAAACCGGCGACGCTATGGAGATGAATACGGTGACACGGTTCCATAAGGCGACGCGTTTTGTCGAAAAGCCGGACGCTTACACGGCGGCGCGCTACGTCGAGAGCGGCAATTTCTTCTGGAACTCAGGAATGTTCATCTGGCGGACGGGAGTGATGCAGGCGGCGCTCGAACAACACGCGCCGGATTTGGCAAAGCTCTCCGAGGCGGTTTCCGCAGCCGAAACGCCGACCGATCTCGACGCCGTGATGGGCGATCTTTACCCCTCGTTGCGTGCGATATCGGTTGATTATGCGGTGATGGAGCATGTGGACAACATCATGATGGCCTGCGGCGCGTTCGGATGGGACGACGTAGGGTCGTGGCCGGCGGTGGCCGGGCACTTCACAGCCGACCCCGCCGGCAATGTCGTGGTGGGTGCCTGCGAGCCCTTCGAGTCGGTCAACAACATCGTGGTCTCCGAGAACCGGCTGACCGCATTGATTGGAGTGGACGGCCTGATCGTGGTCCACTCCGACACTGCCACGTTGATTTGTCCGAAGGAGCGCGCGGAGGATGTCAAAAAACTGATGCGTCGCATCGCGGATCGCCCTGACGGCGCGAAGTACATTTAACTTTCAACTTTCTGCGGGCGGGGACGCCCGCGCTCCCGACTGCGCACACACAAAACACGCACTCGACTCGCATGACCCCTGTCACTAACCGATTGCCGCCTACGCGGCGCTTCAAACTGACCCTCGCGTATGACGGTACCGCCTACGCCGGCTGGCAGGTGCAGCCGAACCATCCGAGTGTGCAGCAGACGATTGAGCACGTTTTGGAGGGGATTGTTGGCCATTCCGTCAAGGTCCACGGCAGCGGACGCACAGACCGGAGCGTACACGCGCGCGGCCAGGTGGCGCATGTGGACCTGACGTGCCGGATGTCGGCCGAGGCCATCGGACGCGCGCTTAATTCGCGGTTGCCACAAGACATCCGCATCCTTAAGGTCAGCTTGGCGCGTTCCGATTTTCATGCCCGGCGGTCGGCGGTCGGCAAGGAGTACCGGTACGTCGTGTGGAACGACACGTTGGTATTGCCGGACAAACGGCTCTACGCGACTCACGTGTATCGACCGCTCGATGTGGCGGCGATGCGCACGGCGGCCGCGTATTTTGTGGGGCGGCACGACTTCGCCTCCTTCACGGCCAACCCCCAGCGCGAGGTCGAGAGCACAGTGCGCACGATCTTCAGTTTCACGATTACGCGCCGGGGCAAAGAGATTACCTTTCGGGTGAGCGGTGAGGGGTTCCTCTACAAGCAGGTGCGCAGCATGGTGGGCTTTCTGCTGCGCGTAGGCGAGGGGGCCGAACCGCCGGAAGCGGTCAAAGAGTTGCTGGACGCATGCGCGCCGCGCAAGGCGCGTGTGCCGTCAGCCGCGCCGCAAGGCCTGTTCCTGTGGCGCGTCTGGTATCGGTGACTGCGGGTGCTCTTGAAAGACTTCTTGCTTGCAGGTGTGGCACGGGCATCTTGCCCGTGTTTCATGGGCGGAACGCCCATGCCACGAGGGGTTTGCAAGAGCCTCTGCGATCATTCTGAAAGCAGCCACTTCCAGATGGGAATGATGGAGATCAGGCGACCGTTGATGTGAACGTCCTCTTCGTTGTCGAGTGTGACAAGTTCAAGCCTTCTGACATCGAAGGCGTTTGAAAGCTCAAGTAACGCTTTTATTTCTCGTTGCTTTGTCGCATGGTCTAAGAGGGTCAGCGACGCTTGCACGGCGAGATGTTCAGAGGGGATGAAAAAATCCACCTCGGATGTCGGGCGCCGGTAATGGAAGAGGTTGTCCCCGTAACGTTTCCTTAACGTGAGTGCGACAAGATTCTCCAAAAGCCGACTCGACGGGTCGGTGAGGAATAAATTGAGAAGACCGTTGTCCCAGAAATATCTCTTTTTGACGGTTTCCTTCTCTGCGAATTTGGCTGTGTAATTGGGGAGTCCGAAGATTAGGTAGGCATCTTCGAGATACCGGAGATAGTCGGAAAGGGTGTTGTGCGAGATCGGGGCATGCGAAGCGTCGAGGAGATGTTTCAGGCGGTTCAGCGACATGGGTTGCATGACGCTCTCGGCCAGTTTCCGCACCATCAGTCTTAATGCGTTTTCATTCCGAATGCCATTGCGGAGGATGATATCGCCAAGTAGGATTTTTTGATAGAGCGAGTTCAACCAATCGCGTTTGTTTTTGAAGCAAAACGTTTCAGCAAATCCCCCGAACTGGAAATAATCGCCGAAAAGGCGGACTACACGTGCCCGCGTCTCGCCGTCGACGTCCCAATTTTCCGTAAGGGTCAGCTTGTTGAAACACAGATATTCCCGGAACGAAAACGGGTATACTTCCTTACAGATAAATCGGCCCCCGAGCGTCGTGTGGATCTCTTTGCTGAGCATTTTGGCATTGCTGCCGGAAACAAAGACCCTGTACTTGGAGTCGGCAAGCCGCCGGACAAATTTTTCCCATCCGTCTACGTTTTGGATCTCATCCCAAAAAAGCAGGGGCTTTCGGTCGAACAGCTCACGGTAACAGTCGAGGATTGTGTTCAAATCGGAAGACGCAATTCCTGCGAGACGTTCGTCCTCAAAATTTAGACAGAGAATGTCCTCCGGGGCGCACTTTCCGCTTTTGAGCAGGTCTTGGATGTGTTGATACATCAAATAAGTTTTGCCGGCCCGTCGCAGCCCGACGAAGACGTAGTTGGCGGACTGCTCCAAATCGAGCGGGCGATGGATGATTTCCGCCTCCTGCACCTCCCGCTGTTTTTCAATGATAAGACCCTTGATGGCCGATTTATCCATAATATCCCTCAACATACTGAAAGATAATTAGCAAATAAGTGTCAGTATAATACCGGAAGAGACGCATGCCTTCAAGCCTGATTGTGTAATCGGTTGGTGACAGGGGTCATGCGAGTTTAGTGTGTAGTTTGCGTGTGCGCAGTCGGGAGCGGACGTCCCCGCCCGCCCTGTGAAAGGCCGATTGAGATTTCGATGCGCGGTGTACGGGCTCGCGGAGAGCCGTGAGGGACAAGCGTCTGCCCGTCCGGGCGGCGTTCCACGCCGCCGTTTTGTGAACGCCGAACGCCCAACGCTGAACGTCGAACGCCGAAAAAGCGGCG
>DUPH01000086.1 GCA_012838435.1 Lentisphaerota bacterium | reverse complement strand
AGAACCGCACGCCCGGAATCGCCTTGTCCTCGCGGTCGGTCACCGCCAGCGTGAAACCGCAACTCTGGGTACGGTCGACCACCTTGAGCAGGATGCGGTGGACGCCGGCGGAAAGGCGCACATCGTATTTGAACTCGCCGGTCGTGTCGTAGGTGCAATTGACGCCCGGCAGCATCGCATCACCGCGCCCTTGTTGACCGCGTACCAGCCGTTCGTATTCCCGGCGGTGAAGAGCGCATTCGTGACACGCCAGAAATAGGCCAGATCCAGCGTCCGCTCCTGACCTTCGCCATCGCCGATGATCACGCCGCGCCCCAACTGGGCGGAAATACTGCGCTGATGCTTCATGCTGGGGTTGTTGTCTTTCGCCATGAACTTACCCCAGCCGCGGATCACGCCGTATGTGTTCGCGGCGATCGCACCCGTTGCGTTCGTGGCCGCTCCGATCCACATATTGTCGGGCCGCAGTTCCTGCCCCTTCACGTCGGCACCGGGATCCGCGCCGTTGTCATGGAGATTTTCGAACGTGCCGCCGCGCAGCACCAGTTCACCGTAGCCCGCACCCGGTCCGCGGCCACCGAGGATGATGGGTAGGCTCCGGAAACCCGCCCCCTCCTCGATCACGATCGCCCCGCGGCCCGTACCGGCGGGGCTTTCGCCAACGCGCACGCGCTCAAAGCTTGGTCTCCCATACCAGTAGAACAGACCGGACACTACTTGGATCGTCCCCGTGCCGTTGTAGCCCACATAGAGGTCCTTCGGGTATTGGAAGGAGTTGGTACCGCCGTTGTGTACCCAGAGCCCCGTTGAACCTGCCTTCTCGCCAACATAGCAAGTTTCTAGCTTGGCGACCGTACCCGCATTGGTGATGACGCCATATCCGGAGCGGCCGGCGTTGATAGTACCATTGACAGTCCCGCCCGGACAGATATCCGCGTAGGCCGTTTCATTGGGATTGGCGGCCACAACCAATCCACCGCTATATCCCGAAAACGATCCCGTACCGCCCTTTTCGACACGAAACGTGATGGGGCCGGAAGTCGAACCGAGAAAGAATCCCCATGCCGATGCGGTGACGCCATTGGTCACAAGCATTGTCAATGCGGGCACACTAAATGACGCAATTTTCACGTCATTCTTGGGCGTCGCGTCCCAGCAGTCCCAATCGTCCCAATAGCAGACGGTCGCGCCCGGGCGCGGCGTGAATGTCTGCCCCGCAAAGGCGGCACCAACTGCGGTTAATGCGACGGCCAGAACCAGATTTTTGGGGAGAGACGAACGCCTCGGCTTCGCCGATGCACCGTCCCTCTCGTCCATCCGTAGTACGTGCGGCTTTCCATCAAGAACGGTCAGTGTCTTTTTCATGCATGTTCCGCCTTTTTTAAGGATCTCACCCCTGAGTTCGTCAAGGATTCGCATCGATTTTGAACCCTCTCCTCATGCCAATGCCTCACGAGACGAACTATACCACAGCCGGACGAAAACAGGCAACGTAATCGGGTTTACCACGAAGGCACGAAGGGCACGAAGATTTTTTGGAGGGCGAGCCTGT
>DUPH01000085.1 GCA_012838435.1 Lentisphaerota bacterium | reverse complement strand
AGTCGGACGCGCCGACCAGCACGGCCTTGTGCCCGAGCCGCTCCGCTGCAGCCCGAATGTCCTTGACGGCTCCGGAACCTCGACCTCCGCAGCCGACTACTGCGTATTTAAATACGCGCTGTGCCTGTCCTAATGTGATCGACGGTGCCGCCGCCAACGCGCCGGCGCCGGCCAGGAATGTCCTTCTGGATACGTTGAGTTGAGTCATGATTGTCTTTCCTTCTTTTGTGGTGATTGTGCCTTGGAGGCTTCTAGGCTTTAACGTGTCTTGCGGTTTTCTGGTTTTATCTGCGGATTTGCACAGATTGCGCAGATTTTTTGTTTTGCCCGCAGGATGGGAGGGACGAGCGTCTGCTCGTCCGCGGGCAAGCAGACGCTTGCCCCTCCCGGCGTTCCGCGAGCCCGGATACCGCGTATCGGAATCTCAATCGGCCTTTCACAGAGCGGGCGGGGACGCCCGCGCTCCCGACTGCGCACACGCAAAACACGTACTAAACTCGCATGCCCCCTGTCACTAACCGATAGCACTATTGGATTTCCTTGATGCGGATGTTCCGGAAGTCCACGCGAGAGTGGTGGCCCATAAAGCCGAGATAGCCCTTGGCATTGTGCAGACAAGGGTGCTCTCTTCCGTCGGGAGTCTCCTTCACTTCTTTGAGATCCTGATCGACGATCACCGTGCCGTTCAGTACGACAGTGATCCGCGAGCCGATGGCGCGTACCTCCTGCGAGTTCCATTGACCGACCGGTTTCAGGAAGCCGCGTTTCGCCGGGGTAACCCCGTAGATGGAGCCGTTGTACTGGTAGTCTTTCAGTTTTTTGTACTGGTCGCCGTCATCGTCCAGGATCTGCAGCTCCATGCCATTCAGGGTGCCGCCGCCGCTGACCGTTTTCATGCGGACGGCCACGCCGTTGTTACCGTTGGGGGTCAGCAGGAAGTCGAACCGCAGGATAAAATCGGCATACTGCTTCGCGAGCATCAGGTTGCCCGCTCCGTCGGGCTTGGAATAAAGGACACCGTTCTCCACGGCGTAACTTTGCGTCGCGCCGATCCAGCCGCTTAAATCCTGCCCGTTGAAAACCGAAACAAAACCCTCGGCATCCGGCTCCGCCGCGATACCGCCCCAAACCATGCCGGCCAAAGCGGTCGCCAGCACTGTGCCTGTCATACCACGTAAGCGATTGGCGACAGGGGTCATGCGAGCAGACGCTCGTCCCTCCCAATGCTTCGCAATGAAACCTGAAACCCATGGAACCTGAAACCGATTACTCATATTACTCGCTCCTTTTCGTTTATCCCAGTCCGGGAATGTTCCAGCCTTCGCGATAGGTCCGCCCGATCAGTTTGTTGGCCTCCGGGACATTGGTGACCTTCGTGGCGGCGGCGTCCCACCGAATCTCGGTGTCTGGGATTCTCACGGCGATATTGCCCAACATGATCGCCTCGGTCATCGGCCCTGTCTGCATAAAGTGCGACGCGGTCTTCGCGTTGCCCAGACAGGCGTCAACGAAATGGTGGTAGTGGCTGGGGTGTTTCGGCAGCTTGGGCTTGGGGTAGTTGTTCAAACGACCGTCCGAAACCAGGCGCGGCGCGGTGCCATGCGCCATGAGCATCGCTCCCTCGGAGCCGATGACAAGCGATCCGATTTCGGGAAGTTTTTGCAGGCCGCAGTCTTGAGCGTAGCGCTGGAACTCCTGAGGCAACGCCTCTATGCCGTCGAACCATTCGACCGTGATCGGCTTGTTTCCAGAGCGTTTCGTGCCGGGGAACGTCCACACCACATGGCGGCTCTGCGGCCAGTTTTCGGCACGCCGCGCGGCATCGGTTTTCCAAGACTCCTGCACTTCGGCCTTCACACTCAGCGGCGCGGTCAGCTCCAGCCCTTTCCAAGAAGAGTCGAAAAGGTGGCTCTGATTATCGCCCATCACGCCCGTGCCGAAATCCTGCCAAGCGCGCCAGAAGAACGGATGATAGACGCCGGGCGCATATTCGCGTACCGGCGCAGTGCCCAGCCACAGGTCCCAGTTCAGGTTCGCCGGGGGCGGTGCCCCTTTCTCAGGCCGAGGTCCAGGGATGCTGCTGCGCGCTTTGACGGTCATAAATAAAACGACGCGTGAGATCTCGCCGAGGACGCCGTCCTGCAGGTACTGCACGGCCATGCGGTCGCCGACCATGGAGGCGCACTGGGTGCCGAGTTGGGTGACCTGTCCCGAGGATTGCGTTGCCTGCATGACGGCCCGGACTTCGGCGATGTCGCGACAGAGCGGCTTCTGGCAATAAACATGTTTGCGCGCCCGGAGAGCCGACACAGTGATCGAGGCGTGCATGTGGTCTGGGGTCGCCACGTTGATGGCGTCGATCTTGTCGCCTTCCTTGGCGAGAAGTTCTCTCCAGTCCGTATAGGTGCGCACACCTGGCAACAAGGCGGCAGCTTTGTTCAGGGCGCCTTTGTCCACATCGCAGATGGCGACGATCTGAAGGTTGGCGTGTGATTTGAAACTGTTGAGGTCGCCATAGCCCATGCCGCCCACACCGATGCAGGCGTGGCTGAGCTTGGCATTGGGTGACGGCGTCTGCGCCCTCGCCCGTCGTGTAACGGCTCCCGTCACTGTCGCGGCACCCGCCGCCATGAGAAATGATCTGCGATTCATAGTCATCTTGTCCCTTGTTTTCACGTTCTTTCCCCAGTTGGTTAGCGCACCGTGAGCAGTGTACCTTTCGCGCGTACGCCGCCGCAAGTGTAGAAGGTTTCCGGCGAAACCTGCGTCAGATAGTTCGCCGAAACCCAGTTGGCCGAGCGTCCTGTCCGCTCAATGCGAAATTCGTCCAGGCTACCGTCAAAACGACTTGTGGCTTGGCCTTGCGAAGCGCCGAACCGGCAGCGGTTGACGTAAAGCTCATCGGTCAACGGAAGCGCCAAGCGGCACGCCTGAGCGTTCAGTTGCGCACCGTCTCGGTAGGTGGACCACGACGCTCCGTCGAAGGAGTAAACATACTGGTGCCACTCTTCGTCGGGAACGTCAATGGTGGTGTAGGTGTTTGCGAGTACTCCGAAATGCCCTTCGATGTAGAACCTAAGTTTTTGCAGTGCGACGTCGAAAACAATGGCGTGCTGCCGATCCCCCGTACCCGGGTCGCGGCCATACAGGTACATCTGGGCGGTGGATGATGTCTTCATCCAGAAGGAGAAGGTGAAGGCTTCCGAGACGCTCAGGTTCTCGGATGTTTGTGCTGTCAAGAAGGCGCTGCCGTTGAAACCCCGTGCCAGTGAAACGGCACCTGCGGCGTTTGTGGTCGCGCTGTCGGCAATCAGGTTCGCGTTCAGCGTGGAGTCTTCGAGTGCCGGCGACAGATGGAAAACCCCGCAGAAATCCGCGTCCCACACGGCGCCGTTGCCCGTGTAGACCGGTGCGTCAAAGGCACCTTTGTTGCGCCAGTAGGCCCAGATTTTCGTGCCGCTGGTGAACTGCGGGATGCGCACCCAGACATACGAGTCACCTTCGGGGTTCCAGGTCTCGACCTCGTGATCGAGGGGCGCGCCGGTGTCGTCGGCGAATCGCAGGTCGCCTCCGTCCGTCGAAACGAGCTGGCTGTAGGAGAAGCCGTTCAGACGCTCACTAAGCACCACCAGGGCGGGGAAGTTAGTCAGGGTCTCGTCCGCCGTATAGCCGGAGAAGGTGAACGGCATCTTGTACACGTACTGCGTGAAATCCGGCGCGGTGTGGAAGGTGAAGGGGTCCGACCAGGCCGATCCCGAACCGTTTTCCGCGAAGAGGCGGTAGACGTAGTTCCGGTCTGGCTGAAGCCCGGTCAGGTCGGCACCGACGCTGCCGGATTCCAGCGTGCCGAGCGCCATGACGCCGTCCCATCCGCTTGTGTCCTCACCCGCGTCATCCGTGCCGTAGCAGAGCGTGACCGTGCAGGGGAGGCGGCAGGACAAAACGCACGCGACGGTCGCAGACGTCGGGCGGAGCACCGACACCTCGCCCCGGTCCTGGAACGTCGGCGCGTTCAGATAGTCGATCCCGCCGCGCCGAACCTGCTGGTTGCGGTAGCAGGCGTAGATCCAGTCCGCAGAACGTCCCTGTGCCTCCACGCGGAACTCATCCAGTCCGCCGTTGAACTGGGACGTGTCTGAGTTGGCGCCGCCGATTTTGAAGGCCTCGTTGCCCCCGACGATCGGTTTCAGGGCAAAGGTTCGCTGGACGTTGAATATCTGTGCGCCGTCTCTATAGCCGGCCCAGTTGCTGCCGTCATAGGCGTAGGCGTAGTGATGCCAGTCGTCATCCGGTGCTGCGATCTTGGAGCCAGGACGCGGGTCGGCTCCGGTTACCGCACCTGAAGAATAGAACTCGAAGGATTTGGGTTCATATCCGTATATGATGGCCAACTGATTGCCTCCCTGCGGTTGCGCGAAGGAGACGTAGTGTTTGTCAGGGCTGGAGGTCTTCGCCCAAAAGGAGTAGGTGAAGTTGTCCGAGACCGAGAGTTGGTTAGTTTCCGTCACGAGCAGGCGCGCACTGGTCAGCCCGCAACGCACGGCGTGATTGCCCACGGCTCCGCGGAGGTAGTCGCCGGTTAAGACACTGGTCGTTTTTGCGGCGTACGGCGAGGAGTCGGCTTTGACGGGATTGCAGTGCCAGACGCCGCGGAAGTTGTCGGACCAGGTCGCGCCGTTCGTGGTGCACGCGGGGCTGTCCATATCAAGGACGTTGCCCCAAGAGGCGCGGATTGCGCAGTTGGCGGAGAATT
>DUPH01000007.1 GCA_012838435.1 Lentisphaerota bacterium | reverse complement strand
CCGCTCCCCGCTCCGCAGACACGCGAACACACCGTCCGGCGCGGTCACGCTCAAATAGTCCGCCGTTCCGGTGTTCAACTCCGGCACATGCCGCCGCACATGAAAGATACGGCGGTACGCCTCATAGTGGCCGTCCTCCATCTCGTGATAGACCATCGGGATGCCGTGTATCCAACTGATCAATGCCACCAGCGCACGCTGCGCATCCGCGCCGTACCACAAACCGGAACGCAGGCTGTCATGGCTCTCCACATGACGCATGCGTACCAAGTCCGGCACCTCGGCGTATTGCTGTTCATGCAGCCAGCGGCGCAAGCGCGGCACAAACACGTCGGCCGGTGAGCGCCGGAAATCATGCAGCACATGGTAGCAGAGTTCAAAATCGTAGGTGGAATCGCTGACCGCACCATGCACGCTCGCGCCGACCTCGGCCAGATTCGCGCCATCCGGCCTGACCTTGCGTACCTCCTCGCGCAAGGCACGCTGCATGGCGAATCCCCCCTGCGCCTGTGCGTGGCTGGCCCGTGCATACGGGATGTCTGGATTCCAGTTCGGGATTTTGCTACCGCCGCATGCGTCGATGCGGAATCCGTCCAATCCGTATTCACGCATATAAAAGGAGACCACACCGCGCATGTAGTCGATCCAAGTCGGCCAGTTGAAATCAAAGCACCAGTAATGGAGCGTCGAGCCGTCCTCGTTCTGCGCCAACCACTCAGGATGCTCTTTGGCGCGCGGATACTCATTGCAACCGCCGTGTGGTACGCAATCCTGCCAGACGCGCATCCCAAGCGAACGGGCACGCGCCGTGAACGCCTTGAAGTCATCGGGTGTGCCAATCCCCTCTTGCAACTTGTAGTAGTCACGCGGCCAGTAAATCGATTTATCCTCAAGCGGCATCAACCAGATCGCATTGCAGCCCAAGCCGTCGATATGCGGCAGCAAGGCAGTGGCAGCAGGAAAGCCGCCGAGATCGCGGCAGTTCGAGCCGATCGTGCCACCCGGATGAAACGAATAGAGAATCACGCGCTTGAGCCACTCCGGTCGCCCCTCCGGCGGCATCTGACCAACTGCGGCGAACCACTCGGGCAGACGCCGCAGCGCCGTCTCTGCATCGTTCGGCTGCACCCAGAGCCACGAGTCGCCCACCCGTTGCGTCACGCCGTTGCGTACATGCCCCTGCATGTTGAAAGATTGCGTGATACGGATCTCGCCGCGTCCCTCCTCCACGCCTGTACTGCCGCGGTCGGCATAGGGTTGTAATTCATCCAGCGCCCACATCACCGACCAGCCGCGGCCATTTTCGCCGATCACCACATACGGACTGCGCCAACTGCCGGTGCGGCGGTCAGCCGTCAACTCAGCGGCCGCGACGCTGCGCGGTGGATACTGCGCGGGGAGCAGATAACGTCCGTCCTCCGCAAGCGGCAACACGCCACCGCGTATCCAGAAGGACTTGATCTTCGTGGCCGACGCGCCATGCCACGTCACATCGAACCAGCGGCGCACGCTGCGTCGTTCAGGATCGAGTTGGAGGAGGGCGTCAACCGTCCACATGCCCGCCCGCGTCCGACAACGGATCGTGTCGGGCGACACGCGCTCAACGCCAAGCCGCTCAATCGCCTGACCGCTGCCAGTGACCCACGCCCCGTCTTGGCGGATGTCATAGGCCTGCGCGGTCGCCGGTGCCGTCACGACCGGCTGGCCGTCGCACAGCACTTCAGCTATCCAACCGTTCCGCGCGTCAATCCGCACCGCAAAACGATCCGTCCCGAATAGCGTCCCTTGCGCGTCCTCACGCAACGGCACTTCCGCCCATACGGCGCACACGTACCCCACGAGTCCTACCGCTAATCCAAGCCACTTTCCGCGCATCTTTTTTCTCCTCTTTTATACAACTGAAAAAATCAATCAACGCCCATCGCCCGCTACCGGTGTCCGCAGATATTTTTCCGTTCCGTAAGGAAAATCGGACGGCATGTAGTTCCGCACTCTGGCGTGGCTAAGGCTGTAGGCCTTTTGAAAGTGTAGAAAAACCCACGGGCAATCTTCGCGCACCAGCTCTTGCGCCTCGGCCCAGTAACGGTTGCGCGTTGCCTCGTCTTGTGCCGCGCAAGCGGCTTCGTACAACTGGTCAAAACGCGGATT
>DUPH01000084.1 GCA_012838435.1 Lentisphaerota bacterium | reverse complement strand
TACACGCCGAGCGTGACGCCGGACGGCGGTGCGGTGCTTTACGCTTCGACGCGCGGTGAGGACGGCGACGGCGTGTCGATCTGGCGGGTGGCGCTTGCGCCGGGTGCGGCCGCCGAGCGTCTGGTGCGCTCGAATGGCGACTTGGGCGGGATGGTTCAGCCTTCACTCTCGCCGGACGGCAGGTTTATGCTGTGGGCGCAACTGGACGATTTTCGCCAGAACTGGCGGTTGTACGCGGCGCGCGCGACCAACCTCGCCGAGAGTGCCTTTTTGACGCCGCGCACAATGGGTGCCTACGCGCCGCGCTGGTCGCCGGACGGTCGGTTGGTGGCGTTCACCGGTTTCCGCGAGGGCGATCCCGGCTGGGGCATCTATCTGCTGGAGCCGCGTTCGGGTGCGTTGTCGCGTCTGGAGACCGGCGCGGGGCAGTCGCGCAGTCCGGCTTGGTCGCCCGACGGGCGGGAGTTGGTTTTCGAAAACAACCGGACCGGAGCGTACAAGCTCTACCGGACTCGCGTGACTTGCCGGATGCCGCCGCCCCCGCAACAAACAGCGAAAGCCTCTTGGGTTGTCCGTACGGAGGCGCGTCTCGAACGCAGCGGCGGCGCAACAGAACTGGTGGCGGCGGACGGCAAACGCTTGGCGGGAACGGTTGCTCAGGGGAGGGAGGCGGTGACCTTCGAGCGGCCGTCCGGACTTGATTTCGGGACCAATGTTTTCTTTGTCAAGATGACGATGACGGTTGACGGGCCGACAAAAGACGTGCAGATGGCAGCGATCGGACGCTATGCGGAGCACGCGCTGGGTTGGCAAATGTACGTCGACCCGGGTCAGCGGATCTGGTTTAACGCACGCAACCCTCAGGGCGATTTTGTCGGCGCCCGGTCGGACGCTCCGGTGGCTTTGGGTCGCCCCGTGAATGTGCTGGGCATCCGTGAGGAGGGCGGAAT
The DNA here is from genome assembly GCA_012838435.1 of Lentisphaerota bacterium. Classification (GTDB taxonomy): domain Bacteria; phylum Verrucomicrobiota; class Kiritimatiellia; order RFP12; family UBA1067; genus DUPH01. Next base: position 2,111 of record DUPH01000084.1, on the reverse strand, counting down.
CGTGCGGTTATATGTCGACGGTAAACTGCAGCGCCGGAGAGGCGCCGGTGCAACCATGGCTTATGGCCCCGCGCTCTCTCTTTCACTGGGACAATGGCCAGGCGGCGGCGCGCGGTTGAACGGGCGGGTCGAGTCCTTCGAGTGCGGGCGCGGCTATCCGGCGGGTGTGCCGCGTCAGGTGACGCGCGAACAATTGTTTGGGGAGGTGGAGTGATGGGCAAACGATTTCTGAGCGTCAAAATTGTGGGGTTGGCGCGGACCGTGTGGGGTCTCGCGTTGATCGGTGTCTGTGTGCTTGGAGCGGGAGCCGCTGAACGCTTTGAGGCGGTCGCCCTCGTGGACTCGCTGGATTTCGCGGCGTCGAAAGACAAGGCCGGCCGTTTCCTGTTCGATACCGAAACACCGGCCGGCAACCGGGCATTGCTGGAGCATGTGCTGGAGACCGGCGCGAATACGATCCTTTGGCGCAACTGCGCGGGCGGGACCATGCGTTACCTGAGTGAGGAGACGCGGCTGCCTTGGGTCGAGTCGCCGCTCGATAAACGCCGCCTGCCGGACAGCCGCCCCGTGTACGGATGGCTGCGGTACTACCAGAGCGAGCCGGACATCATTCGCGACATATTCGGCTTCTGCAAGGAAAAGGGGCTGAACGCGGGCATCCACTGGCCGTTCGAGGAGACGCACTGGCACAGTTGGACGATCGGTCCTTGGAACTTGGACCACCCGCAGTACTGGGGCGTGAGCGCCGACGGTCAGATTTGGTCAGGGCGTTGCAGCCTGGCCTATCCCGAGGTTGTGGCGCATAAACTGCGGTTGGTGGACGAACTGCTAGAGCGCGGTATGGACCACCTGTTCGTCGATACGGTACGGAACGGCGGCTGGAGTCCGCTGGACGAGTATGTGCGGCCGGAGGTCGAGCGCTGGCGTCGGAAATACGGGACGGAGCCTCCGCAAGACGGGCGTGATCCGCGCTGGTGTGCGTTCGTCGCCGAGACCACGCACGCCTATCTGGTCGCGCTGCGGCGGCATCTGAATGCGTCGGGCCGCAAGGTGCGCCTGATGTTGGGAGTCTTTGAAATCGCCCCGTCCGCCGACCAGCCGGATTTCATGCTCATCACGCGCAGCATCGATTGGCGGCGGCTGGTTCGCGAGGGTGTGATCGACACGCTGGTGGTGATGACCGTGAAGTGGGATACTGCGCGGCCGTTCGAGAGCACACGCGAAATCTACCGGAACATCATGGAGACGTGCGGCGGCCGCTGCGAAGTATTGTTCCCCGTCTCCATGTATAATTTCTCGAAGAAGGGCATCCCCAGCTATCAGGAGGCCGTGAAGCTCTCAGCGCCCGAGGTGGCGGAAAAGTTGCTGAAGATCGCCTGGGAGGAGGGCGCGGACGGCATCTGCATGGAGTGCGTGGACTACGAGAACTACTCGGCGGAGACCCGCGCCGTGCTGCGCACCGCGTTGGACGGCGCGTGCCGCCTCAAGCGGGAGGCCCGTTGAGCGGCAAGACTCCCTGTGAAGAAAATCAATTATCGATGGAAATTATGGATACACAGACTTATTGGAAAGCGTGGTCGGAGCGGTGTCGCAGGGATCTGACGACGGACATCCTGCCGTTCTGGATGAAGCACGGCTGGGACCGGCAGCACGGGGGCGTTTACACCTGTGTCGATCGCGACGGTACCCTGATGGACTCGACCAAGAGCGGTTGGTTTCAAGGTCGCTTCGCCTTCGTCTGTTCCTACGCCTATAACGCGGTCGAGAAAAAAAAGACGTGGCTCAAGGCGGCGAAGTCGACGCTTGATTTTATCGACGCGCATCTCTTCGATGCGAGGGGACGCGCCTATTTTTCGCTGATGGACGGCATCAACGCATTTAGCGGCGGTCTCGCTGTGCGGGGCGGCACCTTGCAGGTGACATCGCCGTTACAGGGCGTCACCGACGTATGGGCCGATGGCGGCGCTTTGACTCTGAGCGCCCTGATGCCTAACCTCACCAACCTCGCGGTCCGTGCGGCGGGTGCGTCCGTGGTGCTCGAAGGAACGGCAACGCCCTTCCCGTCCGGTGTGACGCTAAGCATTGCGGATGGGGTGGTGACGGAGCTTGAT
>DUPH01000083.1 GCA_012838435.1 Lentisphaerota bacterium | reverse complement strand
CGGTTCATTCCAGGTTCACAACTACAGGCTCGGCCAGACGCTCTTTGCGGTGAACAGTTGGGGCAATGACAACCGTGCCATCGAACTGGGCATCGGCAACCGGCCGACCGGTGCGCCGGATTGGACGGGGTCAGGTGCCTACAACGAGTACTCCTCGCGCACGCTCTATGTTTTCGTCCGGCCCTCCGCCGTAGCGCCGATGGAGCCGGTACCGGATCCCGGCTGGGGTACCCTGCCGACAATCATCCTCTCGCCGACCGACCAGCGGGTCGATGTCAAGGCGTCGGCGTTCTTCGCCGTATTGGCCCGCGACGCCACCCGCTATCAGTGGTGCAAGGACGGCGTCATCATCCCCGGAGCGACCGCCTCGACGCTGGAGATCCCCAATGTGCGCGGTCGCCACACGGGTAGTTACACCGTACTGGTCTACGGTAGCGGCTCCCGGTATGTTGTCAGCCTCCCCGCGCTTTTGGAGGTCAATGCCGACGGAACCAGGCTGATATTGCAGTAGCGCTCTCACCCAATGCAAGGAGACAGTTTATGATACCCGACCTGCAGGCGAGTCTGTTGTGTGATGACGTGCGTCAGGAGCGCAACGGGAAGTTCATGCTGATCGGCATTTTCGATGGCCTGGTCCAGGCCGTGAATCAGCCGGTCTGTCCGCGCATCTGTTTGATGAACCGTTGGTGCGCGGGCGCGGGCGAGTTTACCCAGAAGTCACGCATCATGGCACCGGACGGCGTGACGGTGGTGGGCGAGGGTCAGCCGGTGCCGATCCGCCTCACGAACGACCAGCAGGTCGCCACCACCGTCGAGGTCTTCATCAATCTGGCATTTCGTCAGGAGGGTACTCACTGGGTGGAAATTCTGCTGGATCAGCAGTTGCGGATGCGCTATCCGTTGCATGTGCGCAAGGTGCAGCCGCAGTCGCCGAAGGCGGCAGATCATCCAGACGCTCCGCCCCAGGAGTAAGCGCGACTGCCGTGGCGTCGCAGAGGAAACCCGCGACAGTATCCCAAGGCGCGGTCTCCAGTTGTTTGATCAACAGCGAAAGGTGAAAACGCGGGCGGTCGTTCTCAGGCGAGCTGTCGGCGCAGAGCCGGCTGCGTACCTCTTTGAGGCGCATCGTCCAGAGTGCTCGAATCAGGTCACGCGCCGCTTCGTCCTTAGTTATCTCGCGTGCGCTCAGCATCTTGTTCTTGTTGGCCAGCAACCTTCCGAGCAACGGCTGCCAAGCCGGATCGACCGACTTGCAGAGTTCTACCAGACGGTCGCCGCCGCTGCGCCACTGCGTCAAGAGCGCCTCTACCAACGCACGCGCGAAGGGATGCGGCAAGAGATCCAGCGGCAGATGCCGTTCGACCAGTTCCAACACTTCGGCGTCATGTTCGTGTTCCACCAAAAACTCACACAGCAGAAACTCGGTGCGTGAAGGCGGTTCAGGCGCCTGCGGTTGATCGTCGGGCGGTGCCTCCGCGCTCTCACCTGCTGCTGGGGAGGGTAGAGGGGCGGCAGTACGTGGAGGCGGCGCATAGGCGGCGCGTTGACGCAACGTCTCGATGTGCTTGTCGAGATCGGCCTCCAGTGCTGAGAGGGGCATGTGTAGGCGCGCAGCCGCCTCTTGCAACAGGCGGGTGCGCAACACCGCGCCGGGACAGGTTGCGAGCATCTCCAGCACGGCGCGTGCGACGCGGTTGACGGCGTCGATGGCGTCGGGGCGCTCCTCGTCCTGCAAGAGAGTCTCAATCTGAAAAGCGGTGATGGAGGACGCGTCTTCCAGCAACTCGCGGAAGTGCGCGGGGCCTTTGTCACGCAACAGCGAGTCGGGATCTTCGCCCGGCGGCAATGAAGCGACGCGCACCGGCATCTCCGCTTCGAGGAAGAGCGCACCGGTGCGCAGCGCGGCTTTGCGCCCCGCACTGTCACCGTCGAAAGCCAGCACCACGCTGTCGGCATGTTTTTTGAGCAGTGCGACATGCTCCGGCGTGAAGGCGGTGCCTTGCGAGGCGACCGCTGTCTCAAAGCCGCAGGCGTGGCAGCGGATCACATCGATCTGGCCTTCGCAGATGATCGCCTCGCGGTGCGGATGCTTGACGATCTTGGCGGCGGCCTTGTCGAGCGCGTACAGCACATGGCTCTTCGTGAAGATCTCGGTCTCGGGAGAGTTGACATACTTTGCCGGATGCGATTTAGGGTCGAGGATGCGCGCACTGAAGGCCACCACGCGGCCGCGCCGGTCGCAGATCGGAAACATCAGGCGGCCACGGAAGCGGTCGTAGTAGTCATCCGGTCGGTCGGGTTTGTTGGGTGGCGAGAGGACACCAGCGGCGACAAGCTGCTCCGGCGTGTAGTTGTGTTTCTGCGCCCATTTCAGCAGCGCGTTGTGCGGCCGTCTCGGCGCGTAGCCGATGCCGAAGCGTTCAATGATCTCTGCGGGGAGCTTGCGGTCGGCGAGATACTTGCGCGCCGTTTCTGCTTCGCGGGTTTTGGCGAGGCAACGCTGGTAGAACGCCGTCAGCTCTGCATGGATAGCCAGCAGCATCTCGCGCCCCTTGGCGTTGTAATCGACCTCCTCCGTGATCGCCACGCCCACGCGCTCGGCCAGCGTGCGCACCGCGTCCTGAAAGGTCAGTCCGTCCTGCTTCATGAGGAAGGAAAAGACATCGCCGTTCTCGCCGCAGCCGAAGCAGTGGTAGAACTGTTTGACGGGATTGACGTGGAACGAGGGCGTCTTTTCACGGTGGAAGGGGCAGCACCCCTTGAAGGAACTCCCCGCTTTCTTGAGCGTCATGCGCGAGCCGATGAGTTCGACGATATCCACGCGCGCACGGACTTCCTCGATCACCTGATTTGTAATTCTGCCGGACATAGACGGCGACTATTTAACCACACCCGTACACGCTTTGAAAAGACACGACTCATTTTCACGCTATCGATTGACAGCCTGAAAAAGCGTTTGATACTCTGCTCCTGTGGGTAAAAGGAGATGTGTTCGTGAAACCATTTGTGCGGACAGTGTTTGTCTTGGTGTTGACCACGTTGCACGCTGGATATGCCGCCGAGGCCGGAAAGAGCGGAACGCCCCGTGAGGGGATGAGGAAGATCGACGTCGCGGGCGACTGGAGTCGCCTGCCGCCGAAAGATGTTGATCCCGCGTTGGCCGAAACCAAAGATCCGATTCCGCGTGCATGGAGCGGACAGAAGGCCGCCCTGCGATTCGCCGAGGTTTTCATGAGCCAGCGGGGCGTGCGCATCGACTGGTCGGCCGCGCCGCGCGCGAACCCGCCGCTTCGGGGCGATACGCGCTCGCTCTGGAAAGGGCGGGGGCCTGCAAAACCCGCCGTGAGCGAACCCCGGCTCTTCGCCGTGGGGAAGACAGGGCGTCTCTTCCGTGACCAGATTCCCGCAACGGAGGTGCTGCTACCAGCCGTCGCCGTGGTGGACGGCAATCCGGAAGATGGTTTCGGCGGTTACGTGGTGGGTTTCGAGAATGACGTTGCTTGGTCGCTCGAATGCACGGCAACATCCGTATCCGTGACCTCGGCGTCGTCAGACGCGCGCCCGTTTGTGCGGCGGTTCGACGGGAACGGTCTCGCCGGCCTTCAAGTAATCGCCCGCTCGTTCGCCTCCCGTCTCGCGCCGCCTTCCGGCATGAGTGCCGACCTCTGGGTGACTGTCATCTCCGAATGGGTGACGGACGATGACAAATGGAACTGTTCTGAGGATGGTTGGCGTGACTATCTCGCCACGCGTCTCGACCGCCGTGAGCGGCTTCTTGCTGATCCGCGCCTTGTGTCCACGCTGGCCCATGGCATCGTCTTCAACACGCGCCGCAGCGTGAGTTGGAATCATTGTGTGGCACAATACTTCGGGTGGCGGCAGCGTGCGGGAGGCACTCTGCTCAAGTTGCTCAAGCCGGGTAAGTCACTGGCCACCGAGGACCTGATCGCCGGGCGTCTCCCGCGTGGTTCGTTCCTCGAGCCGCGTCTCTCCTTTGATGCGAAGAAAATCGTCTTTGCCTTTGTGGAAACAGATGGGCCGCTCAATCCCTATTCGATGAAGGTGAATGAGCAGGGAGAAAACAGCCACTACTTTCACCTCTACACGGTCAATGCTGACGGCACCGACCTTCGGCAACTCACGAATGACCGCTATGAGGACTTCATGCCGTGCTGGCTCCCAGATGGCGATCTTGTCTTTATGTCCACCAGACGCCGGTCGCAGAGCCGTTGTTTCTGGTACGGCTATTCGAATCGCTGGCAGGCCTACTGCATGTTCCGCATGAAGCCGGATGGCAGCGCTATCACGCAGCTTTCCTGGAATGATGTTGCGGAATGGTTCCCGACGCTCAGCGCCGATGGCGAGATTCTTTTTGCGCGATGGGACTATATTGACCGGGATGCCGTTCGCCATCAGAATTTGTGGAGCATGCGTCAGGACGGCACGAATCCAGAGGCCGTGTGGGGCAATGAGACCACCGATCCCCATTGCACCTTCCAGCCGCGAGCCATTCCCGGTTCACACAAGATCGCTTGTATTGCGAGTGCCCATCACGCTGTAACCGGTGGTCCGCTTATCCTCATCGATCCGACTGTGGACGCGAACAGCCAAGCGGCGATTACGCGCGTCACGCCCGGACACTATCCCGAAATCGCCATGAAGCACCCGGCCGAGAGCACTGCGCGCGACGCCCACAACGACTGGTACAACTCCCCCTATCCGTATGGCGAGGATCTGTTTCTCATCTGCTGGAGCCGCGCGCCGCTGCAATACGAACCTTCGCGTCCAGCCCCCGATGCCTCGCTCGGTCTCTACATCCTTTCCGCCGATGGCACGCGCGAGGTGTTGTGGCGCGACGGGTATATCGGTGCACACGCACCGGAACCGCTCGTGGCGCGTACGCCTCCTCCCCGCTTGCAGTCACGGTGCGATCCCCAACTCGCCGCGCAGGGGAAGGGCGAAGTGTTCATGAGCGACGTTTATCAAGGTCTTACCAAGGCCGCGCGCGGCACGTTGAAACGTATACGCGTCGTGCAGCTCTTCCCGCGCACGGCACCCGACCAGTACTCGCCGCTCACGGGGCAGGCGGGCCATGAGAACGCCCGTGCGATCTTGGGGACGGCGACGATTGAAGAAGACGGATCGGCTCGCTTCTATGTGCCTGCGGGATGTCCGATTCTTTTTCAGGTGCTCGACCAAGATGGCTGCGCATGGCGCACCATGCGGTCCTTGACTCACCTGCAACCGGGTGAACGTGTTTCCTGTGTGGGATGCCATGAGAGCAAGCACGCCGTGTCGCCGTTTGCGGCGACCACGAGTCAGGCGATGAACCGCCCGGCCGAGGAGCTTGATGTCCCACCGGAAGGCGGGCGTCCTTGGGGGTTCGTCGAGAACGTACAGCCGATTCTCGACAAAAAGTGTATCAGTTGCCACGGGGACGATGATCCGCCTTGCGGCATTGCGCTCACGCGCTCCATCGATCCGCGTTTCAATCTCCAAAGCGAATGGGATGCGCCCTTTTCGCGTGCCTATGCAACGCTGTGCTTCACAGATGAGTCGACCGGTGCGAAATCTTTTTCGAACAAACTCTTCGCGTATTGGAAACGCCGCACATACAAAAAGGCGGACGGCACGGTTGTGCCGATGGTTCCCTGCTGGCCGGAATACAACCAAGTACAGACCACACCCGAAGGACCGGGGGTGAACGCCCTCGGCTCCGGACTCCTCCACAAGCTTTCGCAGGGCAAACACGCCTCACGCGTCACGCCTGAAGAGAAGCGCGTCATCGCCGCCTGGATTGACCTCAACGCTACATTCTACGGCCGGTACGAAAAGGTCTGGTTGGAAAAGCAGTTCAAGGGTGATCCTGTCCCTATGCCCGAAAATCCGTAGACACCAATACCGGTAGGCAGCTTACGGCGTACAGGAAAAAGAACCGTACGGATCTGAACATGTACCACTCTCCTTAGTGCCTTACCAGCCGATAAAGTCAATAAAAAACAAGTTGTTTTCACCCCCTCCCGCTGGGAAAGGGCTGGGGCGAGGGTTGCGGGCGCCGCCCGCGTTAGGCTAACACGGATCGTAAGGCCCCAGAAAACGGGTGCCGTTGAAGTGGATCAGGTGAGTCGGCGCATCTGCCACCCACACCTCCGACTCCCATGCGATCTCAGCAAGATAACGCGACATGACGGCACGATCGGGGAAGGCGGTCACGTAAACCAACCCCGCCGTCGATTGCGCAAACAGGCGCGACAACTCGCGATGACGTTTTGCGTCCACAGGCCCGTGACTGGTCACCGATTCAACCAGTAACAGCCAATTCCTTGCTTGATCGAAGAGAACCACGTCCGGCATTTTGCCATGCGCATCAAGAGAAACACCCAGTTTCTCCAATAGTTCTTCGTCGAAGTATCCCCACTTTTCGCCCGTGTCCCCCGCATAAGCAAGCGTGCATCCAGGGGCGAATCGAGGCGCGAAGGACTCAATCACAGCTTTGATAAGCTCGCTGTGAGCCCCCGGACTCAGTTTGATCTTCCGGCCGGGAGCAATTTCGACCGGAATTTTTTTGAGGGTACGCCGTCGTGCGTTCTTTTCTGCCAAGGACGGGCGATCTGCCAGATAACTTTTCGGGTTCGCTTTCCATGCGGGCGAGCCAAAGGTACGCAACAAGTTTAGAGCCGTCTGGTCGATCTGATAAACGGCATGCGGACTGTTCACAGGGCGAGCGGGATCGTCAGGATTGTAGATGGCGAGCCCTGCATCAACAAACTGATGCATGGTTTGCCGACGGATGGTCTCCCGCGTGTTGGGCGCGTATTTTTTCTTGTAGTGGAGCATTACCCAATCCATGATCGGCGTTATCCCCATAAGTGGGCTCGAAGCCTGTGCCCACGTTTTGTTGCGAGTCATTCCGAGAAGAGACAAGAGACAAAGCGCCGATCGCTCATTTTGTTGGGCGCGGGGAAAGCCAAGTTCTGATAGAACCTGCAGTGCCTGTTTGACGTTTTTGGTCATGCGGTAATCGCCATCACTTTCTCATCAACCTGATCGGGATCCGCTTGCGGGTTCTTGCGTACCCAACGTCCGAGACGGGACAACAATAGAAAACTCGGATAGCGTAATTGCCTGAGATCGGTCGCATTAACTTGCGTGTGACCGTTAAAACTGCGGAAATAGGTGTCTAGGGCGCGCGTGTTGAGGAAGGCGGTCAACCCGTAGGCGATGTCCTCCGGCAACCCGTGCCGTTCACGATGGAAGACGTTGAGATGATTTTCGAAACCCAGCCACTCGGCATCTGGAAATGCCGAAGGATCAACCACGCTCGCGACGATACGCCGCTTTTCCTCCTTCGAAGAGAAGCGCCGGACAACCGTATAAAAGCCTTTCGGATAAAGCCATTTCTCGGTCTCGGCATTCAGCATGATCGCGTTTGACTTGCGGAAATTGTCTTTAGGCCACTCAAACCCCTCTCCGGAAAAATGTCCGGGATAGAGAAGCGGAACCGAACCGGGCTCGGGGACTTGACGCAGGTGCTGCCGCACCCTGAAGTCGACGACCGGCCCGGTTGATACGGAAACACCCAAATCCGCAAGGCTCGACACTAGCGTTGAGGCTTGAACGGCTGGCACCATATTTGAAACCATTGGCACGCGAATAAAACGCTCGGCGTCATCAGGGAAGACGATGTTGTCAAAAGGATATTCCTGACTGGCAAAATCACTGAAGCTGTTGTCCGTGGATGCAGACACCGTGACGGGCCCCTGCTGTCGCCCGCGTTCCAGTTGAATGATGATATTCTCCTGCAGGACATTGTCGTCGCGAAAGGCTTTATTTCGGGCGTGAAACAGGTGCAGGTGCTTGAGTGCCGCACGGTTAAGCATCAACTCACGAAACGGTCTGTAATAAGGGCCGTTGCAGAAACTACGGGGAATGATCGCAACCAACTGCCCATCCTCTTCCAGCAACTCTAATGAGAGGGCGACAAAAGCGGAATAGAGGTTTACCGTCTCAATACCAACACGACGCAGCGCCGAACGGTGGACAGAATCGCTCCGAATCTTCTTGTAGGGCGGGTTCAGTATCGCGTGTGTATACTTCGGCAATGAATGGGCGAAAAGATCTCCCGCAAGCGACGAGGCTGCGGCTTCGATAAAGTCGGCGTCCCACACCTTCACACTGCAGTTGATGTGCGAGCGATAAGCCCCCAGCGTGCGATACAAATGAGGTTGCAGCGAGTTATCGATCTCGAAGGTGTCGACATCAATCTGGTGGAAGCGCAGCTTTCCCGCAATGCATCGGTCAAGAAAGGCCGCAGAAAGCGTACCGATGCCTGCGCCCGGATCCAGAAGGCGGCACTTTGAAAATGAGCCTGCGCAGAAAAGAGACGCCATGAAGCACGCAACAGACGAGGGCGTCAAGAACTGCCCAAGTTGAGCCTTCTTGCCGTCCTTTGTCTGCGCAGAAAGCGCCAGTCTTATCGCGTCTGTGTTGACGACCAAAACAAAACCTCCCGACTCACAACACAAGGCTACGTTACGCCAGCCTCGCCGATTTGTCAATCGGCGGGTTGCTAATGCGGGCGCAGCCCGCAACCCAAGTTAATTAGTGCGTTAGTTACTTAGTGCATTAGTTTGTCCGGGAGCGCGTTCCCTCCAAAAAAACCTCTGCGTCTCTGCGCCTCTGCGTTAAACAAACAACTTGTTTTTTATTGGCCTTATCGGTCGATAAGGCACTAACGGTGGTAGGGCTGTGAATGCCGGAACGCGAGCGGCGTCATATTGAACGCTTCACGAAAGCGGAGCGTGAGGTGCGAGACGGAGCTGAAGCCGCAGTCCTCGGCGATTTCGGCAAGGGGATTGTCGGTCTCGGCGATGAGTTCACGTGCAGCGGCCAGGCGGATGCGCCGGATTTCCTCGCCAAGGGTGTGCCCGAGCGCATGTTCGGCCCGGATCTGGAGCATCCGTTTCGAGTAGCCGACCTTGCGTGCGATCATGGCGGCATCGAGTTTCTGGGAGAGGTTGTTGCGCACGAAGCGCAGGGCGGCGGCGACAAAGGGATCGTCGAGGGCATCCGCATCGGTCGAGAGCCGGGTGATGACGCGGGTGTGGGTGAAGCGCGAACGCGGGCTGGATCGCCTTTGAGGAGACGGGCGACCCGCAGGTGAATCTCGTAACCGGCGACCTGAGCGGCTGCGCGTGGGGCGCAAACCTCGGCTGGATCAGCCTCGGCGGCGTCCGCACGACGGTGCTGAGCGCGGGCCCGGACAGCGATGGTGACGGCATCCCCGACCCGTGGGAGATGCGGATGACCGGCGGCCTCACCGCCCTGGAGGGCGGGGCGCACGACGCGGACGGCGACGGCGTGTGCGACATTGACGAATACGGCGCCGACACCGACCCGCTGGACGGCCAGTCGCGACTGGCCTTCACCGCGTTCTCGCGGTCCAGCACGACCAACCGCCTGACGTGGACCGTTGAGCAGACCCGCTTCTACGAACTGTGGCGGTCGCCGACGCTGTCGACCAATGACCGGTCGCCGACGGGCTTGGGCGTGATGGTTCCCGACGCGGGCGCCACCATGACGCGCGAGGTCGACACCGCACCCCCCGCCGGTCCGCCGCCCGCCGCGCAGTTCTACCGCGTCAAGGCGGTGATTCCGCTGGGTGAATAACTCAATGGTCAGCGCAGCATCAGAACCGTGCCCCCAATACTGGTGAGCAGCAGGTCATTACCCTGCTGGATCACCTTGAACTTCTCCGGGAAGCCGCTGAGCGCGGGCTTGCCGGTGATGGCACCGGTCGCAATGACGTAACTGGTGCCGGTGAGTTCCGCAGCGGTGGCGGGCACGACCGTCAGGGCGCTGAGGTCGCCGTCAACCAACAGGCGATCACTGGCCGTGTCGAGGACGGTCAGGCGGTATTCTGCACCCGCACCGAAGGTGACGCCGTTCAGCGCAAGCTCGCCGATCGCGTCATCACCGGCGGGACTGATGATGAAGCCCGCGCCGAGCGTGCCGTTCGCCAGCGTGCCACTGCCGGTGACGGTGACGCCGGAACGCGCGCCGCCCAAGTCAAGCGTGGCACCGGCGGCGACATCGAACACCGCGCCGTCAAAGAGGCCGTCCGCGCCGTCCGCCCGCGTCCATTTGTTGACGAGGTAGTCCTCGACGTCGGCACGCTCCCGTTCGCTGAGCAGCCGGTCGAAGAGCAGCACCTCGCCGATCTGGCCGCGGAACGTGGTGCGGTGAGTGTGAGGCCGGTAGCCGAGGCAGATCGGCGTGTCGACCGTAACCCAGTCGCCGCCCAGCACTTTGCTGACCTTGGAGGGAACGCCTCCCGAGCGCCAGCCGGTGATGATGTCGGCCGCCGTGGCTTCCATCATGTAGACGTTGGCGGCGGCCGG
>DUPH01000082.1 GCA_012838435.1 Lentisphaerota bacterium | reverse complement strand
GGCCCCGGTGTTGATCGGCGCGCTGGATGTCGCGGCGGAAGGCGACGTAACGCTCGCGGGGCGCACCCGCCTGTACATCGATCAGACGACGGAAGGCGCGTTCGCGGGCACGCTGACCGGCGGCACGACCGACAGCGTGATTGCCAAGGGCGGCGACGCAACGTTGACAATCGCCACAGACTTGAGCGCGTACCCCGGCGACTGGGCCGTGTATGACGGCGAACTGGTCATTGACGGACTGTCAGGGGGATGCCTCGCACCGGATGCCGCCGTGGAGACACGCGCGGGCGGCACATTGGTATTCCGCAGCCCGACGAATCTCGTCTTCGGCGGTGCGATCAGCGGTGACGGCGTGGTGCGCAACGAGGGGCCCGACACGCTGACGTTGACGGGCGCGGTCTCGTGCGGCGTGCAGGTCGCCGCCGGACAGACCGTGATCCTCGACGGCGCGGCGGTCGAGGGCACAGTGACGATGGCAGGGGAAATCCACAACGAAGGTACGCTGGTCTTCAACACGCCCGGGACGTTCCGCTTGCGTGCGCCGATCTCCGGCGGCGGCGCGGTGCATGTTGGCACGGGCGCATCTTTGCTGGTTGACGGCGGAGGCCTTACCGACAGCCAGAGCCTGCTGCTCGAAGGCGGTACACTGCTGCTCAACAACGGCGGCGCTCTGGGTTTCGACGACACGATGTGGGTGACCACCGGCGTGACGCGCTTTGTGGATGATGGCCAAGGTGGTACGATCCTGGAGCTGACGCCGAACGTCGCCAACAAACGCGGCGCGGCTTACTACCGCGAGCAAGTGGTCGCCACCGAGCCGTGGGTCATCGACCTCACGTTCCGCAAGGGGGTTTCCACCACCAGTCCGGGCGACGGCTTCGGCGTCTTTTTCCAGAACGACCCGCGCGGTACGAATGCACTGCCGACCGGCGGATGGTGGCAAATCGTCTCCCCTTACTCGCCCAGCTTCGGTTTCCAGTACTACCTGATGCCGGGGGATTGTTATCTGGCATGGATTACGAACGGAGTCAGAGCCACCTGGGTTGATAACGCGCTCTTCAGCCAAAACCAAGGAGCGTTCAACGCGCGCATGACCTTTGATGGCACGAAGATGGTCATCGACATGCAACAGGGTACCAAGGTTTACAGCATGACCAACGAAAATGCCGGTGCGAAACTTGCTGAGCTGGGCACACCGGCTTGGCTGGGGATCGTCGGTGGTACGGGTGGCAACTACGCGCAGCAGTTCATCGACGCCTTCACCTTCTCGTACACCGGTGAAGCGGCGCGGAGCTTCACCAATGCGCTGGAGTTGACCGCAGGTACGGCCTCCACCATTGAACCCGTCTCGCCCTTGGCGGAGGGGTTGCCGCTCATCGTGGGTGACATCACCGTCAACGAGGGCGCTTCGCTCACGCTCCAGCCGGCCGCAGGCACCGATCCTGACTGCGTGTTCCTGCACCTCGGCGATCTGATCATGCGCGGTGACGGCACGTTGGCGGTCGCGCCGGGGAGTGCGGCTGCTATCGTTGGCGACACCTGGACCTTCACGCCGGGAGCTGTGCTGACGTTGTCGGGCGCGTTGACCTTGCCGTCGACTGTCATGATTGTCGTCGATGGCCCGATCCCCGCCGGTCGCATGAATCTGGTGGATTTCCGCGGTGCCACGATCGCGAATCTGGACGAGGTGAACTTCGTGCTGGTCGGGGGCGATGCGACAGACCGCGTGAGTCTGCGCGGCGGCTGGCTCTACACAACCGGGTCACAGGGAACATTTATGATGCTCCGGTGATCCGAGCGGTAAGCGGTTAGTGGCAGGGAGCACGAGAGTCGAGTGCGTGTTTTGTGTGCGCGCGGGCGGGAGCGC
>DUPH01000081.1 GCA_012838435.1 Lentisphaerota bacterium | reverse complement strand
TTTGTTCAGTTGAGTGATGAATTTCATATCAGATGAGGCTCTTGCAAAACCCCTCGTGGCATGGGCGTCCCGCCCATGAGACACGGGCAAGATGCCCGTGCCACACCTGCAAGCAAGGGGTTTTGCAAGACCCTCATTAGACATTTCGTTTTTCCAGACACGCCGCCATCCTTTCGGTGGTGCCTCAGTTGCCTTGCCATGACGATGCATTACCATACCACAAAAACGCTCCGCAACTCTCGAATGTCTAATGTCAAACTACGACCCCACTACTCTCTGGAGACACACGACCGCACAACTCACTATTCAAAGCAAACGCGGCACGTATATGCGCCATTCTCCATCGATGTAGATAAACAAGGGAATCCCTTTCAAGACAGGTTCACTGTTCATGTCATCTGGCCATATCAGTAACGGCATACAGACCGTTCCTTGCTTTATGCCGTAGTTATCTGATGGATAAAAATCAAGAATGCTGGGGTCTCGTATCGTGGCATTTCTCAATAGTCCGGAGAGTTGTTGCGAGTAGTCAACACCTTCGTTAGGACCTCTTTCCAAGAAGAAAGCATTTTGTGCTTTTTCGGGATTGTCCTCGATTGTTTTGAGAAACTGAGCGCTTCGCAGTCGGGCAAGAAATTCTTCCAAGCGCTTAAACATGACAGGATGCCGTGTTTTGTAATCTAGCGCTCGCTCGTACTCTTCAATCAACTTTTTGCAAACAACAATATGGGGTGTCGAATTACTCACGATGACACCTCCGAAATTATTCTCGAACACTTCTGGGAACAGACGCTCCTGACACCCTTCATCCAAAAGATGGGTCGCCTTCAGTGATGATCTGTGTTCAGAATCCGAGCGTTCGCCAGAGACATCCCTTAGAGTGACATGCTTAAAATGAGCGAGATTCAGGGTAATATCACGGCCTATCACACTCTTTAGGGTATCGGATATATCTGGATCTTCAAACAGCAATGGAAATTCGCGGCCTGCCACCTTGATTAAAATCGTTTCAGATTTCACCGATTCGTCACTCGGCTCTACAGTGTTGGGAGGCGCAATCTCTGTCTGCTGTGTGAGGACAAACACGGCCTTTTCTGAAATTGGGACAGCGTCTTGTTGGGGTGCCTTGGCAACGTTTGTCGCCCGTCGTTCAGAGGAAGGCATTCCCGGTGCAAGCGGATCATTGGTTCCGTTTCGGAAAATCAGCACGATCATCGCAACCGTAATGATAATGCCACACAGAAAGAATATGTCTTTGCCGCGCATCATGAACTCCTCCTAGAAGCAGTCGGGGTCGTAGTTTGACATTAGACATTTCGTTTTTCCAGTAACTTTAATACGTGTGCCGCCGACCGATGCAAGGCTTTGTCGTTTTTCAGCCGCGCCGCCATCCGTTCGACTGCCTTGGCAACTGCGGGCACGCTCAACCCGCCAGCCTGTGCTCCGAGTTCCTTCAACGTCAGTCCGCACCGCATCCTCCCGATGTACAGAGCCAAGTCACGGCCCCAGTCGCCCCTGCGTTCAGCAAAGTCAGCCCATCCCATGCCCTTGACCGACTCGACCGCGCGCACGACCTCGTCGAACGGCAACATCCTGCGCCATGCGCGCGCGTTCGTCTCGCCGCGCGCCCGCCTCGGTACTCTCTTGCGCAGGTTTTCGACGAAAGCCGCCCCGCCGATGGCGACTGCAGCACTGATTCTGGCGAACAGGTCCTCCCCGACACCCTGTCGCAGATAGTCCTCCAGATGCCGGCGGTATTCCATTTTTGGGTCTTCGGCCGCCGGACAACAACGCTCCCAGAGCGTCGCGCAGGTCAGCCATTCCGGAGACGGCGCATAACCCGCGTACGCTCGGTAAGAACTCCACCGATAGCCCCGCAGTTTGGCCAGCCGCGCGCGCACCAGCTCTTTGGGTGGCCCTTCAGGCGGGAGTGCCGCCTTCTCCATCGCACGATCCTCTTTGCCGAGCCCCAGCGCTTTGATCCGCACGGGGTTCAGGTGGATGTACACGCTGCACGTCAGCGCCCACGAGCCAGCATCCTCGACGGGGATGCTCTTGAAACGCGCCTGAAAAACAGACCCCGCGTGGCCATGCCGAGTTTTGAACCACATGCTGTGGCTCAGGTTCAGCCATTGCAGTGCCCGGCTCGCATTAGCGGTAGGTGTCTCGATCAGCAGATGGTAGTGATTATCCATCAGCACGTAGGCGTGTAGCACGACCCCGTAACGCTCGACCATCTCGGACAGCAACTCCACGAAGTGCTCGCGGTCGCGGTCATCGATAAAGATCGCCATCCGCCCCATGCCCCGGCTGGTGATGTGATACCATCCCCCCGCATAGTGGTGCCTCAGTTGTCTTGCCATGGCGATACATTACCACATCGAGAAAACGCTCCGCAACTCTCGAATGTCTAATGTCAAACTACGACCCCAGTACTCGTGTACAAGACCAACACTGACTTCGTACCCCCGAAAACCAAGGTGAAACCGTGTTGATAACTTCAGAATTTTCGACTTGTGATGGTTATAGCTTGTCTCCAAATCTTTTCACCTGACTTGTGAGTGCCGAAATGAGCACCAACCACGCACTAAACTCACATACTTCCTGTCACTAACCGATTACGGCGAATCGACGAATCGGAGGCGAACGGCGCTTGACGCGGGAGTAAAGGGTGTGAGAAACTCGCCACATTTGTTTGGGCGCGCGGTGGTGTGCGCGGAGCGGTTCGGTTGAAATGGGGATGGTAAGATGGCTGTAAAAGTAGACGGGGTAGAGATCACAGAGCAAAAGATTCTGTCCGAGATTGATGCGCTGCGCCCGGCGTATGTCGAGTACGTGCAGAAGCACGGCGGCGAGCCGAGTGAGGAGCAACTTCGTGATTGGGCGGTGGAGAATCTGGTCGAGGGGGTGCTGCTGCGGAATGAGGCGATCAAGACTCAGCCTGTGCCGAACGACGAGCGGGTGCGCAAGGAACTGGAGTCGGCAGACTATTCGGCTTTTCCTGAAGAGCAACGGGCGGAAGAAGCGCGCGTCGCTCTGCAGCAGCGCAGGCTACTGCGGGAAATGCGCAAGCGTGTGAAGCCGCCGAGTGATGAGGAGGTGCGCGCGTTTTACACGGAGAACGCCAGTTCCTTGATGCTCGGCGAAGGCGTACAACTCAGCCATATCTGCCGTTTGGTCACCCCCGCCACGAGAGCGAATGAGTTTTTGGAGTTGTTGCGCATCAAGTCTGAAATCGAACAGGGCCAAATCGGGTGGTTTGAGGCGGTGAGAGCTTACTCAGACACGGTAGAGCGTGACCTCGGATATTTTGACTTTAGCACGGTGAGGCGTGGCGAGTTGCCTGAAGCGGTGGAGGAGGCTCTGTTCGCGCTGGAGCCGGGCGCAATCAGTGATGTGATTGATCTCGACATACAGACGCTGCATCTCTTTAGGTTGCTGCACAAAGAGGAGCCGCGTCAAGTGTCGCACGATGAAATTGCGGCAGACCTCAAGACCGTGCTGTTCGAACGGGCGTACCAGGAGGCGTTAGACGCGCATCTGGATGCCCTGAAGGCGACAGCGGTGATAGAGGGCTGGTCGCTGCCGGAAAAGAAGGAACCTACGGCCGCGCAGTAGCCGCTGCGCGCTTCGCCGCTTCGGTGATCAGCGGCGCGACAAACGGCGGACAGGCAGTCGCATAAGCGGAGACCTCTCCGCGTCGTGATGAGTGCATGAGCACCAAGCAGTAGGCTGCGATCCGCGCCGTGTCTTTGGGGCGCTCTATCCAGCGCAGTTTCTCGTCGGCTGTAAGGTCACTGATTGCGATGTCGATGCCGCGTCCGTTGGTTTCGACGCCGATGACGCCGTCCCGGACGCTGCGCGGGATAACGGTGCGTTGCTTGCCATTGTGCTCTAAGATCAGCGGTCTGCCGATCCGCGTACGCAGAAACTCAGTGACCAGATCATCGACCTCCGGTACGCCGCCGAGAAACTCGGCCAGCCGGGCTTTTTCCTGAAAGCGCGCGGGGTCGGCTTGCAGCACACGCAGGGCGGCGGCAGGCGAGCCGGCGGCCAAGGCGTCAGCCAGCCGGGCCGCGAGTGCGTCGGGAATGCCGGAAGGCAGGACGGTTGCCTTTGCGGGCTCAGGGGACGCGGGCGCAGGTGCCGGTGTGTCGGCGGGTGCAGGCGCGGGATCTTTCGGGATCGGCGCGGGTGACGGCGTTGCCGAAGCGACTTGTTCGGTCGGATCGGCGGCCGGCGTCTCCACCTCCCTCGGCTGGCCCGTTGATGCGGCGTCGGAACTGTCCGCCGGATTGGACGCAGCCTGGGATGGAACGGCGGGGGCCTGTGCCAAGGGTTGCGACGAGCGGGTGTTACCTTCGGATTGCGGGGGGGCCTGCCGGACTGCACGAAACCAAAAGATGGTGGCTAGCCAGAGCAGGAGCGCCAGCCAACAGAGGGACTCTTTGATCAGTGTTTCGCGCCGGATGTCGCTGGCGTGCTCTTCCTCAATGTTTTGGGAGCGGTAGGTGGC
The DNA here is from genome assembly GCA_012838435.1 of Lentisphaerota bacterium. GTDB lineage: Bacteria > Verrucomicrobiota > Kiritimatiellia > RFP12 > UBA1067 > DUPH01. Next base: position 2,102 of record DUPH01000081.1, on the reverse strand, counting down.
CAGACGGCGGTTGGCGCGGCGGACAGGCTTGAACCGGAACTGCGGCTCGTCCTCTTGATCGGTTGGTGCGGAGGGGGCGTTGTCTTCAAAGGTCTCAATTGTGCTGAGAAACCCATCGTTGGGATGGGCGCAACTCGGCTGGCTACCGGCGAGCAAGAGGCGGATGTCCTGCAGGACACTCTTCCAGTCGGGATAGCGGTTGCCCGGGTGCTTCATCATCAAGCGGTGAAGCAACCACGAGAAAGAAGGCGATAGGGCCGGGTTCAGATGATGCGGCGGCGGGATCTGCCGCTTGACGTGCGCGGCGAGGATGGAGACCACATCCTCATTTTCGAACGGCACTGTGCCGGTGGATAGATGGTAGAGCACAATTCCCAACGCATACATATCCGACTGCGTGGTGAGTGTGTGTGAGCCTTGAGCTTGTTCGGGCGAGAGGAAACAGGGCGTGCCGACAATGTTGCCCTCGTCCATGGCGGTCGCGTTGACGCCGGGTGAGGCTTGGATGGCCAGGCTGAAATCGGTGATCTTGGACACGCCACGCCGCGAGGTCCGGATGGTCGAGCTTTTCAGGTTGCGGTGTACGATATACGACGCCCCCCACAACTGATCGAGGCTTACGATGAGCGACGCCGCGATGCGCAGGATGCGTTCCAACGGCAGGGGGCCGTCCGCACTCACCTCCTCTTCCAGCGTCGGCCCGTTGACGTGTTCCATGACGATGTAGTACAAGCCTTTGTTACTGACAATATCGAAAATCGCCGCGAGCGATTCGCTTTTGATACGCGAAACGATCCGGGCGATGTTTAGGAAGTGCGCAACGGCGGCAGGATCAGAGGCTGCCTCGGGCTTGAGAATCCGCAGGATGACCGTCCGTTCCAAGGTCCGCTGCACGGCCTTCCACACGACGGTCTGACTGGTTTCGTCGACGGCTTCGACGAGGTCGAAGCCTTGCTGCTCTATGAAGTCGAGATTCACGGCGAGGTTCGCATCAAATAAGTACTTACGAGGCCCAAGTTTAGCAAGACCGATGCCCCAAGGGAAGGGCGCTTTTCGCTTTTTCATGCCGTTGGGCGTGATTTTATTTTGTTGAAGGTTAAGCGGTCTTGCGGTGGCGCGGACTCCCCGTCGGCGAGGCAGAGCATGCGCTCCGCAGTGCCGTTGCCGCGCGTCACGCCGTGCTTCCTGGTTAGCGGCGTCATCTCATCGATGGTCCCGCCGGAGACGATGTAGGAAAACGACTCGGGCCACGGGACGGGCCGCCCCCGCTTCCCATCCAGCCGTATTCGCCGAAGACGGCGGGCAGATGCTTTGCGTTGACCCGCTTCCAGCGCTCCTTGCCGTTCACGCCCCGGCACACGAAAGTGTAGTGCTCCGGCGAGACGTAGACGCTGCCGTCCTTCCACGTGCGGCGGTTACGGTTCTTTTTGACGGTGCCCTGCAGGGCGGGCTCACGGTCTGATAGCAGACATCCCTGATTTTCGACTCGATCTGTTCGGGTGTGAGTGCCATGATAGGCGTTGAACGTTGAACGTTGAACGTTCAATACTTCACTGGACTTCCATCGTCCATGGTCTCATTGATGATCTCCCGCAACGCCTTGTCGATCTTCTTCTGTTGGAGTGGTGTCGGCGGTTCCTTTTCGTGGATTTCATCATCATCCGCGACGCGAATGCGCCGCATAAGTTTTTCTTGCCGCTTCAGTTCTTCGGGTGTCGGTACAACTGAGTCCATCGTTTTTCCTCGTAGTTTTTCTCACACAAAGGCACCAAGGGCACTAAGGATTTGAGATTTGGGATTTGAGATTTGCGCTGCTCTCACAGAGGCACAGAGGACACGGAGTTTTTTTGGGGGGCATGGATCGGGTTTGTTTAACCACGGAATACACTGAACACACGGAAAGGCAGGGCTCGGCTTTTTAAACCGCCAAGACGCCAAGATCGCCATGATTTTCATGAAGTTTCATGTGTTTCATGGTTTCACGTTCTGAGTTGGGCGTTCGATGTTCTGTGTTCGACGTTCAATCACGGGATGCTGACCCATTTCTGCCATGACAGGCACCGGCTGTTCGCCGTCACCTTGCGGTTGGGATTGGCAAGGCA
>DUPH01000080.1 GCA_012838435.1 Lentisphaerota bacterium | reverse complement strand
TTGCGCGGCACCGCCGCTTCTGAACGCTGAACGTCGAACGTCGAACGCAGAAGTCAAAAAACTCCTAAATCCTAACTCCTAAATGTTAACTCCGCGCGCAGCGCGGAAGGGAAAGGCTTGAAGCGACGTGGAAGAAAGCGGATACTGTGTCCCGGACATGCACGTAGTCTTTACAACTCAGGGGAATGGCGGGGCGGGGGAGGTGCTCGACTTCTTGGCGTTGGCTGTTCGAGAAGGGAATAACGCGGCGGTGCCGGCCGCGTGTGTGCCGGTGTTGACGCGGGAGGGGCGCTGCCGACCGAATCGTGAGGGGATGTTTGAATTTCGACTGGATGCCCAGCCGCAGCGTTGCGGAATGGCGGAACGCGTACTGGCGGTGTGCCTGCTGGTTGTCTGTTCGCCGGTGATGCTGTTGACGGCGCTACTGATCTGGGTGTGCGACGGGCGGCCGGTGATCTTCAAGCAGACGCGCTACGGGTATCGGGGCGCGCCTTTCACTGTATTCAAGTTCAGGACCATGACGCGACATGCCGAACGGTTGCATGCTGACTTGCAGCGGCAGGACGGGCAACCGGAACGGCTTTTCAAACTTGAGCATGATCCGCGGGCGACCCGGCTTGGAAACGTTTTGCGGCACACGTTCATTGATGAGTGGCCGCAACTGGTCAATGTCGTGCGGGGAGAGATGCGCTTGATCGGACCGCGGCCGTTGCCGGAGAGCGACCAAGGACATTACACGCGGCCGGGACACGCGCTACGGTTGGAGGGCTTGCCGGGCATGACGGGGCTCTGGCAGGTGTCGGGCCGCAATCAGCTCACGTTCGACGAGATGTGCCTGCTCGATGTCTATTATCTGTGCCACCGCTCAGTGCGGTTTGACCTTGCGTTGGCGGCGCGGACGTTCGGGGTGGTGCTCCAGCAGATAGGCTTGGCCCGCAAAACCGAGCGCGGTTGCGAGCAGGCCGGAGAGATCGAACGCGCAGGCGGCAGTGACGATTAGCAGAATGGCGATCCAGCCGTTGCGCGTGACGGAGGCGGCGCTATCGCATGTCACGCGCAGGCGTTCTCTGACAGCCGGCGTGAGATGCAGGGTGATGCTGCGCATGTGAGGAATGCAGAGGGGCAGCGGGTGGTCGGCGATCCAGAGGCCGGGATGGCCGAGCGCGCATGGCCGTTTTCTGTCGCACAGGACTTCAAGATCACCGTCGCGGGTCAGGTTGAGGTTGATGCGCGGGTGCGGGGAGGCGCGTAGCGCGGCGATGCGGAGCGTGACCGAGCTTTGTGTGTGTTGCAACTGACGCACGGCCGCGCGGAGCGCCTCTGCCAGCATGCCGTTGTCCGGCGCGTCGGGGTCCAGCGTGACGTGAAGGTAGAAACCGCCTGAATGTTTCAAGCGTGCGAACCAGACCGCCGCGGCGGCACCCAGCGCCGCTGCGGCAAATGCGGGGAAACCGGCTCCGGCCAGTATGCCGGCCGCAGCCGTGATCATCGGCAAGGTCAGGTACGTGGGCATGGCGTCAGAATCATTGTCCGTCAGTGTTAGTGGGGAGGGCGATGCCGCGTTTGCGGAGAACATCGTTGGGGCTTACGCCGGTCATGCGTTTGAAGACGGTGGCGAAGTACTGCGAGGTGGAGAAACCGCAGGCCTGCGCGACATCGGTGACGCGCATATCGGCCTCCAGCAGGAGCCCCATGGCTCGCTCGATCTTCTTATGGAGAATATACGCGTGGGGCGTCATGCCAGTGACGGAGTGGAAAATCCGCTTGAAGCTTGAGGATGAAAGACCGGCTTCGCGGGCGAGATGGTCGACGGTCGGGGATTCACTGATATGCGTCTCCAGCCACATGATCACCTTGCGTACGCGCAGTTGGTGGGCGTGCGCGGTTTCGGGCACGTTGCGGTCGAGCAACTCGAAAAGGATGTGCTGCAAGCCGGCGCGCAACATGGCGGTGCGTGTGGGTGATGGGGGGCGGTCGGCGATCGCGAAGAGCCGACTGATGAGTTGGGGGAAGTCGGCCGGCCATTTCGAATAGAGGTTCACGGGGTGGCGCAGCATCGCTAGGATCGGCTGTGCCTCCTCGGGCGATAGGCCCAGCCAGTCGGACGTGCTGTCCGCATCCGGTAGCCGCAACTGGACCCATGCTTTTTTGCACGGGTAGGAGGGTTGCCCCGACGAGCCGTGGCCGGTATCCGGCGGAATGATGGTGCCTTCGCCGCCGAACAGCGTGAACTCGTTGTCCAGCACGTTGTAGGGTTGAAACCCGCTTTCGACGTAGGCCAGTTCTGCCACACCGTAATGGCGGTGCTCCGGCAGCGGCGGATAAGCGCGCCGGTACAGAGCCTGGCCAAGCACCACACACTCCGGCACACCCGCTTCACGCAGGTCTACCGCGCGTCGGTCGGAGCGCTCGACGTAGTACGAGATCAGGTCTGAGTAGGGTACTGTGTTCATGGTGAGAGAACTAAGCGTGTCTCCGCGCACAGCGCGGAGAGAAAGCGGTGCCGCGACCCGCGCACAGCGCGGTTCTTGTCACCGCACAAATTTCGACACTTACCTGAGCGTCTTCTGGAACCGCCAAGGGCGCCAAGGTGCCCCTGTTTTTCATGAAGTTTCATGTGTTTCATGGTTCCACTTGGGCGCTGTCCAGAGCTGCAGCATCATTCGTGGCCGGGTTAGTTAATAGGCTGTCGTGGCGGAGCCGGCGTACAGGACGTCGCCGGCCAGCGCGGCACTGCGGTCGAGTCCGGCATACGAAAGCCAAATCGCTTCAGGATCCAGCGTGTCGGTATAGGAAGCGAAGTTCAGGCTCAGATTAAACTCTTCACGGCCGATGGCGTATTCGGCACCGCACGGGTAATCGCAGATGCAGGGGCGCTTGCCGTTGCAGCGGCAGGGGCAGAAGCAGCCGATGGCCGTTGTTTCGACCTGTGCCACGGCCGGCGCCGCATCCCATAATGTGTGGTTGTCAGGCTCTTCGGCGGGGGCGGGGGCGCCGGGCACGGGGAGTGGCAACACCGGTGCGGTGGTGGAGGCAGGCGCGGATTGCAGGCTGCCACTTGGCGACGCGGCGGGCGCGACGGCATAGGTCTGCGGCTCCTCATAGATCACCGTGGTTTGCGTGGCGGGCGCAGTCGCATAAGTTTGCGGCTCCTCATAGACCACCGTGGTTTGCGCGGCGGGCTGCGTGATGTAGACGGTTTCGGTTCTGGTCACGACCGGCGCGGGCTCGTAGAAATAAGCAGTGCGATAGACCGGCCAAGGGTTGTAGATGTAGGAGACGCCTCCGTACCAACCGGAACGCCAGCCGCTGTAGTAGAGGCTGCTGAAACCCCATCCACCGCAGACCCAGCTATCGTAGTACGGCGTGGCGTAGACCGGCGCGCTGTTCCAGATGGAGAGGCCGTAACGATGGTTGCTCCAGGAGAAGCCGAAACCGCTGGCGGGATAGTACCATGCAGGGCCGTACCATGCGGGGGCATACCACGAAGGGCCATACCAGCCGGGCGTATACCAGCCGGACCCGATCGCCAGATTAAGATAGAAGCTGGAGTGGTGGTGACGGCGGTGATGGCGATCATAGTGGTGGTAATGATGATGGTAGTGATGGTGGCGGCCACCGTCGTAGCGGCGGGCGGGAGGCGTGTA
>DUPH01000079.1 GCA_012838435.1 Lentisphaerota bacterium | reverse complement strand
GCGGGGGTGGAGGGAAGTCCGGCATGACGAGCCCGTATTTGGCGGGATCGACACTGCAAACGGGTTTGCCGTCCGCATCGAACGAGACGGCCATCGTCACCAGTTCGGGCGGGAGGTTGGTCGCGTCTCCGTATTTGGCGAGCGCCTGTTTCAGCAGGTCGTAGACATAGACGGCCTGCGGGCCGGTGTTTGCCACGGAAGGGAGGAAGGGCGGCTCGTTGGTCGACCAGCAATAGTCCCGATCCTCCCAAAAACTCAGCACGTTTGTGCCTGAGACGCGAGCTTTCAAAACCCGGAGACTTTCTGATGCCGATTCCCTTGAAAAATCAACATTCGAAGCAAGTTGCGCGTATTTCTCAAGCAAAGGGAGGTCGCCTGCATTCCCCTTTTGCGAGAGATAAAGCAAGCAATACGCCGCAGATTGCCACTCCGGTTTTTCACTTTTAGCGGCCAGAAATTCCCGTGTCAGCCGCATCATATCAGGATAACCTGTCGAGCACATATTGACGCCGTCGATCTTGCAGACATACGAGATCAGAATATGATAGCTCCAGTTATTGTACGGAGGGAAGCCTACATCTTCCAGAAACCGCTTGAATGCCGGAAAATCCTGATAGCCGACAGTCCGTAAATCTTCCTGATGTTGCTTCCAATCGTCCTCATTGAGCCAAGTAAATTCAGCATCAAACAACCGCAGAATCCGCGCCATGGCAGGGTCATCATGCGGATAATTGACTGCTCCATTTATGGACAGAGAAAACAAGAAACAGCTCGACAGCACAGCCAATGGCACCTTTTTCATTGCACATGTTCTCCTAATCGCATAGCGCGGGTTTGTCCGATATACAATCGTTTGGAAGCGCTCACATCCGTGAAAGGCGTGACGGTTGAAAACATGAGATTGCATTTGTCTGATACGTGGGCGTGAACGCCGAGCGCATGACACAGTTCGTGTGCGGAAACAAACGGTGCTATCTGGCTGGCCGAAATGAGGCAGTGATCCGTATAAGCCCTGTCGACCGCGTATATGAACCTGTACTTTGCAGTCGCAAGTCCGGCGACCTGATGATTCGGCGTGTCTCTTATGCTGGGGACAAAGATCAGGCAGCGGTTGTTGACGCCGTTCGTGACTGAGGCCAGTGCCTCGTGGACGACCGAACGAGCACCCGGAGAGAGCTGAAACGGGTCGTTTGTCGACACAACATACCAGTTGTCGGGATCCACCTGCGGCGGCGCGTCAAAGAACACAAGCGAGCCCATCTCCACGGTGATGTTGGCCTGAGCGAACCTTTCCTTGGCCAGCGTGACCTGCACGAGCGCGTCCAGCGTGTCGATGCAGGCGACGCCGTTGGTGCGCATGATCGCCACATCGACGCCCACGGACTTGACGTCCACGCCGACCGGAGCGCTGAACACGTTGGTCTGCCCCCACCCGTCAACGTACAACCCGCACATGTTGCTTAAGAGCTGTGACAGGAAGAGGCGGTTGGTCGAGTTCGGCGCGACACCGTACGCGGTCGTGTTGAAGTGCGCGTCATCCCAGTCCGAGACCAGCAGCAGGTTTGTGGACGCGAAGACGCCCGGCGAGACGCGGGGCAGCGTCATCACCCGCGATGCCGCGTTGTATGTGGAATCGCCCGGATGCTCAGTCCAGAGGGCGACCTCCACCGCCCCGGCATCCGCGCGGCGCTCGTCGGTCACGCGGACGCGGAAGCGGTCCGCGTCCGCGCTTATGAACTCGCTCCGGCGGAACACGGCGTTGGTCACGATATAACTGCCCGCCTGGACGTACCCGTTGGAAAATGCGCTTTCCCATTTCGCGACTTGCAGGCTATTCGTGACGACCGTTTCATTCACCAAGAAATCAATCGCCCGGGCGTAAACCCTGATCTTCTGGGTGGCTTCGGCGCGGAAGCGGTGGCGGCGGTCGTATTTCGGGCCGTAGAACTCGAAGGCGAGTTCGGCGTCGCCGGGCCCGAGGAACTCGGCGTAGACCTCGCGGTCGGCGAAGCGGTCGGGGAAGTCGTAGTCGGACACGTCGTCCGGGGAGCCGGTGAGGGAGAGAAGCGGCGTGCCGTTCGTGGACGCGGGCGCGGGCCAGACCCGGAAGCGGGCATCGCCGGAGGCATGGAGCCGGAGCGTCCCGGGCACGCCGGCGCCGACGTATGCCGAGAGCCGCACCTTCTTCAGCGCGTTGCCGGCGACGCCGACGTGCCACGTCCGGTTGGAGGAGAGGACGAGGACGGCGTGGTCCGGCGCGCCGGGCAGGGCGGAGGCGACCGCGCCGTCGCTGTCGGCGTCGGGCATCAGCGCGACGCCCAGGACG
>DUPH01000078.1 GCA_012838435.1 Lentisphaerota bacterium | reverse complement strand
GAACAGATCAACGAGTTTGAAAAGTCCTACCAATCGCTGACCGACGATCAGCTTAAAGGCAAGACCGTCGAGTTTAAGGAGCGCGTGGCGCAGGGGGAGTCGCTGGACGATCTGCTGTGCGAGGCTTTTGCTGTCGTCAAAAACGCCTGTCGGCGGCTGTGTGGCACGTCACGCGAGGTGTGCGGACATGAGCTGGTCTGGGACATGGTGCCGTTTGATGTGCAGCTCATCGGCGGCATCGTGCTGCATCAGGGGAAGATCGCCGAGATGCAGACGGGTGAGGGTAAGACGCTGGTGGCGACCCTGCCACTGTACCTGAACGCGCTCTCCGGGCAGAATGTGCGGCTGGTGACGGTGAACGATTATCTGGCCCGCCGTGACGCGCAGTGGATGGGGCATGTGCTGGAGTATCTCGGCCTGACGGTCGGCTGTATCCAAAACAACATGACCCCGTCCGAGCGGCGCGAACAGTATGCCTGCGATATAACCTACGGCACCAACAGCGAGTTCGGTTTCGACTACCTGCGCGACAACGGCATGGCCGTCGAAGCGGCACAGGTGGTGCAGCGCGGGCACTATTTCGCGATCATCGACGAAGTCGACAGCATTCTGATCGACGAAGCGCGGACGCCGTTGATTATCTCCGGCCCGGCGGCGCACTCCTCGACCGCGCAGTACGTCGAGTTGAAGCCGCGTGTGGAGCGGCTGGTGCGCGAACAGAATGAGATCTGCAACCGCTTCATTGCCGAGGCCAAGAAGGCGCTCGAAGAGGAAGACGACGAGACGGCGATGCGTAAGCTGTATCAGGTGTATCACGGCATGCCCAAGCATAAGCAGTTCCTGCACATGCTCGAGGAGGTTGCGGTGCGCCGTCTGCATGAGCAGGTCGAGAGCATGATGATGACCGAGATGCGCAAGGAAGAGGCACGCGATCTGCGAGAGGAACTGCTGTTCACGATCGATGAGCGGACGCGCGAGGTGGCGCTGACCGACAGCGGCAACGAGACACTCTCGCCCTCCGACCCCGAGATGTTTGTGATGCCCGATCTGATCTCCGCGCTCTCAGCACTCGACGGGGATGAGACGCTGAGCGCGGAAGAACGCGCCAAACGCCGCCAGCAGCTTCAGGCCGATTTCATGATTCGCAGCGAGCGGGTGCACAACGTTGACCAACTCCTGCGTGCCTACTGCCTGTACGAAAAGGATGTGGACTATGTGGTCCAGGACAACCACGTCTACATCGTGGATGAGTTCACGGGACGCATCCTGCCGGGACGGCGCTGGAGCGACGGCCTGCATCAGGCGGTCGAAGCCAAGGAGGGCGTCGAGATCGAGCGCGAGACGCAGACGCTGGCGACGATCACGATCCAGAACTATTTCAGGCTCTACAAAAAGCTGGCCGGCATGACCGGTACGGCGGAAACCGAAGCTTCAGAGTTCCACGACATCTACAAGCTCGATGTGGTGGTGATCCCGACCAACCGGCCGGTGCGCCGCGTGGACGGCAATGACCAGATCTATAAAACCCAGCGCGAGAAATACAAGGCGATCATCAGCGAAGTGGAGCAGCGCCACCAGCGCGGCCAGCCCGTGCTGCTGGGCACGGTGACGGTCGAAACCTCGGAAGTGCTGAGCCGCATGCTGCGCATGGCGAAGATCCCGCACAATGTGCTGAACGCCAAGAACCACGCACGCGAGGCGGAGATCGTCGCGCTGGCGGGCCAGCCCGGTGCGGTCACGATTGCGACCAACATGGCGGGCCGTGGTACGGACATCAAGCTTGGCGAGGGCGTGGTCTGGGTGCCTGACTCTACGATCAAGTCACAGATCAAGTTGGAGGACAAATACGACAACGGCCGCAAGACGCTACGCGAGCTACTGATCGAGAAGCCTTGCGGTCTGCATGTCATCGGTTCCGAACGGCACGAGTCGCGTCGTATCGACCGGCAGTTGCGCGGTCGCTGTGCGCGTCAGGGCGATCCCGGCTCCTCGCAGTTTTACATCTCGCTCGAAGACAGTCTGATGCGCCTGTTCGGATCGGATCGCATCTCCGGCATCATGACGCGTCTGGGTATGCAGGAGGGCGAGGCGCTTGAGCACAAGTGGCTGAACCGTTCGGTCGAAACAGCGCAGCGCCGCGTGGAGCAGCAGAACTTCGCGATCCGCAAGCGCACTCTGGAGTACGACGATGTGATGAACCGGCAGCGTACGGTCGTTTACGACTTGCGCGGCGAGGTGTTGATGTCGGAAAGCACGCATCCCCACATTCTGGATGTGTTCAACGATTTGATTCTGACGCAGTGCGAGCGTTGCCTTGCCTCGGCCAAAGAAGCGCAACCAGAGGAGTTGGTCGCCTGGGTAACCGAAACCTTCCCGGTGGCGTTGCATGTGGAGGATGTTGCGTCGTTTAAAGGCGAGCCGGAAAAAGCAGCCGAGGTGGTGTATGCGCGGGTCGCAGAGGCGTACGAGCTGAAGTGCTCGGTGGAGGACCCTCAGGTGCTGCCGATCATGGAGCGCGCGGTGTTTCTCAGTGGCATCGACCGGCAGTGGCAGGATTACCTGCGTGCGATGGATGAACTGCGCCACGGTGTGAATCTGCGGGCGTACGGCCAGCGCGATCCGCTGATTGAGTACAAGCGCGAGGCCTTCAACATGTTCGAGGAACTGATGACGAACATCAAAACCGAGGTGGCGACTTCGGTGTTCCGCGCAACCACGCTGCAGAACTTCCAGCGGATGATGTCGGCCGGACCGGCGCGTGTGCAAACCGTGCATTCGGACGTCAACATGCTCGCGGGCGGGGTGCAGCCGCAGCCTGGGGCAGAGCCGTCCGGCAGACGGTCGCCGTCGGTGGATGTGCCGGATTCGGCGGTGGCCGGGTTCGATGCGATGCTGGATGCGCTTTCTGATCGTGCGCCGTCGCCGCAGGCCAGCGGGCCGCAGCCGGTTCAGTCGCGCGCTTCGGTCGGGCGCAACGATCCGTGTCCGTGCGGCAGCGGTAAAAAATACAAGAAGTGCTGCGGGCAGGGGCTCTGAGGAACGCTGAACGCTCTTTGGTTTCATGGTTTCAAGGTTTCATGGTTTCATCCAAATCGGGATCGGGATCGCTATCGGGATCGATTATCAGCCCTGAAAGGGGCAACTAAGGGACAGGTATTTAGACGACTTCAGTGCGCGGAGGGAAAACTCAACGTTCAACGCTCAACGTTCAACGGGAGAGATGAGCGTCTGCTTGCCCGGCGGCGGTCACGCCGCCACTTTTACACTCATCGTTGCGAGCCACTGCGTGGTCGCAACAATCGATTTGCGAAGCGCGCGTACGCGAGGCAGAGCACACCCAGCACGAAGAGGCCGAGGCTGATGGTCTGGCTGATCGAGAACGGGCCGACCGCCAGGCGCGGGTCGCCGCGCAGATACTCGATGCCGAATCGCAACACGGCGTATCCGATCAGATAGCACCCCGTGATGAAACCGCGCTCGGTGTGTTTGCGCGGATAAAGCGAGAAGAGCAGGACGAAAAGCAACGCGTTCGCGGCGGACTCGATCAATTGCGTGGGGATCACGGGCAGGCTTTTCAAGGCGGTGCGTTCGATCAACGGCGGCACGGCTGAAACTTGCTCCCACCAGGCCGGCGACTCGCGCGGAAAGCAGACACCAATCCAGGAATCAGTGATTTTGCCGTAGCAGCAGCCGTGCATGAAACAACCGATACGTCCAAGGGCATGGCCGAGGGGCAGGACCGCCAGCACGAGATCGGTGACTTGAAAAAGGTGCATTCGACAGATGCGCGTGTAGACAATCAGCACGATTGCTGCGGCGATCAGTCCGCCGTAAAACATCAGTCCGCCTTGATCGACACGGAGTACCGAAAGCGGATTCCCCGCAAACTCAGTCGTCCAGTGCTCCAACACGTAAGCCGTGCGCGCGCCGACGACAGCCGACAGCATAAGCCACGTGAGCAGGCTGGAGAGCGCGTCGGCATTTTGCCCGGTACGTTTGCAGAGACGAACGGCGGCCAGCCATCCCAACAGAAAGCCCAATGCCATGCAAAGTCCATAGGAACGGATCGGCGGTAACGAACCCAATTGAAAAAGTATCGAATGCATGCCCGCCATATTAGTGCCTTAGCGGCTAAAAAGGCGATAAAAAACAGGTTACTTATTTACGTCGTAATCTGCGTGTGGTACCTTTGAGCGAACGATGTTTAAGGATACTTTATGACACGACGCGAGTTTTTGAAGGGGGCGGCGATGGTTGCTGCGGTGCCGACGGGCATGGCGCGGGCGCAGACGCCGGAGGCGGTTCGCCTGCATGTGTTCTCGAAGTCGTTGGGTT
>DUPH01000077.1 GCA_012838435.1 Lentisphaerota bacterium | reverse complement strand
GCGAACTGATCTTGCCTGCGTTTGTCACCAGTAGCGCCACACCCAATGAAACCTTCATCCACGCATTGCCGGCCCGCCGCGCCGCCCTGACGCTCACGCAGGACTCGCAGTTCCGCGGCGGCAATATTGTGCTGGGCGGCGACGGCGTTCCGTCGCTGAACATCCTTGCCCCCGTACACAACACTGGACGCACCCTGCTGCATGCCACCTTGAACACGCTGCAGATCGCCGACGGTGTCCTCTATTCGACTGCCTGCCTCGCGCGCAACATCTATGTCTCCGACATCACCGGCAAAGGCGCATTGCTCAAAACCGGTACCGGCATCTTGGAGGTGCGCGGCGTGCCGCCAGGCTCCAGTATCCCCGGCTATCTCGGACAAACCATCATCCGCGCCGGGACGCTCCGCATCTTGGCGGATGACAACCCGGCCGGCAACGGCGGTGCGCTCGGCCAGACCCCGGCTTCTGTCCCGATCCTGCTCGGCGACGCGCTCACCGGTGCCGGTGACGCCCCGACACTGGAACTGGCCGGCAATGCTTCGCTCGTCGCCCACGACATCACCGTTACCGACGTACCACCCGCACAGGCCACGCTGGCACTGGACGCCGTGCCTGCCGCTCGTTATACCGGTTCTGTGACCCTGCACGGCGCGCTCCGACTCCGCGCCCCCGCAAACGCCTCGATCACCTTCAATACGCTTTCCGCGCCCACCGCGCCGCAGCCGTTGCTTCTCGACGGCGTCGCCAGCCTGACCGTGAACAACGCCTCCGGCGTCACGCTGAACCTCGCCGACCGCAACCTGACCCTTTCACCCGGTACCGCCGCACCCACTGCGTTTCACACGCTGACCGCCGACCGCGCCGATTTCACCTTTGAGTTCTCCGCCACCAACGACACCGTGGTCGCCAACGCGCTGGTCTTGTCCAACGTGACCGTCAAAGCGATGTATGCCGGTACCGACCTGCCGTTTTCGGAGCCCGGCACGTATCTCCTTTTCACGGCCCCCAGCCTTACCGCCAATCCGGACGCATTCACGGTCAGCAATCCGGTTGAAGGGTTCACCTACGCGTTCAACCGCGCAGGCGACAACATCATGCTGACAATCAACGCCGATGCCGGCAACCCCGCCACCTTCTGGACTCATCCGACATCCGGCGATTTCGCCACCGCCGCCAACTGGAGCGGCGGTACCGTGCCCGACGCCGCTGCCGACGCCACGCTCGGCTCGGCGATCACAAACGACGCCGTCGTGACGCTCACTGCGCCCGCCGCTGTCAACTCTTTGCGCATCGTGCATCCCGACGCCCGTTACACAGTGGCCGGTAGCGCCGCAACGCCGCTCACGCTCGGCAGCCTTGCCATCGATGACGGCAGCCACACCATCAGCGCGCACCTCCAGCCGTCCGGCACCGGACCGCTCCCCATCACCCAGACACCAGGTGCCTCGCTGACCTTCTCGGACACCGTCTTACACGGTGGACTGGCAGGCACGCCCACAATCACGCTCGCAGGAACCACGGCGCTTACTCTGACCGGCAGCGGCTTCTCCGCCACCCATGACGGACCGCTCGCGGGAACGGGCACACTGACCCTCGACGCCTCCGGTGCGACCCAGACACTGGCCAACCGCTCCGCGCTCGCGCAAACGCCGCTCGCGGTCAACGCGGGCACGCTCGCGCTGGACGCATCGCAGTTCAACGCGCCAGCCACGCTGGCGTCCGGCACCACCCTTGCCGCCGCATCCCCCACGACCAACGGTCTGACCGCCTTCTGGTACAACGGCAACTACACTAACGCCGTGCTCAGCCGCGCGGCGCTTGAAGCGGCCGCCGCAGGCACGCCAGCCGCCGTCTCCATCCTTTCGGGCACAGACGGCATCTTCACCTTCTCCGACCTGCGTCCATTGGCCCCGCGCAATGATTGGTGGCTGCTGGTGCTGCGCGGCACCCTTCACATCCCCGAAGCCGGTGATTATCTGTTCCATCTTGAGACCGATGACTACGGTTACCTCGGAATCGACGGACGCGACATTGCCACCAAGACACCCTGCGGCCTCTCCCACGCGCATGCCGGTCACCTTACGGCCGGTTCTCACGACATCCTCATTGGCCTCTCACAAATGACGGGCAACGCTTATCTGCGCATCCAGACCTCGCGCATGTTCACGTCCAAGACCGCGCTCCCGACCGCTTGGCTCACACCGCTCTCGTCGCTTTCGACTGTCAGCGGCGCGAGTTCACTCAATATCGCGAACGACGCGCACCTGCGCCTCACCTACGGCGGTGCCGGCTATCCGCAGACAGGCGGCGTAGGCTCGGCGATCCCGTACTTCTCCGCTGTGCGCCCCCTCCTCTCCGGCAATGCAACCACCGTGTTCAATAAGCAGGGCACGCTGGATATCGTCACCCTCGCCGCAGCCGCCGCAGACGGTTTCGCGGGACGCTTCGTAAACGGCGCGGGACGCACCACACTCGCGGCGCCCGACATTCTGGCCCCATCCGCCCGAATCTCGCTGTACGACGACACCACGTTCACGCTGACCGCCGACCAAACTGCGGCCTCCCTCTCCGGCACGGGCGGTCTCTCCTTCGGCGCACCGGCTACGATCACGATCATCCACAATGACGATGACTGCGACATCTCAGCAGACAAGACTTACACGCACGCCATCGATTTCGGCACTAACAGCGGTCTCGCGGTGGGCGACATCAACGGTGTTCCTTTCCTCTCCACGTCCGCTACCTCTGGCACCTGCACCGGCACGGACGGTCGTACCTACGGATTCAAAGGCATGCCGTCGCTCGGCCACGCAGGTAACGACCGCACCGCCGCCTCCGGCAAGCTGCACAAGCTCCTCTATGATATGAACATAGAGGGGCGAAACTTGACCTGTGAACTCAACGGTCTCGCACCGGACAAGACCTACGAACTGCGCATCTACCAGCGCTCGTGGAACGGGGTCAGTGTCAACGATAGCCGTAATCAACTCCTCGGCTTCATCGTCAACGATATCGGCCGGATCGATCACCAGTTCTCGTTCAGCGCCGACCTGACAAACACCGCCTACTATGTGGCCTACCGCTACCGCCCGTCGCCCTCCGGTGCACTGCGCGTGCGGCTCACGCCTCATATGCACAACAACACCTTGCACCTTTACGGGCTCACGAACGAAGAGGTGCCGACCAGCATCGCGTCTCCCGAGCCAACCACCACGCTCACGCTCGCGCCGCCCGCCGACGAGTCGGCCCATTATGCCGGCGCGGTCGTCGGCAACGGCACCGTCACGGTGGCCGGCCCCGGCACCCAGATTTTCTCCGGCCCCAACATCTCCTCCGGCGGCCTCACCATCACCGGCGGTGCTGCCGCGCTACATGCCGGCGCCATCATCGACAGCTCTGCCTCCGTCCAAACTCCGGGCGCGTTGCATACTGCGGGTCCGGTCGAGATCAACGGACTCAGCGGCAACGGCGCGCTCGCCCTCGGCCTGCCAGCCCCCGGTGACACCGCCCCCTCGACACCCTACCTCGTCTTTCTCTCGACGGACGCCTCCACCGGCATCTCGACGGACAAGACCTACACCCACCTCTACGATCTAGGCGGCGCGAATCCTGCCACCATCAATGGCGTCGCGTTCATCAAGGTGACCGGCAATACAGACACCTTCTCGGCATCGCCATCCCTCTATTCTCACAGCGGTGCCTCGTTCGCCGGTTCAGCACGAGGCCCCGTCCCGGCCGACTCCGCCCTCTACACGCTGCTGTTCGATATGTGCTATGTAGGCGGGGCTGATCCCGCACCCAGGAATACGACACTGACCCTCTCCGGACTCACACCGGGACGTCCGTACGAGTTGCGCATCTACAACCGCTCGTGGGGCTGGAACAGTAACCGCCAGCAGTTCATCGACTTCTGCAGCACACTGGATGGATGTTACCGCGACAGCTTCTACTTCAATCCGGACGCGCTGGCACCCAACGCGCTGGTTTACCGCTACGTTCCGCAAGGCACCACGCTGAGCATCCGCGTCTCGAACACGACCAACAATAACGGCTGGCACCTCTACGCATTGACCAACGAAGACCTCAGCGACTCAGACGCGACGGACGGTGGCCTGACGGTCGCTATCCCGGCAGACCGCACCGATACCTTCGCGGGCACGTTGGCCGGTCCCGCTCCGTTGACAAAGAGCGGCGCGGGTGGCCTGATGTTGACCGGCTCCTCGACTGCAAACGGTCCGATGACCATCGCCGCAGGCGGATTCGGTGCCGCATTCACGAACGACGCCCCGCTCACGACCAGCCCGGTCACATTCGCGGCCGGCACCGCGTATCTCTGGGACTGGAACGCCGTCGGCGCGGGCGGCACGTTGACCGCAGGCAGAATCGTCCTGCCGGACGCCTTCACGATCATGGCGGCACAGGGTGGCCAACCGCCCGCCCGCTGGCCGGTCTTGGTTTCGGAAGACGCGCCCCTCGGGACGCCCCTCGAGTCGATCACACTCGTCGGGTTCCCGAACTCCGTGAAGGCCGAATATTCCGCCGATGGACGTGCCCTTTTCCTGACCAACCAGCGCGGCACCGTCATGACTATTCAATAGCCGGACGGCAAAGATTCGTCGAACCCTCCGCACGTCGCGCGGAGGGTGGTTTCTGGTTGCAGGTTTCATTCGCAACAGATTTCCTTTGGGGAGGGCGAGCGTCCTTACGAGTCGCCTGAGCAAACGACCAAGGGGGACCCCTGATTTTCATGGAGTTTCATGTGTTTCATGGTCCACTTGGACGTTGAACATTTCGACATCCAGCGTTCTATCCTTGCAAATTTCCTCTTCTTATCTTACCATGCCCGCAAATTCTTTGTTTGCTGTATGACTCACCGAAAGGACGGCCATGAACTACGTTGTTTCTCTCTTCACGTGCTCGCCCCGCTCACTGCGTCTCCGCGTTTTCGCGCTCGCGTACGCTTTTCTGCTATTCCCCCTCGTCTTGTCCGCCGACACCTACGGTGACTACACCTACACTGTCAGCGGTGGAAAGGCCACCAT
>DUPH01000076.1 GCA_012838435.1 Lentisphaerota bacterium | reverse complement strand
CGCCATTGTTCCAAGCTGCGTTGACGGTGTAATCGCCGCGTGCGCGCAATCCGGCGAAACTTCCCTGCGGCCAGTTTTTGGGCAGCGCCGGTAGCAACGTGATCTGATCGCCGTGGCTGTGCAGGAGCATTTCGGCAATGGCGGCGGTAGCGCCGAAATTACCGTCGATCTGGAAAGGCGGATGATTGTCCCAGAGGTTCGGCAGTGTGGACCGCGCCAGTATCGCATGCAGGTTGTCGTAGGCTTGCGCGCTGTCGGAGAGACGCGCGAAGATGCCGATCGTCCACGCCCTGCTCCAGCCGGTGTGCGCGCCGCCATGCTTCAAACGGAATTCCAGCGTGCGGCGTACCGCATCACGCATGGCCGGATCATTGTCGAGATCGATCTGGTTGCCGGGATAAGCTCCCAGTACGTGCGAGATATGCCTGTGTCCGGGTTCAGCCTCCGCAAAGGGCCGTCTCCACTCCATCAGCCGTCCGTCCTCCCCGACTCGCGGCTTGTAGACCTTGGGCAACGCAGCTTTGATCTTTTTGACCAAAGGCTCGTCTGTGCGGCCAAGGACATCTGCCGCCTCCAGATAATCGTGGAAGACCTGCAGAACCATGAATTGGTCGAAAGTGTTGCCGGACGATAGCGCGGCATTGGCTGTGGTGCCGTCGCCCTTGACATAGCGGAATGAGTTCTCGGGCGAACTCGACGGTCGCGCCATCAGTTGGCCGGTGGCGGGATCGGCGATCAGCCACGAATCGACGAATGCCGTGGATTCAGTCAGGATGTCCCAGTTGTCTGCGAGAATGCGCTTGTCGCGGTTAAATCGGTAATGCTCGAGGATGTGCATGACCATCCATTGCCCGCCGAAGAAAGAACCGCCCCAAAAAACGCGCGATGACATGATCTTGGCATTGGCCCAGATGTCGGTGGCGTGTCCCATGCACCAGCCGGCCATACCCAAGCGCCGCGCCATCTCGCGTCCGGTCGGCAGGCAATACCGGATGAAGTCCAGCAAAGGCTGGTGCATCTCCGGCAGGTTAGTGGTTTCGGCAGGCCAGTAGTTCATCTGCAGGTTGATGTTCAAATGAAAGTCCGAGCCCCAGGGCGCCTGGGGGTGGGGGTTCCAAACGCCTTGCAGGTTGGCGGGAAATGCGCCGGGGCGGGATGAGGCGATCAGCAGGTAACGACCGAATTGGAAATACGTTTCAATCAGGTCCGGATCATCATGACTGCCCGCTTTAATACGGTCCAGGCGAGCTTTGGTCGGCAATGCCAAGATGTTTTCTGCCGTTTTGCCGATATCCAGATCGACCCTGCCGAAGTATTTGCTGTGCTCTTCTATGGCCCGCTGCTGCAATGCGTCGCCCGAGAGGCCACTCAATTTGTCGAGAGTTTGCTTTGCTTTATTTTGCCAGCCGTCAGGGAGCTTCGCGCCGGCATTGCGCCGGTCCAAGTCAGTGGCGATGGCGACCAGAACAGTGATCTGGCCGGGCTCCGAAATTTCCAGATGCTGCTTGTCGGCACGGACTTTTGCGGCAGGCAGTGCCCGGATGTGTCCGACGTAGCGGGTAGCGTCCGTGCCGGTCGCGGCGCCCCGCTTGATGATCTCATTGTTCTCGACCGATCCCCCGTCGACGCTCAAGCGGATTTTAGTCTG
>DUPH01000075.1 GCA_012838435.1 Lentisphaerota bacterium | reverse complement strand
CGGCGATCGGAGCGGCCGGCGGGTCTGAGGGGGGGGGCGCTGCCAAGCCCGCGCCCGCGCCCGCAGCCAAGAAGGCCGGCAAGAAGTCCATGGGGCAGACGAAGATCGAGATCAAACTGCCCAAGTTTCTCCGCCCCAAGGTCAAGCAGAAGGATCTTATGACGCTCACGCGCCAGCTTGCGACGTTGGTGGACGCAGGACTGCCGTTGCTGCGTGGCCTGCATGTGTTGCAGCGGCAGACCCCCCACGTGACGCTCAAGGAGGCCTTGGCCGGGATGTGCGAATCGGTGGAGAGCGGCAGCACTTTCTCGGAGTCGTTGCTGAATTATCCCAAGATCTTCGACAATCTTTATGTAAACATGGTGAGGGCCGGCGAGGCTGGCGGTGTGCTTGAGGTGGTCCTCAACCGCTTGGCCGAGTTTGCCGAAAAGGCCGAGAAGATCAAGAACAAGGTCAAGGGCGCGATGGTCTATCCGATCGTGGTCTTGGTCGCGGCCGTCGGCATCACCGGCTTCCTGTTGGTCGCGGTGATCCCGAAGTTCAAGGACATCTTTAACGATCTGCTCGAAGGCAAGCCCCTGCCGGCGATCACGCAGTTTGTGATGGACGCCAGTAACATGGTGATGAATAACGGCCTGATGGTGGTCGCGGCGATCGCGGTGATCGTGGTGCTGTTTAAGCTCTTTGCCAAAACCAAGTTCGGGCGCTACATGGTCGACACGGCCAAGATCAACGCGCCGATGTTCGGTTCGTTGGTGCGCAGGACCGCTGTGGCACGCATGACGCGTACGCTTGGCACGCTGCTCGCCTCGGGCGTGCCGGTGCTGCAGGCGATCAACATCGTGCGCGACACCACTGGCAACGAGGTCCTCGTGCGCGCCCTGCAGAGCGTGCATGACGCCGTCAAGGAAGGTGAGAGCATGACCGCGCCGCTGGCGGCCTCCAAGGTGTTCCCCCCGATGGTGGTCTCGATGGTGGAGGTCGGAGAGGAGACCGGTGCTCTGCCGGACATGCTGATGCGTGTCGCCAACACCTATGATGATGAAGTGGACAACGCTGTGGCGGGCCTGACCTCGGTGATCGAACCGTTGATGATCATCATACTGGCCGTAGTCGTCGGTACGATCGTCATCGCGATGTTCATGCCGATGATTCAGATCATCACCACACTCGGGTCTCAAGCGTAATAGCGCCGCCCGGAGCAGCAGAATCGCGTGTCCGGCGCCCAAGTGCCGGACACGCACGGATAACCGGCTCGACAGGAGATTAGTAATGAAAATGTTTGAGCAGAAAAGAGCGTCCGACAGGACGCACCGGCAACGGAGTGCCTTCACCTTGATTGAGATGATGGTGGTGGTGGCGTTGGTCGGTATCTTGATCGGAGGCGTGTTCCGCCTGCTCAACGCGGCCGGTGAAGGTGCCAAACGTGGTGAGACGATTGAGCGCATGCAGCGCATCGAAAACGCCCTCTCCGGCTTCTACGCCGCTTACGGGTCTTATCCGCCGGTGGAGCAGCACGGATCGCCCGATCCCTTCGTTGAGGAAGCTCCGGACGGCACCACGTCACCGGTGTCCTCGCTGGAGGCCGAAAACGCCAACCGCGCGGCAGCCTGCCAGCCGATGTCGTTCGAGTTCCCGCCGATGCAGGCCCTCGACGACTATATTGCCACGAGATTTCAGTCCCAAGGCATCTTGTCTCCTAATAGGAACCCCGGCATCTTCACCCAGAGTGAAAAATGGCCGCAGATGAAGCTGTACCGTTACGGAGTGGTCTCCTTTTTGGTCCCCCGTTACGACGCGATCGGCGATTTCACGCTAGACCCATCCAATCAATACGAACCCAGACCGATTGACACCAAATTGGCACCTAATGAGGGTCTGTACAAGAATCACAAGCAGTGGACGAATTACAATCCCGCGAGAAAGGCTAAGGCAGAGCGGGAGGCTTGCGCACGCTGGCTGCCCAATCTGCAGAGGATTGTTTTCGGTGGCAGAAAGCTGCTGGGGGTGCAGACCGGAACCCCGAACACCGATAATGACGCAGTGTTTTCTCCGGCGTACACCAAAGGCGGCAACAAGTATGTTCTCCGCATGATGACCATTCGGGATGCCTGGGGCAACGATTTCTACTATCATTCGGCTCCGCCCTACCAGAGCTACCGCCTTTGGTCGGCAGGCCCCGACGGCGTCACCTTCCCGGCCGATTATCCGCTACAGCAACTGAACACTTCGGACCGCAAGACCGTGAGCGGTTGGATCAAGGACGACATCGCGCGCCCGTCGCGGTAAAGGGGATTGAGGAACCGCAAGCCAAAATGAGGATGACCATGAGAATGACTTCTAAGAACAAAAAACGTTGCGGCTTCACGCTGGTCGAGATGCTGGTGGTGATCGGCATTTTGGGCATCCTCTCGG
>DUPH01000074.1 GCA_012838435.1 Lentisphaerota bacterium | reverse complement strand
CGCCAGCAGAAACGCGGTGAGCGGCCCCGCTTCGTTCAGCACGGCCGTGGCTATGTGGGCCTGAGCCAATGGATGGGGCGTGGGTTGGCGTTCCAGATCGAGCAGCACAACCACCAGGTCCGGAAAGTCTTGCGCGAACGACTGCTGGCCATGAAGCCCGGCGAGTTCGAGGAGCTTATTTCGCAGTTGCTGGCGGAGATGGGCTTTGAGATGGTCGAGGTAACCAAACTCAGCGGCGACGGCGGCATCGATGTCCGGGGCACCCTGGTGGTTGGTGACGTGGTCCGCATCAAGATGGCCGTCCAGGTCAAGAAATGGAAGCTCAAGAATAATATCCAGGCTCCGGTGGTACAGCAGGTGCGCGGCAGTTTGGGGGCGCACGAGCAAGGCCTGATCATCACCACAAGCGACTTTAGTCCAGGAGCTGTCAAGGAAGCCGCCCAGGCAGACAAAACCCCCATCGCCCTGATGAACGGGGACCAGCTTGTGATGCTCCTGATGGAACATGGTATCGGCGTCCATCGCTCGACGCCTGACTTGTTTGAAATTGATGAAGAGTTTGTAACAGGAGGCGAGTCAAAAAATGAATGAGAAAGCTTTGGTTCAAGTTCACGGTGCAGTTGCGAAGCATCTTAGCGACGTAGCCGGGCAACTCGCCGTATTTCTAGAAAGAGTTTTACCGCCGCTGTTTGACGACTGGTGGAACAAAGCGGTCGTAAACACCTTGTCGTTTCAGCAAAAGAGACGGTTGGAGCAACGCAACATCACGTCACTGAGTGGCCTTGACCTCGCTGGACTTCTTCGGGTGTTGGATCAGAACTGGTATCAGATTTCCAACAGCCTGGACCTGACCTCCGAAGCCCGTCACTTCGTCAAGGAAATGCAAACGGTCCGTAATCACTGGGCACACGCGGACACAGAGGGTTTCCCCGTTGACGACATATACCGGGATCTGGACACCCTCCAGCGTTTTGCGGTTGTTATCGGCGCGGATGACACGTTGATTCAAGATTTACGGAAAACAAAGGCGGCTCTTCTCGCGTCGGAGACCCAGCCGCAACCTGACCCAGGCGCAGAGACGCCCTCCGCGCCTCCGGAAAGGAAAAACGATGCGGCCGAATTCGAACCCGGGCAAATCGTCTTCGCCAAATCAAACCCATCAAGCCGTGGCGCTGTGGTTGCCGTGCTGGCCGGAAAGCCTGAGAACCGATTCAAGGTCTTCATAGACGGGACAACCCAAACGTTTTACGCGTCGCAATTACAAGCCGAAGACCAGCGTGAGGAAAAGGAAAACATCTTACCCTGCGACCAATTCCATGCCTATCTCACCGCGCTTCAGATAAAGTATCCGGGGCTATCCACCCTCTACTCACTCAACGCCGCCCGTGTCGACTTCATCCCCTATCAATTCAGACCGGTGTTGCGGTTTATCCGGTCGGATCGTCCGCGCTTGCTCATTGCCGACGGCGTTGGTGTAGGTAAGACCATTGAAGCTGGCCTCATCCTGCGCGAGCTTCAGGCGCGGCGTGAGATACGTTCCGTGCTCATTGTCTGCCCGCGCCCGCTGGTTACCGAGAAAAAGTGGCAGAACGAGATGAAACGCTTCGAGGAGCGTTTTACCCATCTTGATGGCGCCACCTTACGGTATTGCATCAACGAGATGGATCTGGATGGTGTCTGGCCGGATCAACACCAGAAAAGCATCGTACCGTACTCCCTATTCGATGAATCGCTTCTGTATGGCTCGGCTCCCGAAGGAAAGCGGAAGCGGAAAAAAGGCCTCCTGGACCTTGATCCGCCACCCCGTTTCGATCTGGTTATTGTCGACGAGGCTCACCACATTCGAAACCAGGACACATTCAGCCACAAGGCCGTGAAGTTTTTCTGCGATCATGCTGAAGCGGTAGTTTTCTTGACGGCCACCCCGATCCAGCTCGGCAGCAACGACCTCTTTGTTCTTCTGAATACGCTCCGCCCCGATCTCATCATCGATCAGGAGAGCTTCTCGCACATGGCTGAGCCGAACCCGTTTATCAATCAGGCGGTGTCGGCGATGCGGTCTCAAACGCCGGAATGGCAAAACCTGGCGATGGAAGCTCTCGATCAGGCGGCGTCCACGCCCTGGGGCCAGGCCATACTCAGGCACAATCCGGATTTTGGTCGGGTCCGCTCTGAACTCTTGGGAGGCGGGGTTACACACGAGGAACGCATAAGGATGATCTCCGACACGGAGGGGATGCACACCTTCGCCGGTATCATCAACAGAACCCGCCGCCGCGACATTGGGAATTTCACGGTCAGGAAGCCCGAGACTGTCGTCGTGCCATTCACTCCGGCTCAGCAGCATTTGCATGACGAACTTTTGAGAATCCAGGCTGAAATAT
>DUPH01000073.1 GCA_012838435.1 Lentisphaerota bacterium | reverse complement strand
ACCGGTTGCCCGCCCGAACCGCCGGTTGGCGCGCCACCGCCGCTGCGCTTGTGCCCCCGCTCTTTTTGGTGGGTACGCTACTGTTGATTATTGCCGCCGCGCGTCCACGCACCGCGCTTTCCCGCGCACGCCGTTCAGTCAATGCCATTGCCATCGGCATGGTGGTCGACGTTTCAGGTTCCATGGAGGCGTTGGATCTTTCGCCGTCTCAAAATGAGTGGAAGACGCGCCTCGAAGTGGTGAAAGAGACATTCGCAAAATTTGTCGAAGCGCGTCCCGATGATCTGATCGGGCTGGTCACCTTCGGCGGGTACGCCTCAACGCGCGCACCGCTCACGGCCGACCACCGTGCACTTGTGCATGTCTTGAAGGGCGTGGAGATCCCGCGTGCGCAGACCGATGCCCAAGGACGGCCGATCGATCAAGAAGAGACGCTCACCGCGATCGGCGACGGACTCGCCACGGGTGTCGCGCGTCTGGTTGATGCCGAGCCTGAAACGCGCATCATCATCCTGCTTTCCGATGGCGAATCGAACACCGGCATTATCACGCCCGAACAGGCCGCCGACGCAGCCGCCAAGCTCGGTATCCGCGTCTACACCATCGGCGTCGGCTCGAACGCCCGCACTCCTTTCAAGACGCGCGACCTCTTTGGTCGCGAGACCATCGCCTACGCCAACGCCACCTTCGACGAGACGCAACTTAAGTCCATCGCATCCAAAACCTCCGGTCGCTACTTCAGCGTGCGCGATCACGATGGGCTCGAGGCCGCGCTTGATGAGATCAACTCTCTCGAAACCACCCGCATCGACCGCGAAATCTACCAGCGGTTCGACGAACACTTTGTCCGTTACCTCCTCTGGGGTGCCGCCCTCGTGGCTATTGCACTTACCCTCAATATGAGCCTCACGAGGAGGCTCCTCTGAGGGGGGAGTTAGGAGTTAGGATTTAGGATTTAGGAGTTTTCGACTTCAGCGTTCAGCGTTCGACGTTCAGCGTTCAGAGTTAAAAACTTTTAACGCTCAACGTTCAACTTTTAACGCTCAAGTTATAGGCAAGGAGTTAGGAGTTAGTTAGAAGTTGGAAACAGAAGGAACAAGGAGTTGACATGAGAGACACGCCGATAAAGACGAAGAGCTATGCGTTCGCCATTCGGATTGTCAGGCTCTTCCAGTGGCTGTGCAAGGAACGGAGTGAGTACGTTTTGTCAAAACAGATCCTGCGTTGCGGTACCTCGATTGGTGCCAATATCGAAGAGGCCAGCGGTGCATATTCCAGAAAGGACTTCGCGGCGAAGATTCAAATCGCCTTCAAGGAATCCTTGGAGACCCGGTATTGGCTACGTCTTTTGCATGATACCGATTACATCCCGACCGCTACCTTTGGTTCTTTGTTCAACGACTGTGACGAACTCGTTCGTATTTTCTCGGCCACAACCAAGACCCTTCGTGAGAAAGACAATTCCGTGCGTGAATCCCCAGACTTCGACCCCGAATCCCTTTACACAACTCCTAACTCCTAAATCCTAACTCCTAAATCCCCAGTACGATGCGTTTTGTTTATCCATTTTTGTTGCTTTTTCTTTCGCTCGTCCCGCTGATCGGGATGTTGTGGCTCTGGCTGTACCGGCGCGCGCAGCGGCGACTGGCGGTGCTGATCGCGCCGGCGCTGCAGCCGAAGCTGGTGCCTGCGCACTCGACAAGCGCCTTTTATGCGCAATTTTCGCTGGTGATGATCGGTCTGACCTTGCTGGTGTTCGCCGCCGCCCGGCCGCAATGGGGGCGCAAGGATGAGAAGGTCTTCACGCGCGGCCGAAATTTGATGGTCGCGCTTGATGTCTCGCGCTCAATGCTCGCTACCGATGTTCACCCCAACCGGCTGGAACGCGCCAAGGCCGATATCATGGATCTGATCGATGATCTGAAGGGCGACCGCGCCGCGTTGCTTGCGTTCCGCAGTAAAGGTAGCTTGCTCTGTCCACTCACCACCGATTACGCTTTCCTGCGCCAGGCACTCGACGGCGTCTCGCCGGAGTCAGCCCCGCGCGGCGAGACCAATCTCGGCGATGCCATCCGTAAATCGCTGGAGGCGCTCGATCCTGCGTTCGACGAGTACAACGCCATCCTGCTCATTTCAGACGGCGAGGATCTCAAAGGCGATGCGTTGGAAGCCGCCGCTGAATCCGCCCGCCGCAATATCCCCATTTTCACGGTCGGCATCGGCGATGAAACCGGTGCCACCATTCCCGGCGAGGGTGGGCTGGGGGTTCAGCAATTCAAGGGCAGTGCCGTCAAGACGCGCCTGATGAGCGAAACGCTTACCGCGATTGCCGACGCTTCCGGTGGCCGCTACGTCCCGCTCGGCACGGCCGGCACGGCGCACACCACGCTCGGTGCGATCTATCGCCGTTATCTGCTGCCGCACATCGCCGCTAAAGATCAGCAAGAGCAGATCGAAAATCGCTATCAGGAGCGTTATCAGCTCTTCCTCATTCCCGCGTTGCTCTGCCTGCTGGCCGCCGCTT
>DUPH01000072.1 GCA_012838435.1 Lentisphaerota bacterium | reverse complement strand
TTGCGCCGTCAAGCCGTTGGAAAGCGCTTGATAATGTCACTCCTCGCGGGATTTATTCGGTAATTCCCTCGCAGAAGCTGGGTGTATTTTTGCAGCGGACGGAGTTCGGCACGGATGAGCAACCGCAGGCGCCGGGTACTCTGGCATGGGAGCCTTTTAAGGAGGTGACGCTCACGGGATTCGGGTATCATACCTACGACGTGCCTGTCTATGCGTGGCGCTCGCACTTCTTGATGTTGCGGGTCCTTGGGCGTACTGACGGTCAACGCGTCGACGTGATCGTCGATGAAATCAAGCTGTCGGGTTGGCGCGGTCAGGAGGCGTCAGACCTGAGCCCCGGCGACACTGAAGCGAACAATCAAAGTCGTCCCACTGAGTGGGTGGCGTCAGAGGCATGGGTCATTACCAACAGTGCCGCGGGCCTGAATGAAGGCCGGGTCCCAGGAGCCTTCAACACCGGGCAGGTGAGCCCAATGTCATCGGTGCAACTCTCGACGCGGTATGCGAATACAGACGAGGGGTGGGTGACGAATACGACGTATGTGTATAACGGCTGGATTTATCTGGATGGCGCAGGTAACGCGAATAGTTTCGCTGAAAACTTTATCGGTAGTGTGCAACTCAAGATCGACGGTGCGGAAGTCCTGTACAACGAGGATCCAGATACATCATCTACCAATACGATCTCATATCTTGGTTCGGGGTGGTATCCCTTTGAACTGCGGTTGGGTTGCGGTTCGGACGGCAGGGTTGGCCCGGCCGGGGGTGGCCTTTTGAACGGGCTGGGTGTGGCGTATAGCCGGAACAACGGAGCTTCGTGGGTGCCCCTCAGAGATACGGGTTCGGCGGCGTTTCTGAGAACGACAACAAAGACGGTATTGTTGGATCATCAGCGCGGCGGGCGTGAAATCGACTCGAACGGAGATGAAGGTGACTGGTTGGATCAGGCGATCAGGTCACCCCGTTTGCTTAGCGGCACGGGGATGCTGGAGTTCGACTACCGTGTCTCGCGGGCACCGGCTCGCCTTGTCGTGCAATTTGCCCCGGCCGAGGATGCCACCCTGTGGAGCGGGATACACACGGTCGTGGTTGATTCGGCCATGTCGAGCTTCAACCATGCGATGGCGTACCTCGGGACGAATATGAATGGTTACCTGCGGGTGGTGAACGATCGCAGCGGCATCTACACCAATGCACTCGTTGAAATCAACAACGCCGTGGCGTGGGATGAACCGGTTGTCGAGGATGCGGACTGGCGCGCGTACAATGTCAAGGTTACAGATACGGACCTGCAAAGGATAATGCTGGATGAGACCAAGGCCTGTTTCCTGAATAACAGTCAGACCGCCGAGACAGACCCCGCGCAGTCGCTGCATCGAGAGGCGTACGTTATGAGCCCGTTCCTACCGACCGGCTTGGGCTCGTTAACGTTCATGGCGCGCAAGTTCACAAGTGCGCCGGCGCCGCTGTTCCTATATGTGACGACAGATCCAGAGTTGAAAGCATCCAATACCTGGACGCTCGTTCACACCTTCCAGGTTACTAACCAACTTTATCAGACGTACTCCTTCACGCCGACCGACGGCCGCGCGTACCGTGCCGTAAAACTGGCCGTGCCGACAACCGGCGGCGGGCAACGGGTGTGCGTTGAGGAGTTGGCGGTAACGGAGCCGGTGCTCCCCGGTTTTGAGATTGTCGATGTCCGCGCACTCTGTGCGGAGGGCGGAGGATTCAGTACGGACCGTTTCCAGCCGTTGCACTCGGACGAAGTGGGGTTCGAAGCGCGGATAAGCAACATTCGGCTCTCGCCGCAGAATATCCGTTTGTACGTGGATTATTACGTGGGTACCAACGTCTGGGGGACCAAAAACTGGCCGGCTGGCGAGGTTGTGACCTTGGACATGGAACTCGTCGATGAAGACCTGCTGCTCTACCGTACAGACCTTTTCAATGTGGTCCCGCCGCAGGAGAAAAATCAGGTTGTTCAATACCGGGTGCGCGCAACATATGAGGATGCGTCGCACACAGAACTGGATGCTTACCAAAGCGTCTTTACGGTACCCTCGTGGTATCATCCGATTGACCTGAACCAACGATTCGCCGCGACCGGTGGCTGGGCTGCGTACTACATCGTGTACGATGTGCCGGTCGGTGCCATATGGCTGAACGAGATCAATGCGTACGAACCCTATGAAGGCGGGGAACTTCATTTCGGGTACAACACGTACGTGGAGATCGCAGTCCCCGCTGCAGTGAGCCTCTCGGGATGGCATCTTGATATTGTGCCGTGCAATGATTACGATCCTGTTTACACGATCTCCTTTTTGGGAGACCTGCCGGCGCAGGAGCCGGTCACGAACGGTTATGCCTTCTTTGTGGTTGGGCACGATCCGAGTACGCCGCCCGGTGGACACAGCGGTATCCCGCCGCTGCCTAAGTTGGACTATAGCGACCAGAATATCGCATACAAGTTCTCCTATGACAGCAAGCCGCTGGGAATCCGTCTGCGTCGGCCTTGGGGTATGTATGAGCATGCCGTTGTTTACGATCGCAATCCGGGGTGGGGCGGGGCCTACTCAGGTGCAGTCTGGGTTGATGAAAACCCTGAACGTGGGTTTATGTACGTCGGGCCGGAAGGTAAGGGCGGCTCGTTGAACGTGATCACGAATTCGGTGCGGTACGCGTTGCCCTTGGCCACAGACTGGGCCACTAATTTGACGTGGACGCCGGGCGGAGTCAATATCGGCCAGACCGTGGAAGACTTCAACGTGATGGCCCCCGGGGTTTCGAATGTGGTGGTGACATCATCGTTGACACCGATGCACGGCGTCCAGAACGGCATGCGTGTCACGCCGCTGACGTTCAAGCTCCGTCTCAACACTCCGACGAATATTCTGTATGAGGCGGATGGGTGGTATCGCATCAAGTCGGTCACGGTGAACGGTGTCGAGCATCTGACGGGAGGCGAGGTGGAAGTGTTCGATCTGCCTCTGCTTGTGACGGAACGTACCAACTTGAATGTTGTTGTCACTTTCGGTCTCCGCGGGGATGTCGACAATTTAAATCTGGGTAGCGATGTTTTGACGTGGTTGATGGGCTTTGGCGATGCGCCACTTGCGCCGACCTACTACTACGGCCGTGAGCTTGAGATCTACGAGCGGTACTGGCTGAATGCCAACCCCACGACAACCAACTATCTGGAGGGTGGTATTCTCAAGGTGGAGCGGGAAGAGGCGACGACCAACTACTTCATGACTGCATGGTTGGCGTTGAACGGTACTAACGTGCCCACTCTGCTCGGTGACCGTGTTTTCGGAGACGCCGTCTTCAAGGTTACAGCCAAAGACAGCCTGACCGCTCCGGACTGGACAATGCTGGCGCAATACAGACTGGGGCCGTCGTCTTTCGACAGCAATCATACGACCCGCGTGTTTATTCAGAACCCTCACCTGAATGACGAGTTTTCAGCGGCCAAGCAGCTCTTCTTCAGATGGGTGATTGAGTATGAGGATCCGCGGTTTAGTAAGCCGATACTGGTCATCACAAATTCACCGTGATGCATGCCGTCGCGGTCGTGAGGCTGAATGCTGTGCGGTAGGGCGTTGCGCGGACTGGTCCTGAGTCTGGCGGATGGCCTGCACCAGCATGCCTACGAGGAACAAAAACACGACGAGCAGAAGCGCGCGTCGCTCAGTGGGCGTGAGTCGTGCGCGACGCTCACGGCGAGGGGAGGACGGTCTGACGAAGGTGCGCGATGCGCGTTTCTTCTTGTTGAAGGCGGTCATGTGTTTCACATTAGCGCGGATAGGAGTCGGATGCAACTCTGGAAGTTGCGAAATCGCTAAATCGCGAGGATCGGTCTTGACGGAGGATCGGGTACGGCTCTATAATCGCCCCCTCAATGTGGTTTTGGGGACAACTCGAATCTAGGATCTTTTATGACAGGCGAGAGAGCAGATCTGAGGAATCAACAGGCGCAAAACTTTTTCAACAAGGGTAGCGCCGCTTTTGAACGTGGCAATTTTGATATCGCGATAGACCTGCTTATGCAGTGCGTGTCGCTGTCGCCCGGATTTTCTAGGGCGCGCAAGTTGCTCCGTGCCACGCAAATCGCAAAGTTCCGTAAGGAAAAGAAGAGCGGGCTGACGACGAAGCTTGATGATGTCAAAGCGGCGATGATGCGCGTGAAAATAGCGGGGTTGCTGAAGGCTGGTAAGGCCGAAACCGCATTGATTGAGTGCGAAAAATTACTGACGCTCAATCCGCTCCACTCTCAGAATGTCGAGATGGCGGTTGAAGCGGCGGAAGCGGCCGGCCACCCAGAGGCCGCGCTCTTTACGGTCGAAGCGGCGTACGAGAATAACCCAGATGATATGGAGTTGCTACGGCGGGTGGCGGACTACTACATGACGGTCGGCGATTACACCAAGGCGCGCGATGCCTACGTGAAGTTGAACGCCTACCTGCCCAATGACCAAACGATCTTCAAGCAACTCAAAGATGCCGAGGCGCGTGTGACGATGGCGGCAGGATGGGAAGAGGCCGCCGGTAAGAAGGATGCTTACCGCGACTTGATTGCCGACAAGGATCAGGCGAAGAAACTGGACATGCAGGCCAAGGCGGTCATCGCCGGTTCCGATGCGGATGCGTTGATCGAGGAGGCCCGTGCGCGTATCGAGCAGGAACCGAACAATCTGAACTACTACCGTGCACTGGCACGGCTGCTGTCGCAGAGCAAGCGTTTCGATGAAGCTGTCGAAGTCCTAGAGGCGGCGCGTAAGATTAATGCTGCTGATCCCGAACTTGATCGCACGTTAACGTCCACCCGGATATCTGCGTTTGAAGCCAAGATTGATGCGATGAAGGAGGCCGGTGACGCGGAGGGCGCCGCTGAACTGGAAGTCGAGATGAATCAGTTCATCTTTGATGATTTGAGTGCCCGTGTGCAGCGTTATCCGAACGACCTCAAGCTGCGCTACGAGTTGGGGATGCAGTATTTCATGTACGAGCATTACGACGATGCGATCGGACAGTTTCAGCTCTCGCAACGTAGCCCGAAAGAGCGCATCGCGTCGCTCTACTATCTGGCGATGTGCTTCGCTCATAAGGGCCAGCGCGACATGGCGGTTATGCAGCTTGAAACCGCTAATGATCAATTGCCGATCATGGACGACCTCAAGAAGAAGGTGGTGTTCGCCTTGGGCAAATTGGCCGAAGAGGCGGGCGATATCGAAAAGGCGTTCGGGTATTACAAGGATGTCTATGGAGCGGATATCGGCTTTGAAGATATCTCCGAGCGTATGGAGCGTATCTACAAGCTGAGACAATCCCAGCAGGGCTGATCACAGCCCGGCGAGGCGATCAACGCGTAGGATGTGCGCCCTCTTACCAGGGTGCCGGTTTCTTGATGCCTAGTAGGCGAGCGGCGTTGCCCCCGAGCACAAGCTGCTCGTGCGCGAGGGATCCCATTCCGGAGCGCACGAAGTCAATGCCCTCGCCGAAGCTCAGCCAAGGCCAGTCCGTGGCGAATAGCAATCGATCAACGGGGTGCTCGCGCAGCACCCGTTGCGGGGCGTCTTCCGTTGCATTCATTGGTAGGATCGACGTGTCAAGGTAGATATCCTGTCCCACGAGGTGGCTCAAGGCTTCTTCCCACTGAAGCCAGCCGCCCAGATGCGCGGCAATCAGCCGTAATCCGGGCACGCTGCGAATGACGCGACCGATTCGCGCCGGGTTACATACGGGGTCAAGCGGAAAGCCGATGTCAAAGCCGCAATGGCATTGAACTACTAGGCCGAGATCGCGGCAGCACCGGAAATATTCCAGCATTTCAGACGAGTCTACCACGCATGGCTGATAGTACGGGTGCAGTTTGATGCCGCGGATGCCCCTCTCTGCCACCTGCCGCAGATGGCTGAAGCGCGCTTCATCGTCAGGATGAACGGATGCGAAGGGGATCAGGTGTGCCGCCGCTTCTGCTCCGCGCTCTCCCGAACGTAACGCGTCAGCCTCAGCCAATATTCCCGCAAATTGTGCCGGCCGCGTGGCGATCGGACACACCACCGCATAATCAACCGCTGCTGCGCGCATCTGCTTTAAGAGTCCACCGACCGTGCCGTCTCCGACGGTAGTGATTCTATTGTCCGCCTTATCGACGAGCTTCTGCAATGCGCGTATTGCGAGGTTGTCAGGAAAGGTGTGGACATGAACATCGACGACCATGTCATTCTCTCGCGCGCTCACGGCCCATAACGCTCACGGCGTTGCAATCGTGTTTTTGAACGTGAAAAGGGTATCCGGAAACATCTTAGGTGTGATGCCGGCTTGCCGCAGCGCATTGACGTGCGGCCAGAACTCACCGGCTTCCGCCAGGTCGTGGGCATCAGAGGCCAGCGCGATTTTCACTCCCTTTTCGGCACACATGCGGATAAATGCTGTTTCGGGCTGGTAGGCGTGAAAATTAACCTCCGTTGCCACTCCGCTGTCGGCGAGCAGGCCGGCAAGCGTGGCAAACAAATGGGAGGGCACCTTGAGGTGGTTGAACGTGAAGAAACGGAACGGGTGGGCCAGCACATCGATGTCGCGTTCAAGCAATCGTTCGACGTCGCGCAGGAAGAGCCTCTCGGCCTCTTGCTGCGATGTGCGCCCGGGAACAAAGCCCGGTATCACATGAATGGCACCGATGGCGATATCCCAGTCGAAGTCGAGGTCTTCTGGCGCAAGCAACAAGTTCCCGTCGTCAAGGAGGTCTAGCTCTAAGCCGATCTTGACAAAAGGCGAGCGTAACTTTGCGGCGAACTGACGGTAGGCTGCCATGCGACCGCGTTCGGGCGTCTCCCAGACCGCCTTCACCATGGAGGGATCGGACTGCCAACGAAAACCCATGGCGTTCGGTTTATCAAAATAAAGCTGGAAGGCATGCTCGGTGATGCAGAGGGTTGAGACACCCAGCGCCTGCGACAATGCTACACACGGCGCAGTGTCGGCAGTCGTGCCGCAATAGGCATGCTCAGTATGACAGTGCACATCGATGATGTTCGGCACCTGCAAGCCAAGGCACAGATCCTCGATCTCCACGCGCGAATCAACCAAGTGGATGAGACTGAATCGGAACGGCGGCTCGCACAGTGCAGGAACCGTGTGGTAGAGGATGCGTTCGTGCACGCGTGCTTTTTGACCTTTGTGGTAGTGGCCGCTAAGCGAAAGAATCACGCCGGACTTCTGATACGCATCAATGATCTCTGCCGCGTTGGTCGGCCGGTACGGATAATGAGAGTCGATCGGCGGATAGATCGGTGGGTGCTGCACGGCGACCAACGGCAAATCGGGATGGTCTGCGGCACATTTTTTGAGTGCCGCGAGGTCCGCCGTCGCGCGTATGCATTCGCGGTTTTCGTTGTAGTGGTCGTTGAACAACATAAAGCCGTAACCACCGATTTTGTGAAGGCCCGGCTCGCTTCCGAAGAGCGCGTTAAAAGTGGCGGGGTCGCCATCATGGTTGCCCGGGACAACCAGAAAAGGAATACCGCTGCGCAGGAGTTCTCCGTGTAGCGACACCATGTCCAGCGGGGCGTTGCGGTCTGCGCTGTCTTCCACCAGATCGCCAAGAACGAGGGTTGCGTCCGGTTTGATTCCCATGTGGCGGAGGCGTAAGAAAACTTTTTTTAACAAAGCCCGCGCTAGTTCACCGCGCATGTGCTGCGTTTGATCTGTCTGGCGAGCCAGTCCTGTATAGTGCAGATCAGAAACAGCCAAGAGGGTTAAACGATTCTCACTCATGTGTCCATGCAACTTTCGTCATTGAATATTCGGCATATCAAAAACACCGGTTCCGAAAAAGTGGTCCTAGCGTACGGGAACTTACTGTGTCGGTCAACAGGAAAACCCGCGTGTTGCGGGCGAACTTATTACTTCCGCTTGCACGGCTGATTTGTGTATCTTCTTGGCATGAGACTTTTTTTCGCGATTCCGGTACCTGACGATGTCAAAATCTCTCTTTGCAACGCGGTTGATCGGTTGGCACCGATCGCTTCAGGCGTCGCATGGCGCAAGCGTGATCAACTCCATATCACTCTAGCCTTTTTGGGTGAGGTGGCACCGCTGATTCTGCCGCATGTGACCGCAGCAGCCGATCGCGTGTGTGCGACGCTGCCGCCGTTCGTATGCCGTGCGTATGGATTGGGCGTCTTTGGAACCAAGCGCATGCCGACGACCTTGTGGGCGGGTGTTGATCCTTCGCCTGAGCTTGACCTTCTGCACGAGCAGTTGTGGTTGGAACTGGAAAAATACGGCTTGAAAAAAAAGACATCGGATTTCCGGCCACACATTACGCTCGGGCGCTGCCGCAGCAAAACCAACAACCGGAATTTGGTCCGTGCGACGGAGAACGACGGAGAGATCGAGTTCGGCGACTGGACGGTCAAAGGCGTGACGCTGTATGAGAGTCGTTTGACACCGCACGGTGCACTCCACCGCAGACTGAATCAATCACCCTTGCTGGGGTGACCGACGCCCATCACCGCGCAACCGGCGGCGGCGGGGGCGGCGGGGGGACGGCCCCCGCGGCCGATGTGCGCCGGGCAGCAGCCGACACCGGGGCGCCCGGCAGCAGCGTGAAGGCTTTCTCCAACAACTCGCGCGCCTGGGCGTCGCGCAATTTACGGTTCTCACTGCCCAGCACCACGACGATCACGCGCCGTCCGTTGCGTTTCGACGTCACGACGATCGACCAGCCAGCGCTTGCCGTATAGCCCGTCTTGAATCCGTCGCAGCCCTCCACGCGCTCTTTGAGAAAAGGGTTGTGCGTGCGCATGTCAAAGGGGCGCGGCGTGTTGGCGCGGAGTTGACGGTAGACGGCGGAGGTGTAGGCGAAAATCTCGGGATGTTTGCACAGTTCGCGTCCGAGCAGAGCCATATCGCGGGCGGTCGAAACATCGGGGCGCTGTCCCGCTGAGGGTGGCAGGCCGTGGACCGAGGTGAAGCGCGTATCTTTCATGCCGATCTGTTGGGCGCGCGTATTCATCAGTTCGACAAAACTCTCTTTGGTTCCCGCCACATGCTCGGCCAGCGCAACCGCCGCGTCGTTCGCGGACTGGATCATCATGGCGTATAGCATCTCCTCCAGCGGGAAGGTCTCCCTCGGGTCGAGATACACTTGCGAGCCGCCGGTTTTATAAGCCTCGACCGAAACTTTAACGGTATCATCAAGTCTCACCTTGCCAGCATTGATCTGTTCTTGTACTACCAGTAGAGTCATCAGCTTCAGCGTACTGGCGGGGTAGCCCGGCACATCCGCCCCGTCCTCAAACAATGTCGCTCCGGTGTCAGCATCTACGATAATCGCGCCGATGTAGGGCGTTCGTGAAATGCAACCTTTAGGGCGCTGAGCGATCACGCTGCCAGCAAGCACCAGTACCGTCAAAAAAAGAAAAACACGCTTCACAGAAAAAAACCTCCATCGTCATATCGTCATCGTGTCTGTCGCGCCAACACCTCTTGCAGGCACAAACATCGCAGATGGCGGGGTATTTAAACAGGTTCGGTGCGTTTTGAAAAGCATTCACCCGTTCGACTTCCAACACCCAAAAAGACCTTGTGCCCGTTGAACAGCGTTTGCTACGATCAATCTATCAATGGAGCGGATTGATTTTGGTTCCGTGCGTATTCGGCGATCGGCGGGGAAAGAATGAAAAAAAGTTTGGCAGTCACCTTGTTGCGAATGTTGATTGGGTGGCATTTCCTGTATGAGGGAATTTGGAAGTTGATCCAGCCCGGCGGTTGGTCATCAGCCGGATACCTGCGCATGAGTTCGTGGTTTGCCGCGCCGCTGTTCAAGATGATCGCCGATACGCCTTGGCTCCTGCGGATCGTCGATCTAGTCAACATGTGGGGACTGACGCTGATCGGCTTGGCGTTGATTATCGGTATATTGGTGCGACCGGCCGCGGCGGCTGGCATCTTGCTGTTGGCGTTTTACTACGTGGCGCAGCCGCCTTTCCTGTCGGCTTATGCTTATTCCGAGGGCCACTTCCTCTTTATCGATCGTAATGTTGTCGAGGCGGTGGCATTGCTGGTTGTCATGCTGGTACCGTCATACGGGCTGGGCTCCTATCTGGCCTCCTTGCCGCGTACCTGTTTCAAGCGCAGCCTGCGAAAAGCCAAAGAGGGGGTACAGGGTGAACCGGTCGCCTCCACCGCTCGCCGCGATCTGTTGCTGAGCCTCAGCTCGCTGCCGGTACTGGGGGCCTTCGGTTATGCGCTCTTCCGTCGGCACGGGCGTGTGTGGGAGCGCGAGAACCTGCTGGCCCAGCCGGATGCCGTGACGAGTGCGACCGTCAAGACCTTTAGCTTCGTCGATGTTAAAGACCTCAAAAAGCCCATCGATCAATATGGGACAATCGGTTCACTCAAGTTAAGCCGTATGATTCTGGGCGGCAACCTGATCGGCGGTTGGGCGCACGCACGCGACCTGCTCTATACGGACAAGTTGGTCAAGGCGTACCATGAAGACTGGCGCGTGTTCCGCACGTTCAAGATGGCCGAGGCGTGCGGGATCAATTCGATTTTGACGAACCCGGCGTTGATGCGGGTGATCAATGATTACTGGCAAAAAGAGGGTGGTAAGATCATGTTCCTCTCGGATTGCGGTCACAAGGATGGTTTGATCCGCGGTGCGCAACTATCGGTTGAGCGGGGAGCCTCGGCGGTGTACACGCACGGGGGAATCTCCGACAGAATGGCCGAGAAAGGTGACTACAAGCAGTTCGCGCAAGTTTTGGAGGGCATGCGTAAGCTCGGAGTACCGGTTGGCATTGGCGCGCATAAACTCGAGACGATCAAGTTTTGTGTCGAGCATGACTTGGTGCCCGATTTCTGGATGAAGACACTGCACCAATTGAACTATTGGTCGGCTCGCCCAGATGGTCCGCAACACGACAATATCTGGTGCATGAACCCGGAAGAGACCGTGGCGTTTATGGAAAAGCTGGAGCAGCCGTGGATCGCTTTCAAAGTGTTGGCGGCCGGTGCGCTCCGCCCCCAAGAGGCGTTCCCTTATGCGTTCAAGAGCGGGGCGGACTTCATTTGCGTCGGTATGTATGATTTCCAGATTGTTGAGGACGTGAATCTGCTTACGGGCATTCTGGATCAGCCTGTTGAGCGCAAGCGGCCTTGGCGCGCGTAAGACACGCATAGGAGCAATTGGTGACGACCGGTTTTGGACGAGCCCGTGTGTAGGGCGGGAATCAATGACGAGGAATAGATTGAACAAATGAAAACGAGTATGTCGACGATCGC
Source organism: Lentisphaerota bacterium (assembly GCA_012838435.1). Lineage (GTDB taxonomy): Bacteria > Verrucomicrobiota > Kiritimatiellia > RFP12 > UBA1067 > DUPH01. The sequence continues at coordinate 5,834 of DUPH01000072.1, read as the reverse complement.
CGCGCTGGCGTTGCTGCTGTGTGCAGGCTGTTTTGAGAACCGTGAGGCCCCGTACCGGCCCGTTACGGCACGTTCATTGGATGAGGCCATCACGAATCAGGCTGCGGTCGAGCGTGTCATTCTTGCCAAACAGAACCTTTCCGGCTTTCCGCGAGAGCTGGCCAGTATGCCGAAGCTTACTGTGTTGGAACTGCGCGGGACACAAGGGTTAGGCACGTTGGAGGGACTCGCTGACCTGAAGGCGTTGAAACAGTTAGACCTGTCCGCTACGCAGATGGAAACGGTACCGGATGCGGTGTTTGCGTTGGCCGGACTCGAAAGGCTCTATCTGTCAGACAACAAGATCAAGGAACTGCCAGCGGCCATCGGCAATCTGACCGCGCTCTCTTACCTCAATTTGGATGTCAACCAACTCGGCGCGTTGCCGCCCGAATTGGGTCAGATCAGTGGGTTGCGCTGGCTGAGGTTGAACAGCAACAAATTGACCGCTTTGCCGCAGGAACTCGCCGGGTTGAAGCGCCTGCAGCGCATCTACCTGCGCGACAACCTTTTGACGACGGTTCCAGAATGCCTCAAGGACCTGCCCCTGTTGGAGGACATTAGTCTCAGCGGCAATAAAGTGACGCAGATACCGCCGTGGGTGACCCAGTTGCCAAAACTGCGTCAGGTGGATCTGAACGGCTGCCCGGTGAGCAAGCTGCCGGATGATTTGTCGGGCTGGACCTCTTTGCAGGTGCTCTCTCTGGTGCGCTGTCCGATCGACGACACGGAGAAGGCGCGCATACGTGCCGCACTGCCAAAGGTTCATGTCGCCTTCTGACACCGTGAGCGTCCAGTCCCCAACGCATCGCCTTCAATGTTCACCCGCAGAGTGGCAGGATTGGCGTTGGCAGATGCGCCATGCAGTCGTCGGTCCCGTGCCCGAACTCGCGGCGTACGGCGTTGACCTCGACATGGCGGAGCGGGTACACCACCGTTATCCGATCCGGCTGACACCGTATGCTTTATCGCTGTTACGTCCGGGAGCCCCCGCCGATCCGCTCGCGCTGCAAGCCTTGCCTGCGGCGGCTGAGCTAATTGATGAGCCCGGCATGACGGCAGACCCGTTTCACGAAACCGCGCAGGCGGCCTGTTGCCACGGTCTCAAGCAGCGTTTTCCCGACCGTGTGCTGGTGATGGCGCATGACCAATGTGCCATGGCCTGCCGACATTGTACCCGCAAAGGGCTGCTCGGTACGGCCGACGTCGTGCGTACGCCGTCGCAGGTGGCGCAAGCCGTGGCGTGGGTGCAGGCGCACCCCCAGGTGCGCGAGGTGCTGCTTTCGGGGGGCGATCCGTTACTGCTCTCCGACCGCAGACTGATAGGACTGGTACGCGCTTTTGCTCGCTTGCCTCAGATCGATGCCGTGCGCATCGGTACCCGTGTGCCGGTGACGCTGCCCATGCGCGTGACGCCGGAACTGGCGCGTGCGCTGGGGGTTTCCAAGAAGGTCTGGGTCAACACCCAATTCAACCACGCGCGCGAAATCACTCCGGAGGCAGTCACGGCGTGCGCGTGCTTGGTGGACGCGGGGATCCCCGTCTCCAATCAAACCGTGCTGCTCAAGGGTGTCAACGATTCGGTTGAGGCGCTCTTCGCGCTCTGCGCGGGCCTGCAGCGCATCCGCGTGCGGCCGTATTATGTGTTTCTGTGCGATCCGGTTGCGGGGATCGCGCACTTCCGCGTGTCGTTGCGACGCGCCCGTTCGCTCGAACGTGAGTTGGCAGAACGGATCGGCGGTCTTGCGTTGCCGCGTTTTGTGATGGACGTACCGGGCGCGCTGTGTAAACGACCGATTTAGGCTTAGCCTTCATTTAAGTTTTAGTCATTCCGGTGGAACATGTAGCATATCAAGCCTGCACTTGCGCCGCCCAGATGCGCCAGCGCGGATACGTTGCTGAAGCCGGATACTTGCGTAAGGACGCCGAACAACTGCAGCGCGACCCAGACCCAAAATGCCGCGCGCGCAGATATGGACAGCCAGTGGGCACCCATCAGGTACCGGAAGAACAGCTTGAGCCTCACGTTCGGGAACTTCGATGCGTAGAATGCAAGAATTCCCGAAATGCCGCCGCTCGCGCCAACACAAGGAACTGTAGAACTCGGGTCCGCGAGAATGTGTACGATGTTGCCAAGTAGTGACGCGCCAACAATCAGGAGCAAAAAATGTTTCCAGCCCAACCAGTCTTCCACATTGTCTCCGAAAACCAGAAGGAAATACAAGTTGCCCAGTAGATGCGCAATGCCACCGTGCAGGAAGAATGAGGACACGAACGTCAGACCGCCAAGACGGCCCGCTTGTGCCGGCACGAGACCGTATTGCTGAATGGCGGCCGGGAGGTCTCCCAGTGTTGCGAGCCCTACCATCACGATGAGTGTCCCCAGTGTCCACGTCACCCATGGCCGGCTCCGGCATATACTGGCCCCTTGTTCGATGGGAAGCCCGAACAAGCCCGGAATCCACTGCCACCAGACGTCGGGCATGCTGCCGCTGCTTTCCAACTCCCTTGCCTCACGGATGCGTTCGATCTCCAAGATTGCCAGCCGCTGGCGCATCTCCGGCGGGAGCGTCTCCTCCCAAGAAGGCGTGCGGGGGATCTTGGGCATTGCTTCCTCTTCGCCGATATCGAACCAGACGAACTGGCACCGGGTGCAGACGTCGATAAAAAGTCGCTTTTCGTCGGCAGGCACCTCGACCATACGGCTCATACAGGCCGGACACGTATGGATCGCAGGAAAGGCTCCGGATCGCGCAGCTAGCCAGACCGCGTTCACGACCTTTGCCGGGACGCTTTTCCGAAGCAAGGCAATCGTGGCGGAGCGGCCCGAGCAGGACGGACATCGCCAAAACACTCCGGTCCGGCTTTTGACCGTCTCCATCGCAATCTTGCATTTTGGACAACTATACACGCCCGCGCCCCACCGTCTGCCCGTCTTTTACACGAACCGTTACAGGCTTCCTTTCTTCCAGTACTCGACCATCGGTGGTCATGGTACGCGGTTAAGGTGAGGGCGTCAACCACGCGCAAAAACAAACGTTGAAGGCGTCTTGACTCTCAGGGCAGGAAAAACTACAGTGGCACCGTTGGTTGGTTGTGCAACTTGTACAATAGTGAGGTGTTTGTGACTGTATTCAGACCTGTCATGTGGTGTTTGGTCGCGGCAACGACGGCGTTCGGTGCTGCGGATGGTGCGTTCGCGCCGCTCTTTAACGGCAAGGAGCTGTCGGGATGGATGATGCCGACCGGCAAGCCGCCAGCCTTCGCGGTCGCAGACGGCATTCTTGAGACGCGCGTTCCGAATGGCAGCGACATTTTCACGACGGCGTGGTACGGCAATTATGTGTTGCGCTTCGAGTATCTGCTCTCCAAAGTCGGAAATAGCGGCGTGTTGATCCGTTGCGATCCCAAGAATCCGTGGGGCACCGGCGTGGAGGTGCAGTTGCTGGCGCCGTGGACGCCACACCGTGATGACCTGCATTGTACGGGATCGTTGTACGGATATGTCGCGGTGACCAATCGGCCCGACGAGACGACCGGCATCTGGCACCGGATGGAAATCCGCTGTGACCGCAATACGGTCGAAGTCTCGGTGGATGGAAAACTCACGACCCGCGCAGATACCCTCGCGGTCAAGGCACTCAATGCGAAACTGCTGTCCGGCGCGATCGGCTTTCAGTCTAACCACAGCAAGCAGGGAGAGTTCGCGCAGTTCCGCAAGATCGAACTCCGTGATTTGGACAGGGAGCCGGATTATGTGCTGGCGGGCTTTTCGCATGCGGATGAACGTTTCCGTGTGCAGGCGCGCGAGGCGGCGGTGGCGCTCGGCCCTGTGATGATCGTCCCGCTTGTGCGGACGATGGAAGGGGAGTCGGTCATGGCGCGCAGTGTGGCGCGGCAGGCGCTGTTCGACATTACGGCGGCTGCCAGCGCGCCGCAGGCGGATGCGGCGGTGCGCGATGCGGCGTCGCGGGCGCTGCGGGAAGCGCTCGACACAAAACCGTCTGCACCGACCGCCGGATATGTGACGTGGTTGCTGGGCATGTTGCGGAAGTGACGGAATAGGGGGGGGGCATGATGAAGACGAACATCGGACGCAGAAATTTTTTGAAACAGTCGGGAGCGACGCTCTTTTACGGGGCGCTGATCACGCGGGCGCAAACGCCGCCGAGCGAGCGCATCAGGGTTGCGCACGTCGGAACCGGTGGCATGGGTGGCGCGCATATCAATGCATTCTCCGCCATGCCGGATGTTGAGACGGTCGCGCTGTGCGACGTAGACAGCACGCGGCTGGCGGCGAGTGCTCAACGTCTCGTGCAGCGCAAGCCGACGGCCAAGCCGCAGACCTACGCCGATTACCGGCGTATTCTTGAGCGCAAGGATATCGATGTGGTGACCTGCGCCACGCCGGACCATTGGCACGCCTTGGTCGCGATCCATGCGTTCGAGGCCGGCAAGGACGTGTACGGTGAAAAGCCGCTCTCCTACTCATTGCGTGAAGGGCAACGCATGGAACAGACCCAGCGCCGGACCGGGGCGGTGTTTCAACTCGGGACGCAAATCCACGCCGGTGACAACTACCATCGCGTGGCGGAGATCATCCAATCCGGTGTTCTGGGCAAGATCGGCACCGTCCGCCTGTGGAAGACCGGCGGCTCGCGCGGATTCGGATTCCCCGCCAACCAAAGGCCGCCGGACACGTTGGACTGGAACATGTGGCTTGGCCCGGCGCCGTATGCGGAGTACACGCCGGTACGCTGCCACGGCACTTTCCGTTATTTCTTCGATTATTCGGGCGGCGTGTTTGCGGACTTCTGGTGCCACATCGCCGATATACTCTTCATGTCGCTGCAGCCCGAGGGGTTGACGACGATTGATGCGCGCGGCGAGGTGCCCGGGGACGGCATTGCCGACACGCCGAAGTGGATTGACGCCGATTTCGCGTTCAAGGGATTGAACGTCCATTGGACCACCAAGCCGCCGCCGGTTCCCGGAGCGGACAAGATGTCGATCGGCGCACACTTCGAAGGAGAGAAGGGGACGCTCACCTGCGACTATGAAACGCGCAAGATCCGTATCGGTAAAGAGGTGCTGGACGATCTGCCGAATGTGCCGGTGACGCTGCCGCGCTCGCCCGGTCATCATCGCAATTTCTTGGATGCGGTCAAAAGCCGGGGCGTGCCCGAAAGCAATCTGCCGTATGTTCGGAAAATGACGCTGCCCATGCACCTCGCGCTGGCTTCGTTCCGCCTTAAGCGGAAAATCACTTGGGACAGCGTGAAAGAAGAAGTAGTCGGCGATCCGGCGGCCAATTATTTGCTGGATCGCGTCAACCGCAACAACGTTCAAGTGGAACCATGAAACATGAAACTTCATGAAAAACAGGGGCACCTTGGCGGTTTCAGAAAGCGTTCAACTTTCAACGCTCAAGTAAGGCTGCAAAATTTGGAGTGCGGTGACAAGAGTCGCGCTGTGCGCGAGGTCGCGGCACCGCTTTCTCTCCGCGCTGTGCGCGGATACACTCTTAGTCCCCACACTTAGTCGGATACACTTAGTCTTCACTCTTAGTCGATTGCGCCAGCGACGAAGTGTTTTGGACGAAGTGCAGGGACGAAGGGACGTGTGGCCTGCGGCACCGCTTTTACAAACACCTTGCCACCAAACTCGATCGCGCGCGCGACCGGCCAGCGCAACACCTAAAGTTTTGAAAGCGGCCACGCGTTGAAGTACACTTCCTTCATGCGGTAAACAGGAAGGAGACAAAAGTGTCTTACGAACGCGTGACCGAGGGAGAG
>DUPH01000071.1 GCA_012838435.1 Lentisphaerota bacterium | reverse complement strand
GGGTTTTCATTGCACAACCGGAGCCTGTAGGGCCACGGATCGCGTGCGATCCATGAACGTTCGCCGCCGCCTGACACATGCCGGACGTTGATCCGCAATGCGGCCGGTGCCGCAGCATCCATGCCGAGCGAAACAAAGGGCAAGCGCATCCATCCCTGCCAGCCGTTGGCACCCTCCCGCGCGTACACATCGTGCTTATGTGAGTGTTGCGATAATTTCTCTCCCGAACCGGACATGTCATATCGGAGGCATGTCCAGAGACGGCGCGGCTCCAGCATCAACATGATCCGATCCGATTTATCCGCACCGTCATACACCACATAAAAGGCATCGCGGTCGTGGCAGACGGTCCAGCGGAAGTTTTTGGCGCCGGTCGTGCGGGGCGAGGGTTTCTCGCACACTTGCCAAGCCGTATCCTCAGGAAGACTTTTGGAAAGTTCGCGAATCCGGTCGCCGATCTCACCGCAGTAACGCGAATGCAACGACACACCGGCTGGCGTACGTCCGGCGTACACCGCGAACACATCCTTGCCGGAGGTGATCTCGCGTTCAAGCACCGGAATCTCTTTTTCGAGCACGTTCTTCAACTGGTTCATGCGCCAGCGGATTTTTTCAGGGAAGTACTTGTATCCCTCGGCCTCGGAGTGGAATCCCAGACGCGAATCGCGTTCACACAGGCTGATCAACTCCGTACCGCTTTTGTGCTCCTCCTCCACAATGCGCCGCATCTCCTTGAGGGTCACCAACTGCTTCTCCGGCGGCTCGTTCACCATGCGTTCGCGCAGATCATAAAACCGGAGAATGTTCAGACCGCTGCGGAACTGAATCCCCAATGCCCGGGCCACGCCAATATCCAGCCGCCGCTCGGGCAGCAGGCCGGGATCGGCCTCTACCGAACGAAGCAGCGCCACGCCTTGATCCCATAGGTCGCTCATGACCCGGCACTCTTCAATCGCCTCCGACAAGGTATAAACCTGGCCTAGCGCCTCGCCGATCCGGTCGCCGCTCGGCGCGAACGGCGTTCCGATATGCTGGCCCGTGTGCCAGGCGATCTGCCATGTCGGCGCGAGCGGCACATCGCGGGGCCGCAGTAACAACGGCCAGACAACGCCGTCATGCATGGGTCCCCAATACTGAAATTCAGTGACCAGCGGATAATGACCGTACCCCTCGGTGAAAAGCGTCATGGCACGCGCGACCGTTTCAGCATGCCGTCCCCACTCCGGCCCGACCAAACGGCTCATAAACGCTGCCTCGGTCTCCGGGAACGGCTCAAATGAAAGCTCACCCGCCGCACGGTTCATGATGCCGGGGTAGTTGCCGAAATACCAGCAGAGCATCACATTAGAAACGTCCAGTTCATGCATCGCGCTGAACTTGCGGTAGAGCATCCCGGGCACCGGGACAAACGGGATCGTGGCCACCTCGTGCGAGCAACCGGTCTGAATCTTAGCCGACATCGGCGTGCCCGCCTCTTTCGCGAATGATGCCAGCCGCTCGTACCGCCGACTCGGCCCCGGCGTAGATATCCAGTAGTCCGCACCTCTGCGGCCGCGGCCGAACACATCCTTGGTCACGCCCGATTCGAAGTTGAACTGCACCGTGATATGCTCCGGGCAGTGCTTGGGAAGTTCATAAACCCAATCGGCGGGCGGATCGTCTTGCGGCATGTAGAACCAGGCGATGAAGTGCGCGTCGGGATTGGCATCGTGCATGCCTTTGGCCATGGGCGTCAGAGTCGCGTAAATGTTCTCCCACGGCTCCTTCGTTGAACAGACCGGACAGGATGAACGCCGGTCACTAGTCGGAAGAATCACGCTCTGGCAGTTCGTGCGGCGCTCGCCGTGGCTGATGTTGATCAGTCCGCCCAAGTTGGGAACCTGCGAAAAGATGAAATGCGTCGATTCATAGAGATAGCGCTCCGAGATATCAGACCATGGACAGAACGGCCGGGTGTTCCCGATACGGTCGCGCCCGAGTTCCGGATGCCGTTTGACAATCGGCGAGTCGGCTTCCCAGGCTTTTGGCTCAATCGAAAAAATGTAAATGCGGATACCGTAGCGCCGACACTGTTCAACCGTCTTGCGGAGCTTGGCCAGACGACGCTCGGCGTGCTCCCCATACTCTGGAGCCACACTCGTCTTGCACAGGTCCTGAAACGTGATCGTGAGCCACAATCCGTTGATCCCTTCGTGTGCAAGCCGATTGAGGTACTGGTCGGGGTAATAATCAACATCGTCCATGAGTTCATCGCGGTAACGCGGCGGACGCTTGATCGGGCCGAAGAAACAACGGGAGATGCGGGACTTGATGAAGGGCTTGCGCTCAACCGTCCCCAGTTTAAGGAATGGCCCGCCAGCCTCGCGCATCATATCCTCGACCTTGAATATGCCGCGCCGGATGCCCTCCGTGTCAGCAGCCAAAATCCGGCAGCGGTCTGCGGCGACCTCGATCCGGTAAGCCTCAAAAACCGGGGTCTGCGCCTTTGCCGTTTCAATCACATACGGGCCGTCAGCAGGCAGCTTCGCGGCCGCGCAGAAGTCCGCCAGATCAGCATAGGCCGTTTTGAGCACCCCTTCGACATCCGGGAAGGTCGCGTTGACGCGCACGCCGCGACTCAGGTCCGCCTCGTCCGCCGCCACCGCCCGCTGGCTCCAGCCTAGGCCGTTGCCCCACAAAGGTAACTTGAGGTCCTCGATGAAGGTCCACGCTTCATCGCCCGGTTGCGGGGGCGGCGCGCCAAGGTCCTGCAGGGTGTCCTTCGGCAGATTTTGCGCCGCTGCCATCCAAGCGTCTCCGCCAGCCGTCACGAAAACCGCACATCCGACAAGAGCCGTAATCCCGCGTATGAACCGCATCATCGTTCCCCCTCATTCTCTCTGCGATTGGTATCCACTTGTTGCATGTGTTGAAACAGTCCGCGACGGCGCGCCTTCCAATAGGCACTCTGCAAATGGAAAATGCCGCAGGTCGAGACACGGTTGTAGTCAAGTTTGTGCAACATCGCGGCCAGGTCGCGCTGCGCCGTCTCAGTCACGACACGGCGCTCGTCCATCAATATCGCAATCAGCATCTCGCCGACTTCGCGCACCACATACCAAGAGCGGCGATAAGGATTGACCAGCCCACCGCTCACACGCCAGTCGGGGGCGATAGCCTGCAAGTCAAGGGTATCGCTACGCTTGACTGCGGCGGACGCTCGTGGGGCGCAGCAGGCCGACACGCGCTGCATCGCTTCACCGATCTGTTTTTTGATCGCGGGGTCGGTCTCTAAGGCGTCCAACAGTTCCAGCGAGCCCTGCATCTGCGTCAGTCCCCATGAGCTTGTACGCTTGCAGTCAAAGGCCAACGACTGCTCAATCGCCGGTGCTATGTAACGCCGGTAAGCCTCATAATAGACCGGACGCCGCGTCAGGTCCCAGGCGGCGGCGTAGATCATCGGTAGACGTGCCGCTTCGTGACCCTGTACGTTCCACATGGTGCTGATGCCACGATCGTCACGTGTGCCGTCGGCACGTAGCGAATCGTAGTCGTTTTCGGGGGTCACGTTGCACAACATGCGGTCGGCGATTGCCTCCAAAATCTCGGCGGCCTGCTTGCAATCCGCCTCGTCTGCGAGCGGGCTACGCGCATAGCGCCAGAGGCCATGCACCGCATGTGTGTACTGATCACGCGACGAAGAGATGTAGATACTCGTCAAATCCTCGTGACAGACCGCGCGCGCGACGAAGCCCGTGAAGCCGTGACCGAACGTGCAGAGGCGGATACCCTTCACAATCTCGCGAGCGCACGCTGACAGATTCGTCTCGCCGGTGACGGCATAACGGTCAACCACCGTGTCCAGCATGACGCCGGCCGAAATCATACCGTCTTCCATGCCCGTGCCGTAGCCGCAGTTGTTGGGAACCTGCCGGCGCACCTCGTCAACCGAAGGCAGGTGCGCCAGTTCTTTGCCGCGCTCATAGCTGGTGAGATAATCGTAGAAGAGGTGCGTTTCGGGCTTGTAGAATCGGTTCCAGCTTGTGTGCCACGCGGCGTCGGCGCAAGCCTGGAGCGAGGCTCCCAGTCCGCACTCCTGCGCACCACAGAAACACGCATACAGCGCAATGCTACCAACCAACAGGCGCAAACGGATCATAGACAACAGGTTCTCCTTTCACATCGCGCCGCGCGCGCGACCGGCCAGCGCAACACCTAAAGTTTTGAAAGCGGCCACGCGTTGAAGTACACTTCCTTCATGCGGTAAACAGGAAGGAGACAAAAGTGTCTTACGAACGCGTGACCGAGGGAGAG
>DUPH01000001.1 GCA_012838435.1 Lentisphaerota bacterium | reverse complement strand
TGCATGCGCCGGATGCGTTTTCGACGAACTGCACCATCAAGCTAGGTCAGGTATACGGAAACAACAAATTCAATTCCCTGATTGATTTCGGCGGTTTCGATCTGACGATCGCCGGGCTCACGGTCGATCAGGGCATCGCACTCGAAGGGAACACCCAGATATTCACAACGTCCGAGCCTGCCACGATCACACTGCTCGGCCCCGGCGACACGATGCTGAACCGGACCGGCACCGAACTGAGAGGCGCGCTCGCAATCTGCAAACGTGGCACGGACACGACGCTCATCCTTGCCCAACCGAACTCGAACACCGGCGATTTCCGGCTGGAGGAAGGCTACACCGTCGCCAGCACCAACCGCGCGTTCGGGTATTCCACGAATCTCGTCGTGGGGGCAACGGCCACGCTCACGGTTTCCGCCTCTGATGCCCTGCCGCCAGAAGACGATGTATGGCTGCGTGTGGCCGACGGCGGTACGGTCGTACTCCCCGACGGCGTCGCCGCGACGGTCTTTGGTCTCGAGGTCAACGGGCGCCCCCGCAGTGCCGGCATTTACGGCGGCGAGGGGAGTGGTGCACAGAATATCCTTCCCGCCGTATTTAGCGGTACGGGGACGCTCCATGTGCGAACCGGCTCGGGCCTAGTGTTTTGGTTGCACTAAGCCAGAAACCCTTGTCCGCCCCGGTCATTTTTAATACACTGCTGCCCTATGGACCGTCTCGCATATCTGATACGGCGACTGTTATTGGTGATCCCTACCTTTCTAGGCATCACGGTGGTGTGCTTCGCCCTGACCCGCCTCCTGCCAGGCGGACCGGTCGATATCCAACTTATGAAGATGCGCAACATTGGCAGCGGTGGTGAACAGTCGGCGGCGCAGGTAACGCAGGTGACCGAGGAGTACCGGCAGGAGTTGAACCGCCAATTCGGTTTCGATCGACCGTTGCACGTGCAGTACTTCGACTGGCTGATTAAACAGCGCATGGGGATGCGCATCGCCTCGTACGACTATCCCAACCGTACCGCTTGGCAGTTGATCGCGTCACGTATTCCGGTCTCGCTCTGGTTTGGCATCACCAGTTTTGTGTTGAGTTATCTGATCTGCATCCCGCTTGGCATCGCCAAAGCGTTACGCCACCGCCAACCCTTTGATGCCGTCTCCAGCCTCGTGGTCTTTGTCGGTTACGCGATCCCCCCCTTCGCGCTGGGCATGGTGCTCAAGATGCTGCTCTGCGGCACGGTGGAGGGGTTGGGCGACATCTTCCCACTGGGCGGTTTTGAGTCTGATTTTCCGGAGCCGGTATCGCTCGGCACGCGGCTGATAGACCGCGCCTGGCATATGGCGATGCCGGTCACCTGCTATGTGGCAGGTAACTTCGCCGTATTGACCCTGATCATGAAAAACTCGCTGTTGGACCAGATTTCCAGCGATTATGTGCGTACCGTTCTAGCCAAGGGTGCCACGCGCCGCCGTGCCATCTGGTGCCACGCTTTCCGCAACGCGCTGATTCCGGTTGCGACCGGCTTCGGCTCGATCCTCGGCATGCTCTTCGCCGGTTCCATCATCATTGAGAGCATTTTCGAGATTCCGGGCATGGGACGCCTGAGTTGGGATGCGTTGGTCGGCCGCGACTACGCGGTCTTTCTGGCGCTACTGGCACTGACATCGGTCATGCAACTTGCCGGCAACCTGTTGTCAGATTTCTGTTACCTGTTGATCGATCCCCGCATCCACTTCGGCTCCTCATGAACCTGCCCCGTCTTTTCCGTCTTTCACCGCTCACGCAGAAACGGTTACGCAACTTTCTGCGTATCCGTCGTGCGCGTGCAGCGTTGATCCTGCTCGGCATCCTCTTCGCCATCAGTCTGGTGGCCGAGTTGCTCTGCAACAGCCGTCCGCTTTTTCTGCGCGTCAACGGCCGCGACTTCTTTCCCTTTATCCAGAAACTGACGCAACGTGACCTACTGGGCGAAGAGGCGGAAGCCACCCCGGTCAACTACGCCGCCTTCATCGCGTCGCCGGCCTTCTCCACCAACCCCGCCAATCGCGTGGTCTGGGCGCCAGTACCGTACAGCCCCGGCGATGTGGTGGATGCCGCCACCCTACGCCATGCGCGCACGGTCAGGGTCTCCGTCGTGCCCGAAGTCCACGTCGGGCGTATCAACCTGTTGCGCGACGGCACCATCGTGCGCCCGCAAAGCGTCGCCCCGTTTTTCCGGGGGACAACACCCATCGCTGGCACGCGCCTTGATACGCAATGGCGCCTGACTGAGGCGTTGCGCGACACGCTGACGCGACGGTTCGATGGACGCGCCGCGCCGCAAGAGCGCTTCGACTTAGAACACGCCAGCGTCACTGGTTTGACCGCACGCGTGACGTTGCCCGAATGCGCCGCGCGTTCCACGCCGCCGCAATCGGTGCGCCTGATGTTCCGGCAGTCGCAGCCTCCCGACAACCCCCTGCAACTGCGTTTCAAACGTCTGTCGGACGGCACGCTCGCCGCAACCGACCGTCGTGCGTGGAATCGCGTGCCGGAGGCCCACCGCCCCGACATCCTGCGTCTGGCCGATGAGGCCTTCAACGGCACTGCGCCATCGGCCACGATCGACTGGAAAGGACGCAAGGCGGCGGTAGCCTGCGCCCTGAATGAAATCGCCTGGCCCTATCCACCGGTGCGCGGGCACTGGATGGGCATCGACGCCGCCGGCCGCGATGTGTTGGCGCGTGTGCTCTACGGCATGCGCATTGCGATGATCTTCGGTCTGCTGCTGGCCTTCTGGGCCATGTTCTTCGGGCTGACCCTCGGCGCCATTCAAGGTTATTTCGGCGGTTGGATCGACATCGCCGGACAGCGCCTGACCGAAATCTGGAGCGCCCTACCCTTCCTGTATGTCATGATCTTTATCGGTGCAGCTCTCGGCCGCAGCTTCTTGATCCTGCTCGTCTGCTACAGCCTCTTCAACTGGATCGGCATCTCCCACTACATGCGCGCCGAGTTCCTGCGCCTTCGCAACCGTACCTTTGTGGAGGCGGCACGTTGCCAAGGCCTTTCCGTGCGGCGTATCATTTTCATTCACATCCTGCCCAACGCCCTCACACCGCTCATTACGCTCTTCCCGTTCACTTTGATCGGTGCGATCGGCTCGCTGGCGGCTCTGGACTTCTTGGGTTTCGGCCTGCCGCCGCTTACGCCGAGTTGGGGCGAGCTGCTCCAGCAGGCGCAGCAGTTCCGCCGGGCGTGGTGGTTGATCCTTTTCCCCTCGCTCGCGCTCTTTACCGTAATGTTGCTGACGGTACTGGTCGGCGAGGGCCTGCGCGATGCTTTCGATCCGCGCCAACACACGAAGATGGAATAACATGCTGCTCGAACTTTCAGATCTGCACATCCAGTTCGAAACCGAAGATCAAGTGATCCGCGCGGTCGACGGTGTGTCGTTCACGCTTGACCGTGGCCAGGTGCTCGGCCTAGTCGGCGAGTCGGGTTGCGGCAAATCCGCCACGGCGATGAGTATCCCCCGGTTGCTGCCAATGCCGCCGGCCCGCATCACGCAGGGCAGCATTCGCTTCGACGGCCGCGAATTGGTCACCTTGCCGTTGCCCGAGTTGCGTCAATTGCGCGGCGCGCGCATCGGCGTGATTTTTCAAGATGCCCTCTCCGCGCTCTCGCCGTTGCACCGCATCGGCCGTCAGCTTGCAGAGGTTCTCAAGCTACACCGCGGCATCTCGATTGCCGCCGCGCGTGACATCGCGCGCGACTGGCTGGGCCGCGTCGGCATCCCCGATCCGGATGCCTGCCTGACCGCCTACCCGCACGAACTTTCCGGCGGCATGCAGCAGCGCGTAATGATTGCCATGGGCTTGATCCTTGAGCCCGATCTGGTGATTGCTGACGAACCCACCACCGCGCTCGATGTGACGATTCAAGCGCAAGTGCTGAATCTGATGCGCCGTCTCTACCGGCAAAACAGCGGCCTGCTTTTGATCACGCACGACATGGGTGTGGTTTCACAGATGGCCACGCATATTGCGGTCATGTATGCCGGCCAGCTTGTGGAACAGGCCGACGCCGCAAGCTTTTTCGCCAAGCCGCGTCACCCCTACTCGATCGCGCTGTTGGAAGCCATGCCCTCCGCCGCCACACGCGGCCATCGGCTCAAAGCCATCCCCGGACAGGTTCCGTCGGCCGGGCAATTCCCGCCGGGTTGCCGCTTTCACGACCGTTGCCCCGTTGCGCAGCCATCGTGTGCGCACACCCCGCCCGCACTTGAGCCCTGCGACGACCACCTCGTGCGTTGCCCCCACGCACGTGGGGGCAAC
>DUPH01000070.1 GCA_012838435.1 Lentisphaerota bacterium | reverse complement strand
TTTTTGTTGAAAAGGACGCCGTTGGTACTTGTGTAGGCCGGGTTGTTTTCCGATACGTTGATTGCCGTGAGGGATGTGCAGGAGCGGAAGGCGTTGTTACCGATGGATGTGACGCTGTCGGGGATGGTGTAGGATCCAGAGAAGCCACCGGGGCACTGGATCAGAGTGGTCAAGTTTTTGTTGAAGAGGACGCCGTTGGTACTTGTGTAGGCCGGGTTGTTTTTCGATACGTTGATCGCTGTGAGGGAGGTGCAGGATGAGAAGGCTTCGTCGCCGATTCTTGTGGCGCTGTCAGGGATGGTGACGGAGGTGAGGCGATAGCAGTTGTAGAAGGCTCTGTAGCTGATGGATGTGACGGGATAGCCGCCGAGGGTGGAGGGAATGGTCAAGGATCCGGAGTAGGATGAATTAAAGTCGGTGATGGTGGCTTTGCCGTCAGAGACGGTGTAGGTGTAATCACCGTAGGTGTAGGCGTACACTGAGAAGGGTAACAGCACGGCGGCAAGGAGTAGTGCGGGAAGGATGCGTGTTTTAATGTTCATGGCGTGATCCTTGTTTATTGAGACAATCCAAAATCAACGGTTCAAGTGTATACCATCCAACGGGGGGAAGTGAAGCGTTTTTTCAGGCTGGGGTAGTCCGCGCGGTGACAGGGGCAGGGCTCGGTTGTTTTAACCACGGAGACACGAAGGGCACGAAGGTTTTTTGAGGGGCGTTGCTTGGTTTTCTATCCACAGATTACACAGATGACGCAGATTTTGGAGGGGCATTGCTCGGGTTTTTGGAACCGCCAAGGCGCCAAGAACGCCAAGGTTTTTGGAAGGGCATGGCTCGGTTTTTTCTATCCACAGATTACACAGATGACGCAGATTTTGGAGGGGCATTGCTCGGGTTTGTTTAACCACGAAATACACGGAATACACGAAAAGGCACAGCACTGCTTTCGTGTTGTTCGTGTGGTTCGTGGTTTAGATTTTTAACGCAGATTTTTGGGGGCAGGGTTGGCCGCAAGTCGCACGTCGCGGGTCGCGAGTCAATACCGATCCCTTTGTACCTGAGTTCAGCGTTCGACGTTCAGCGTTCTGAGTTAAAAACGTTTAACGCTCAACGTTCAACTTTTAACGCTCAAGTTATGGGCAAGGAGTTATTGACCCGCAACGCGCGGTTGTGTACATTATGGACATGAAAGGAAGGAGACAAAACACCATGACCACGCTCAGCATTGTCGAGGCGCGCAACAGACTGGCGGAGGCGATCAACCGCGTTTCTTACGGAGGCGAGCGGGTTGTCCTCGCCCGGCGCGGGAAGCCGGTCGCCGCATTAATTTCAACTGAAGACCTCGCCCTGCTCCAGAAGCTTGAAGACGCAAAGGATGTTCGAGCCGCCACGAAAGTGCTCAAGGAGTACGACCGCAATCCCGCCGCCTTTAACACCCTTGACGAATATCTGGCGGGACGGGTGGCCGAGACGTGAAGTTCTCCGTCCGCTTAGATAAACGGACGTGCAAGGTACTCGACCACATGCCCAGCGACGTGCGGCATCGCGTTGTCCTCAAATTCGAGTCTCTTGAGGACGATCCTCGACCACCTGATGCTGTTAAGTTGGTCGGCGTGGAAGGCCTCTACCGCGTCCGCGTAGGTGACTGGCGAATTGTTTACGCGATTCGTGACTGTGAGCTTGTCGTTGTCGTCATCCGCATCGGACACCGCCGTGAAGTGTACCGCTGACACATCCACGGATGAGTGGGACGACAATTTGCCGGACTTGCGAAGCACCGGGAGGGTCAAGCGTCCGCTTGACCACGCCGCGTTATGCGCGGCGAAAGGAGCACGGGTTTTCCAACCCGTGCCACGGACAGGAATGTCCGTGCCCCTGTTCCTTGAGCATCCGACCATTTAAGAGCGTCTAAATACCTGTCCCTTAGTTACGATGGAGGGCGAGTGTCCCCACGAGCCGCCTTCCGCTGTGCGGAAGGATGGTTTCGGGTTTCATTGCGGAGCACCGGGAGGGACAAGTGTCACTTGTCCGCGGGCAAGCAGACGCTCGTCCCTCCCCGGCGGCGGTCACGCCGCCACCCCGTAAAAAATCCCTGCGTCTCTGCGGTGTTTTTCTGTCCTTTGTTTCTGGTTTAAAGCCTCATCCAGATCGGGATCGGGATCGCTATCGGGATCGGAATCGGATTCGGCAAAAGCAGAGCAGGGCTTTTACACTCATCATTGCGACCACTGGGTGGTCGCAATAAGAGAGGTTGACTCACGACGCGCGACATGCGACCTGCGGCGATACCGATACCGATAGCGATAGCGATTCCGATAGCGATACCGATAGCAATGCTCTGTAAGTTTGAAGTGACCTTTCAGGCCACCATGCCTTTCGTTCCACGACCCAGGGCTGCGCTGCGCTTGCCCTGGGCTAAGGTGATGCCGCCCCTTCGGGGCTGTGCTTCCGCGCACAGCGCGGCTCTTATCACCGCATTCCAAATTTTGCGCACCAAAGCTTATTGCCTGCTGCCCCTTACTGCCTTACCGCCTTACCGCCTCTCAAGGCTCGTTTCCGTTCCTAATTCGGTAGAAGCCGGTTTCACTTCCCAAACAAATCGGCGTGTGTCCCTGTTCGTTCAAGCAAGAGGGTATCGGGGCCCGGCGTGTAGATAAGAACCCAGTCCGGTTCGATATGGCAGTCTCTGGATGGAGCCCAATCTCCAAGCAGTGGATGATCGCGGTGTTGGGGGGATAGCGGGTGGCCGTACGCCAACAAGCGGACGAGAGCCTGGAGTTTGGACAAGTCCTTGCCACGTTTCTGCATGCGTTTCACATCACGGCGA
The DNA here is from genome assembly GCA_012838435.1 of Lentisphaerota bacterium. Lineage (GTDB taxonomy): Bacteria > Verrucomicrobiota > Kiritimatiellia > RFP12 > UBA1067 > DUPH01. Next base: position 3,835 of record DUPH01000070.1, on the reverse strand, counting down.
AATTGCTTGGTTTGCGAAACCTTTTTCACTTCTCCCAACTCTCGAAAAGTTCGTCAAGGGAGTCGAACGTTTCTACGTCCTCACCTCGGCGACTCTTGGCAAGAGTCTCCGCCGTTTCCTTGTTGGGGATCGAGACGTCAAAAGGGAGCCCTTTACGGAGAACGACCTGCTTGTAGAAAATGCGTATCGCGTCCGATGACGAAAGGCCGATCTTTTCAAAAACAGTTTCCGCCTGGGTTTTTAATTTCGGATCAATTCGCGTGTGTAGTACGGCTGTTTTCATGTCGCCACTGTAACACACTTGTGATACGCGGGACAAGCCGTGTTTTAGTGTTTTCGTGATTGGTTAACTCGCCGCCCGCGCTTCGCACGGGAATGTAAATGAGGATAACTCTGGCCGGTGTAAGTGATAGGCAAGGAGTTTTCACCTTCAGAGTTCAGCGTTCGACGTTCAGCGTTCTGAGTTCTGAGTTAAAAACGTTTAACGCTCAACGTTCAACTTTTAACGCTCAAGTTATAGGCAAGGAGTTAGCGCATGTCCCGCGTACGCTCGGCGCCCGTCTTCCGCCCGTTTTTACACTCATCAGGTTGACTCGCGGCTTGCGACTGGCGACCTGCGACTCGCGCGATACCGATAGCGATACCGATAGCGATGCTCTGCAAGTTTGAAGTGACCTTTCAGGCCACCATGCCTTGCACTCCATGACTCAGGGCTGCGCTGCGCTTGCCCTGGGCTAAGGTGATGCCGCCCCTTCGGGGCTGTGATTCCGCGCACGGCGCGGAAGGCGTCTCGCGAAGACGCTCGCCCTCCAGCCTATGACCGGACTCGCGGAGCGCCGGGAGGGACGAGCGTCTGCTCGTCCGGGCGGCGTTTCACGCCGCCGTTGGGATCGCTATCGGGATCGGGATCGGATTCGGCCAAGGCAGAGCAGGGCTTTCACACTCATCATTGCGACCACTGGGTGGTCGCAATCGCGACTCGCGACATGCGACCTGCGGCGATAGCGATGCCGGTGCCCTGCAAAAATCTCTGCGTCTCCGCGTCTCTGCGTTAAAAAAACGCTCAACTTTCAACGCTCAACTTCCTGCTGGCGGGGACGCCCGCGTAATGCGTGGTAGACATTGTGGCACACCATCTGCTACCTTCTTTTGCATGACTTTTTGTTACCTGGACTGTATAGGCCGGGTGTTGCGTCAACCAACAAATAGAGGAACCAGATGCTGACCGTAAGTAACCTCAGAAAAGACTTCGGCTCGCTCCAAGCGGTTAAGGATGTCTCCTTTACCGTGGAGAAGGGTGAAGTCCTAGGCTTTCTCGGGCCGAACGGCGCGGGAAAATCAACGACGATGCGCATGATTACTGGGTTTATCCCGCCCACGTCGGGAACAGCCACGATCTGCGGCCATGACATCATAACTGCCCCCGTGGCCGCCAAGCGCTGCATGGGCTATCTGCCGGAGAGTGCGCCAAGTTATCACACCATGACCGTGACAGATTTTCTCACCTTCATCGCCAAGGTGCGCGGCTACATGGGAAAAGAGCTGCGCGATAAGGTCGAGAATGCGATCGTCAAAAGCCGGCTCGAGAGCGTGCGCAACCAGACGATCGAGACGCTTTCCAAAGGTTACCGCCAGCGCACCTGTTTCGCGCAGGCGATCCTCCACGATCCCCAAGTGCTGATCATGGACGAGCCGACGGACGGTCTGGATCCGAACCAGAAGTTCGTGGTGCGCCAGATGATCAAGGAGATGGCGGCCGACAAGGCGATCATTATTTCCACGCACATTCTTGAAGAGGTAGATGCAGTCTGTACGCGCGCGATCATCATCTCAGACGGGAGGGTGGTGGCCAACGGTACGCCGGACGAACTGCGCGCCAAGGATCCCCAGGGCCGCCTGGATGTGGTGTTCCGTAACCTAACCATGACCGAGGAGACCTCCAAATAATGAACCTAAAAAATGTTAAGGCCATTTTCCAACGCGAATTCAGAGCTTACTTTGATTCGCCCGTGGCGTATGTCTTTCTCGTCGCCTTCTTGGTACTCGTCGGCTTCCTCACGTTCGGCGTGACCATGTTCTACGAGCGTCGCCAGGCCAACCTGACGCCGTTCTTCTTCTGGCATCCGTGGGTCTACCTGCTGCTGGTTCCGGCGGCGACGATGGGCCTCTGGGCCGAGGAGCGGCGCACCGGCACCATCGAGTTGTTGCTCACCCTCCCAATTACGCTGGCCGAGGCGCTCGTGGGTAAGTTCCTTGCCGCGTGGGCCTTTATCGGCATCGCGCTGGCGCTGACCTTCCCGATCGTGCTGACCACGGTCTGGCTGGGCGACCCCGACATGGGCGCGATCTTCTGCGGCTATCTGGGCTCGTTCCTGCTCGCCGGTGCCTGCGTGGCGATCGGGGTGTTCGCCTCGGCGCTCTCGCGCAGTCAGGTGATTGGCTTTGTGATCGCCCTTGCGATCTGCCTCCTCCTGCTGATCATCGGGTTCGACCCCGTGATCAATGCCGTCTCGGGGTGGGGCGTGCCGGCTGGCATCGTCAACGCGGTCGCGTCGTGCAGTCTGATGCAGCACTTCGACGCCATGCGCCGCGGTGTGATCGACTTTTACGACATCGGCTATTACATCGGCGTCATGGTCTTCATGCTGGCCGCTGCGCATGTGGTCACCGACAACCGTAAGGCCTCCTGACATTGAAATCTTTTGGAGTCTGTTATGTCTGCAAATAAATCGAAATTTCTCTCACGCTTCGGCTCCGGCCTTGCGGGACTGTTGATCCTGCTGGTCATCATCGGTGCCGTCAATCTGATTATCTCCAACCTGCGCCTGCGCGTCGACCTGACCGCCGAGCAGCTCTATACGCTCTCGAACGGCTCGAAGCAGGTGCTCGGCAAACTCGAAAACGACGTGACGCTCAAGTTCTACTTCAGTGCGTCGGCGGATGAGATGCCGATGTACCTCAAGACCTACGCCAACCAAGTGCAGGATCTGCTCAAAGAGTACGAACTGGCTGGTAAGGGGCACATCGTGCTCGAAGCCTACGACCCGAAACCCGACTCGGATGCTGAAGAGTGGGCGCAGCGCTACGGCATCGAGCCGCAGCAGACCAACCCGTTCGGCAAACCGGTCTACTTCGGCCTGGTCGCGGTTTGCGGCGAGACCGAGGCGGTCATTCCCGGCTTCAATCCGCGTACTGAGGCGACTCTGGAGTACGACATCACCCGCTTGATCACGCGCGTGGCCTGGCCCGAGAAGCCGGTCGTCGGCGTGCTCAGCAGTCTGAGTGTGCTCGGTACGCCGCCGAATCCCATGATGATGCGCCGCCAGCAGCAGGATCAGGGCTGGATTGTTTTCCGTGAGTTGCGCAAGGATTACACCGTGCGCGAGATCCAGCCTGATACCGAAGCGATCGACGCGGATGTCACGACGCTGATCGTGGTACACCCGAAGAACCTTGAGGACAAGGCGCTCTTTGCGATCGACCAGTTCGTGCTGCGCGGCGGTCGCCTGATCGTCTGCGTGGATCCTTTCAACATCGCGGACTTCGAGGCCAACCAGCAGCAGAATCCGATGATGATGCAGATGGGCGGCGGACAGGCGGGTCCCTCTACCCTCGGCAAGCTGTTCGAGGCGTGGGGCGTGACCTTCGATACCACTAAGGTCGTTGCCGATCTTAGCGCGGCCACCAAGCTCAACGCCGGTAATGGCCGTGTGGAAGACAATCCCGCCTTCCTTTCGCTGGGTACCGCCAACATGTCGAAGGACGACTTGATCACCGCGCAGCTTTCGCAGGTGATGTTGCCTTTCGCCGGTGCGCTCTCGGCCAACACGCCCAA
>DUPH01000006.1 GCA_012838435.1 Lentisphaerota bacterium | reverse complement strand
TGGCTTTTTGATGGCCTGGGCCAAGCTGCGCGATTGGTTTTACGATGCCGGTTATCATGGCGCGGATTGGCCGCGCGTGAAGGCGAAGTATCGCGATGCCGCGCGTTACGCGCCCAGCTACTCGGTCTTTCAGCGCGTGATGGCGCTCTTACACGGTGAGCTGAACTCCTCGCATCTGGGATTCACGACCTCTTCGAGCAGCAGGAAAGAGTGGGACAAAACGGCGGAGTTTCAATCTTGGTCGATCGTGACCGCGCATCTTGGCCTGCGCTTCGAGCCGTCGGACGCGGGGCCCGGCTGGCTGATTCGTGATGTGGTGCCGGACGGTCCGGCCGATCAGATCACACTGAAACTGAAATCCGGCGACCGTGTGTTGGCGGTGGACGGTAAGTCGGTCGGCCCCAAGACCGATCCCGCAGAAGTGCTCAACGGACCGGAGAAGCGCAACATCGAGCTGACCGTGCGTTCCGGCGACCAAGCGCCGCGCCAGATCACGCTACCCGCCGCGACATACAGTACGATCCGTGAAAAGCTCAAGACAGCCGCATTCGAAGCGGTGCGTGCGCGGGTACGCGAGGCCAGCGGCGGTCGGCTCGGTTACCTTAACATCCAGCGCATGCGCTGGGATGACTACTACCGGTTTGAGCAGGATATTTTCGCTGAAGGGTTTGACAAGGAGGGGCTGATCATCGACGTGCGCGACAACACCGGCGGCTTTGTGGCTGATCGCATCTTGGGCGTGCTGTGCGGCAACGTGCATTCGATCGCCGTGGCGCGTGATGCGGCGCCGGCTTATCTCTCCGGTTACTGGGGCCGACCGGTCTGGGACAAGCCGATCGTGGTGCTGTGCAACGAGAACACGGTCAGCAACGGTGAGATTTTCACGCACGCCATCAAGACGTTGAAGCGTGGTAAGATTGTCGGCGTGCCGACCTGCGGCGGCGTGATCGCGACTTCGGATGTTGCGCTGCTGGACCTTGGTACGTTGCGGTTGCCGCATCGCGGCTGGTTCCTGCCGGATGGCACCGATATGGAGCTGAACGGCACGCAACCGGATGTGTTGGTTTGGAATGAACCGGGCGACGCGGCGGCAGGCCGGGATCGGCAGCTTGATGCGGCGCTCGAGGTGCTCAAGCAAGAGGTCGCGCGCGAAAAGCAGAATCAGCAGCCGGTCAAGCTGCGGTATGCGCGGTGAGTGCGGCGCGGTGCGCCGGGAGGGGCAAGCGTCCGCTTGCCCGGCGGCGTAAACGCCGCCCACAGGACCAACGCCGCCCACAGGACCAACGCCGCCCACAGGGCTGTAGGAGAAACGGAAAGAAGGAAAGAAAGAGGGATTATGTCAATACACATCGGAAGTAAGCAGTCGGGAACGGGCGGCGCGGTGAGCCGTCGCGGGTTCCTCAAATGCGCTGCCGCTGCTGGCGGGGCGCTCGCGATGCCGACCTTGATACCGGCGTCGGCCTTGGGGCGTGACGGCGCGGTTGCGCCCAGTGAGCGGATTGTAATGGGAGGCATCGGCATCGGCGGGCGCGGCTCGGCTGATCTGGGCCACGGCATTCTGCCTGAGAAGGATACGCAGTTTGTGGCGGTCTGTGATGTGCGCAAGGACCGGCGCGAAGCGGTCAAGCGTATGGTAGACACCAAGTACGGCAATCAGGATTGCGCGACCTACAGCGATATCCGCGAGTTTCTGGCCACGCGTACTGACATCGATGCGGTGTTGATCGCCACCAGCGACCGCTGGCATGCCGCAGCCTCTGTGTTGGCGATGCGCGCCGGTAAGGATGTCTATTGCGAGAAGCCTGGCTCGATGACGATCGCAGAGGGGCAGGCGGTGGTGGATGCGGCGCGGCGTTACGCCCGCGTTTTCCAGACCGGCACCCAGCGCCTGAGCGAGGCGAATTTCACGGTGGCTAATGAATTGCTGCGGCTGGGCCGGCTCGGCAAGATCCACACGGTGCGTGCGCATATCGCGCCGTGGGACAGCGCCTACATGAACCGCGCTTGGCTGCCGGCCGAACCGGAGCCGCCGCGCGAAGAGTTGGACTGGGATGCTTGGCTCGGGCCGGCACCGTGGCGGCCTTACAATTCGCGCTATGTCAGAGGCGGCTGGCACGGACAGTACGATTTCCACACAAGCTGCATCGGCGAGTGGGGCTCGCACACCTTCGCGCAGTGTCATGTGGCGTTGGGGCTGGGCCATTCCGCGCCGGTCTTTTACGGATATGTGAACAACGAAACCAGCGACGGCATGGTGATGCGCTTTGCCAACGGCGTGGAGATGGTGTCGCAGCGTACCGGCTGGCACGGCTCGTGCGGGGTGCGCTTTGAGGGGAGCGAGGGGTGGGTCGCCTGTGCCGACGGTTATCAGCGGCCGGAGGTCTCGCGTCCGTCGCTGCTGGCCGACTACACTAAGCTGGTCAACGACTATCAGGCACGCACGGGCCGCCGTATGGGACACATGCGCAACTTCCTCGACTGCGTGCGTACACGCCAGCAACCGGTGGCGGATGCCGGGGTCATGCACTACTCGATGGCGGCCGTGCATGCGGCAAACATCGCGATGTGGCTGAAACGCGACATGCGCTTTGACCCGGTCAAGAACGAGTTCATCAACGACCCGGAAGCCAACCGTATGCGTTCGCGCGCGATGCGTCAGCCGTGGCAAATCTAACCTTCGAATGTGAGTCAAGGAGACGTATGAAAACCATTACACATCTGTTGTTTGCGTGTTGTTTGAGTCTGCCGCTGCTGGCGGCGGAACCGCAGTCTGAAGCGGCGCTCATCAAGGTGCTGACCGATGGCGCGTCGACGCACCATCAAAAAAATGACGCCTGCATTGAACTGGGACGCGTGGGCACTCAGGCGGCGGTGGCCCCGCTGGCTGCGCTGTTGGCCGATGACAAGCTCGCCCACATGGCGCGTTACGCGTTGGAGACGATCCCGCACCCGTCGGTCGACGAGGCGTTGCGCGCCGCGCTTGGCCGTCTGCAAGGGCGTCTGCTGACGGGCGTGATCCAGTCGGTTGGCGTGCGGCGCGATGCACAGGCGGTGCCGGCGTTGGCCAAGCACCTTGGCGCGACTGATCCTGAAGTCGCGGCGGCTGCGGCTGTCGCGCTCGGGCGTATCGGTACGCCGGCTGCGCGTGAGCCTCTGGTGGGTGCGCTCGGGCGGGTGCCTGCGGCGGCGGAGGGGTTGTTGGCGTGTGCCGAAGCGGCTGTGCCGACCGATGCGTGCGCACTGTATGACCGGTTGCGTGCGTCGCAAGTGCCGTCGCATGTGAAGATGGCCGCTGTGCGCGGTGCGATTCTGTCGCGCGGTGCGGAGGCCGGTCTGCCGCTGTTGCTGGAACAGCTTCGGAGCGATGATCCCGCGATGTTCAGCGTGGCGCTGCGGGTCGGTCAAGAGCTGGTCGGTACCGGTGTCACGCAGGCGTTTGCGACTGAACTGCCGCGTTTGCCTGCTGTCAAGCAGGTGGGGGTGGTTGCGTTGCTGGGCGAGCGCGGTGACGGTGCGGCCGCACCGGCGTTGATCGCGCTGGTCGAGCGTGGCGAGCCTGTGGCGCGCGTGGCGGCCATTGCTGCGCTCGAACGGCTGGGCTGTGCTGCGGCATTGCCGGTGTTTGCGCGCTTGGCGGTATCCAAGGAGGACGAGCAGGTTGTCAAGGCCGCTCAAGCGGCGCTGGTTTCGTTTAGCGGCCAAGAGGCTGACGCCATGATCGTGTCACTGCTCGATAAGCCGGACAATGCGTTGCGCCTGTTGGGGATTGATCTGGCTGGACGTCGTCGCATCGTTTCGGCTGTTCCGCGTTTGTTGGATTTGGCCGCTTCGCAAGATGCGCAACTCGCGGCGGCCAGCCTCAAGGTTCTCGGCGAGTTGGCCGGAGAGGGCGAACTGAATGCGTTGCTGACGATCTTGCCGAAGACGCCGGTGCTCGAAGCGGCCGAGCGTGCGGTGTCGGCGGTGTGCCAGCGGCTGAGTGTGCTCAAGCCCGGCGCGGTTGCGGTGATCAAGGCCGTTTACGGCGTGCTGCCTGATGGCCCGCAGAAAGAGGTCACCGCCAAGGTGGCGGAGATGATCAAAGACGGCAAGACGATGCTTGAGATCAACAATGGCTCGTTCGGTGATTCGGCACCGGGCAAGGTCAAGCAGTTCGAGATGACCTACACCATCAACGGTGTGCCGCGCAAAGCTAAAACGGGCGAGGGCGCTACGTTGCGGATTGACGTTGGTGCTGCCGCGTTGCCGCCGCCGGTTTTCAAGGCGCTGACCGATGCGTATGCGCAAGCGAACGGTGCGCCGAAGCTTGCACTGCTGCGTATTCTGAGCAACATCGGCGGCGCGGAGTCGCTGGTGTTGGTGCGACAGGCGGCCGCGAGCGCCGATCCGACGCTCAAAGAAGCCGCGCAACGCGCACTGTGCGACTGGCAGTCGCCCGATGTCGTGCCGGATCTGGAAGTGCTGATCACGGCGGACAAAGCGTCGCGCATCGGCATTCTGGCGTTGCGGGCGTATGCCAAGCTTGTACCGGCGCAGCAGATTCCGGTCGAGCAGAAACGCGCCGCGCTGACGCGTGCGCTTGAGTGGGCAACACGCGATGAGGAACGCGCGCTGATTCAGGCCA
>DUPH01000069.1 GCA_012838435.1 Lentisphaerota bacterium | reverse complement strand
TTCTGGCGGCGCAATTCGATCCGCAGTTTCGAGATTGCCGCAGAATAGCCGCAGAGAACGCAGAGGTCTTTTGGGGGGCATGGCTCGGTTTTTTCTCACACGAAGACACGAAGGACACGAAGGTTTTTTTGGAAGGCGGGCGTTCTCGCGAGCCGAACAACTTGAGCGTTGAAAGTTGAGAGTTGAGCGTTTTTTCGGCGCGGGGCGCGGTCAGTCACAGCCCCGAAGGGGCGGCTTTACCTTAGCCCAGGGCAAGCGCAGCGCCGCCCTGGGTGGCGGGTGGGAGGCATTGTGGCCTGAAGGGCCACCTCAAAGAAACAAGTGGAGCGACTAAGTGCAACCTCTTTGGTTTCAGATTTTATGCTGGTGTTCGATGTTCAGCCCCGCAGGGGCGCTACATACCAGCTCAGGGCAACGCCCTACCTGTTTGGTGCAAAACGCAACTTCTGATTGGAACCACGGAACACACCGAACACACGGAAAGGCATGGCTCTGTTTCCGTGTGTTTAGTGTATTCCGTGGTTAAACAATTGATCCCGATAGCGATCCCGATCCCGATTTGGATGAAACCCTGAAACCAGAAACCCTGAAACCAGAAACCAAAGAGCGTTGAAGGTTCAACTGCTCTTTTTAGGTTCAAAGGGGCTTCCTTTACTTCCCGATGACATCTGGCGGTGCCAGATATGCCATCAAGAGTCCGATGAAGCGGGGGATGTCTCGCACGCTGCACCACTCGTTGTCGGTGTGGCCGCCATCGTGATCCATTGATATGGTCATCATCGGCTTCCCGAACTGCGGGAAGTAGCGCGAATCGTTCGCACCCAGGCCCCTGACGATGTCGCACGCACGTTCGGGATAGGCCGCCTTCATAAGGCGCTGCATGCGCAGGATTTCCGGATCGTCCGGTCGGCTGATAGCGGCATCCGTCCCGCGAATCAACTCCGTCTTCAGCCCCGTGATGTGCTCGACAAGTACCCGCTGATCTTCTAGCCCGCCGGACACGAACCGCACGTTGACGGTCATTGACGCCGTTTCGGGAATGCGGTTCTGCGAATCGCCGCCTCCGATGATCGTGACCGAGGCGACGTTGCCATACTCACCCGGCTTCTGGTGCGGATAGGCGTCACGGATTTTCATCGCGGCCTCGGCCAACTTATAAATCGGATTATCACACGCCTCCGGTCTGGCCGAATGCCCCGACCTCCCAGTCGCCGTGACCTTGTAATAGGCGTTCCCTTTACAGGCGTACCGTATGTCCGGACTCATCGAACCTGCATCCAGGACGACGACTGCTTTTTGGGGATGTCCGTAACCAAGCGAAACCATGTGCTTGGTCGTATTACCGCCGATTTCCTCGTCTGACGCGAACACGCAGCCGACGGACGCGCGTCCGTTCAGTCGAATCAGCGCCTCGGCACCGCAAAAGGCGTTGACTTTTGTATCACAGGCGCCACGCGCATAGAGATGCCCCTCGCGCTCCACAGGTACGAATTGCGCCGGCGATGCCGGCGCAACGACGTCAAGATGGGTGACGAGAACATAGTCTGGGGCCTTCAGACCGGGTTTTGTTGCGGCGTACAGGATCTTGCGCCCATCCTTCGGGAACGTCTCGACAACGCACCAGACGCCACGGCTTTCGAGATACCCCCTCATCCAATCTATCGCCTTATCGTTTGCAGCGACATCGGCGGATACGGATGGAATAGACAACAGTTCCTTGATAGGAGAGAGGTCAACAGGAGAAGCTGCCTTCAGCGTCAACGAAACGGCGACGGCCAGCCCCAAAATAAAGACGTTGTGAATTTTCATCAAGGTTTGGAGGCGAAGGAGATCACGCAGAAGGAGACGACGAGTATCGCCGTGCCGAATGCGAGATAGGCTTTGGTCTTGGTGCTTGTTCCTTTCCATTCGCCCGTCATCACGCCGATGATCGTGGAAAAGAGGATCGTCGAAGCCATCATGATCGCGAAGGAGATGTACTTGAGGTCGCCCATCAGGGGCTCGCCGGCTTTGGTGCAGACGAACTGCATGACCCAGATGATCCCGATCGATGCGCAGAGGAGGATGTTGCGGAGCGAAGGCTTCGCATAGTCGCCGAAGGTCTTGTTCTTCCAGTTCTGCTGGAAGCACCACGCCGCTTCGACGATGAACCCGCCCCAGAGTACGACCATAATGACCGGCATGCCGCGCCAGCAGGGGTTCGCCCCCGCCTTGACTGCGGCTTCTTCGATCACGCCCGCGCCCTGCAGGCCGAAGTTCATCCCTGCGGAGAAGATGCCCGCGATGATCGCGGTGATAATGCCCTTCTTGAAGTCGAACTCCATGACCGCCTTCTTTTTCTCCTCTTCGGGCAGCTCGTCTTCTTTGAGCTTGCCTGCGAGACCGACAAAGACAATGCCGGCCAGAGAGCCGAACACACCGCCGAGCACCGTAAGCGCCGCAGCGTCTTTGACAAGATCGGCGGCGTGACCGGTCGCGATCGGCGGAATAAGCGTCCCGGTGGCGGCACAGAGGCCGCAGCCGATCGCCAGCCCGAGCCCGATGCCGAGGTAGCGCACCATGAGCCCCCAAGCCAGCGCACCGACGCCCCACATCATGCCGAAGCCGGCGCAGCGTAGCAGCACCGCTTTCGGGGCGGACATGACGACGTTCCAGAAGTCGGGAACGGTGAAATAACAAATTACCGGCGGACAGATGATCAGTCCGATCAGGACGTACACGAACCACCACGATTCATACGCCCACCCCTTCACATAGCGGGCGGGCAGCAGGAACGTCGCCCCCGCGAGACCGCCGCAGGTGAAGATAAGCATGCCGAGTATTGGATTCATTTTGTGCCGCCTTCCTTAGCCGTCGAGAAAGCTTTGGCGATCTCGGCTTTTGTCATGGGTGTTTCAAGATAGCGCATCTTGTCTGCCTTGAGCGTTTTCGGACCGGCCCAGTCCAACGTGAACTCGCCTTCGCCGCGCGTATGCCAGTAGGCGACGACGCGCTTGCCGTCACGCTCGAAGACAAACCCGCGCAACAATTTCGCCTCAGCGCTGGCCGGAAGCATCTCGATCTCGTAAAGCGTGTACGCGCCCTTGTCATCAAGATACAGGTGGAACTCGCGTTTCGGATCCTTGAGCGCTTCCCGCTGCGCATCGGTGAGCCACTTCTTCGCACGGACATCCTCCCAGCGGCGCATGACCTCCAGAAGATCCGCCATGCGCGGGTGCTTTTCGAGGGCCGGCAAGTTGAACTGGATCGTTGCGGGACAATCCCAAGCCGCGCCCTTTGACGTGCCGAACTCCCACATGTCAGGCTGCGTGCCGACAGATTTATCCGACGGCTGGTATATGCCCCACCAACCGAAATTGAGTCGGCTGAAATCTTGCCGCATGATCGGAGCGGCGTAAAGCGGCCAACGGACAATCATATCCTTAAAAATTTCTGGCGGGAAAACGTCGAAGGCATTCGCGCCGCTCAGGTGATGCCAGCCGAAGTGCGCCTTGGCTGCGCCCTCCATAAAGAGCGGCTTCTTGTCGAACTTTTTCCAAACGCGGTATTGGGCGTTGGGGACGTGGATGCCCTGAGGAACGTTGACGCCCTCCGAGCCGTCGCAGTACATGAACTCGAAACCGCAATTATAGATTTTTGCGATCTTTTCTGCGACCTCATCTTGCAGGTCGGTGTTCTGGTCAATGTAACAGCTTACACCGCCGAACTCGCAGACATCGAGAATACCGCCGATCTGTCCGTTCGGATGCTCGACGATGGTTGTTTCCTTTGCACCACGCTTCACGCCGGTGAACTTGTAGGGGCGCTCGGTTGTGAATCCCTCGTAGCTTATGAGTTCCCCGCCAAAGGCGAGGATGCGGCTCGCTTCGTTGGTCGGGCAATTCGACGGATCTTCATGCACCCAGACATCGCCGTCCTCTTTGCCGAGGGGTTTCGCCAGCGTGAAATGCGTCGTCAGGTTGAGCCGCGGATCGGCGACAGGCGTGACATAACGCGTCTTGAAACCGATAAAGGTTTGCAAAACGTGCAGTCCCGGCGTGATGCCCGCCGCCTTGATTTTTGCCAGCATCTCTTTGAGCGAATCGTAACCGTTCACGTACTCGTCCAGCAACTCGTAGTCGGCGATGCCGCCGTAACCGCCGTCGCCCTTGGCGCCCTTGCAGATCGCGGGATAATAAATCAGCATGTTGCGGAAGCCGCCCTGCTTCGCGTAGGCGAGGTGCCGGTCGACCGTGGACGGCCGCACGCCGGAACTCCAGTAGATCGACGACTTGATTTCTTGCGAGCGGCGGCTTTGGACGCCGCGGGGAAGCCCCAGATCGCGCTCAAAGGCATCCATGGCATCCATGAAGTTGCCCGTTGCAGCAACGACCAGCGCTGTTTTCGCGCCGCGCAGTTTCAGGTTGCGGTGGGCTTCGGCGGTCATCAGCCGGAAGCCGTGGCGTCGTGAGTTGTCGATCCAGGTGTACGGTTCGGCGGCGACAACCGCGACCGCCGCAGCATCGTCCCAACTGACGTTGAGCCAGCCGCCGAAGTATGTGCGGTTCTTGACCGGCAGATCCAAGATCTTCATGACGTCCACCGGCGGGTAGGTCATCTTGAGCCCGTTCGATCCCCTCGGGCCGAGCGGGAAGTCCACAAGCTCGAACGTCACATAATCGGCGGCCTCGGTGACTTTGAGCTGTGCCTCGTAGGAGATGAGTTCAAAGCCGATGTAGAGGAAATCGCCCACGCGACGTACGCGATCCGCGCGGTACTCGGTGCGTTTGTTCGGGAATGTGAGCTTCACCTCGTTGTTGAACGGACGGTTCTGGATGACCGCGAAGGCCCTGAGATCCTCGTTCAGATCGAGAAGCTCCTCGCCCGTCGCTTTGAGGACGAGCGACTTCGCCTTGGCGTCGTCACCAAGGACAAAGCGGAAGCGGGGGTTCTCGATGACGACATCAGCAAAGGCGCCGATGGCGGCGAACGCTGCCACGGCAAGAACGACACAGTTTTTTTTCATGATTAGAGCATCCCTGTTTCAACATGGAACGTAACTGACTCGCCGGGCGCGAGGGTGCACTGTTGGTTGTGCGCCTGACAGTAGAGCCGTCCCTTGTGTTCGCAAGTCGCCGGGAGGCACATGCCCATCGCGTCCTCATCCTTCGTGCGCGCAATCCAGCGCGTCGCGTAGGGGAGTTCCTCCGGACGGTAACGCACGAACACGCCGCCGCCTTTCGGATACACCTGCTTCACGAACGCCCAGCCGTCCTTGTCGGGCTTGTGGAAGTAGCAGTTCACGATTTCCGGCTTGTAGGACTCGCCTTTCGCGCCGACGATAGACTGCGCCTTGTAGTCCTTGTCCAGCACGGCCAACCACTTGTTCGTTGCGTCTGCCCACGGCTTATGATAGTCCGCCGGCACTTCGTGGTTGATGATCGGCTTTTTCGCAAGCGGAGATTCGACGATCTTCGATCCGTTGACCGGACGGTAGTTGATGTGACAGAGGTAATAGTACTCCAGCGGCAGATCCTTGAGGTTCTTTGCCGTCACGATGATATCAAGTTTCGCAGCTCCCTTGCGGAGAACAACGCGCGGCGAGAACGCGTAGTTGTAGGTGAAGCACATGTCATGATATGCCGTACCGCCGACAGCGACGTACTCGCCAAGTTCGTCATTGCCGAACTCGATGTACGCCTCTTTGTAGCGGATGATCGGCAGCTCCGCGTGGCCGACGTGCGTGTCTTCCGCAGTCGGGTTGCCGATCGCGGTGAGCCCGCAGTGCATCATGAAGCAGCCGTACGACTCGTTGAAGCACGTGACGCAGTCCTTGGGCTCCGCGTATATGGACTTCATGGTGAGTTCACGTCCGTCGAAGTCGCAGCGCCAGATCATCTGCCCCATGAAGGGCAGGATCGTGAACGATCCGCGCGAGTTGGACACTTTAAGCGCATCGACGCCGGTCGAGTAGCGGAAGGTTTCGGCCTTGAACTCTCCGCTCTCGACAAGCGTGCGCTTCACCTCGGAAAAAAACTCGTTACGAAGGTGAATTTTCATATTTCAGACACTCACTTTAAGATGCGGCGGAAGTGATCGAGGATCATCTTGACGCCATTGTCACCGGTTTCCTTGGATGCCTTGAGAGCGGTTTCCGCATACCAGGCGGACTTGTCAAACTCATCCATGTTGACGGTGTCGGGGCAGAGAGACATCATGAGCGAGGTCTCGCCTTCTCCGGCGTGGTCGAACGGATATTTTGCAAGCACTTCCGCATCCATGAGCGCATGGTTCTGGATCCAGATGAACGGATTCGCATCCAGATTATCGTGATCCTCGTAGTACGACGCACTCGATGGATCGCCCCACCAACCATCGCCCCGCTTCTCTTCGAGGAACTCCATAATCACCTGGCGGGATGCGAGACGGAACGCGAGGTCCGTCGGCATGCCGGCATTGAAGTCCTCAGACTGGTGGTGGATGATCGTGTGGATGTTGCGGAACCCGACGTCGAGCAGCCCGCGGAAGATCTCCCGCGCGATCGGCACCAACGCCTGCGAATTGACAGGGATGGAACCGCGGCCTTCGCACGGCGCGACAGCCCGCGAGGAGGCTCCCCAGTAGAAGCTGGGGAGGATGACAATTTCCGCAATCTTCTCGTACTCATAGAGCGCGCGCTCAACAGCCAGCGTGTCCATGCCGACGGGAAGATGTTCGGC
>DUPH01000068.1 GCA_012838435.1 Lentisphaerota bacterium | reverse complement strand
CCTCCATCGGCGAATGGAAGCCGCTGATGACGGTGACGCCCTGCTTGCGGAACAGCTTGGCGAGGTCGTAGGTGTCGAGGATGAGCTTGCCGGGACACTTTTCCGAGCACAACAGCGCGACCATGGGATGATCGGGAATTTCGGCACCTCCATAGACCTGAATGTCGGCCTGTTTCATGCCTTTCCACCTTTGCGTTTAGAAGAAGGCTTCTTCCTCGTCGCCTCCAATGCCTTGGCTGCAGACTTCAAATCCTCGATGTACTGCTTTTCAGCGGCCTCTTCCGCTTGCAGACGACGACGCTCGGCGAAGGCATCGTATTGGGACTCGGCCCATGTCCGGGCTTCTTCCTGGCCGACTGTTCCCGGGCCTCCTAGGACTGGCAGTTCGGTGTCGCGAAGGAACTTGTCAAGAAACGCGGTCCAGTCGCGCATCTTGATGTCGGTCCGGCGCTGGGCGCGGAACTCTGCCTGATCGAGGAACATGACCACAATGCGGTTAAGCACATCGATTTCTTGCTCGCCCAAATAATTCTTTGCTGTCAGAACGTCGCGCTTCAGGACTCTCCCGCCAGCCCATGTGGTTAGTCCCATGTTGGTCTGCATGGCATCGGCACGCCGCCGCACGATCTCCGCTGCCGTCATGCCGGTGGCGGCGAAGTGCATCTTATTTTGCATGGTGGCAAAGAAGACCTGCGTCTCCTGCTCGCCTTCCCGGTAATCGGTGGCCAAGGCGAATATCTCGCGGACACGCTGATACACCCGTTTCTCGCTGGCGCGGATTTCACGAATGCGGGCAAGCAGTTCGTCGAAGTAGTCAACCATTCGATCCCTGCCCTTCAACCGTTCGTCGTCGAGCGTGAATCCTTTTACGATGTACTCGCGAAGCCGCTGGGTCGCCCAGATACGGAACTGCGTGCCTCTAATGCTGTTGACCCGGTAACCCACCGAGATGATTGCATCAAGGTTGTATAAAAGAGTCTCGTACTGTTTTCCATCGGCGGCAGTTATAAAGGATTTCTTTACAACTGAATCCTGTTGCAACTCGCCCTCAGCAAAGATTTTTTTGAGATGCTGGCCTATGTTCTGTTTCGTCGTCTGGAACAACTCCGCCATAAGCTGTTGCGTCAGCCAGACAGTCTCGTTCTCCAGCCGGACCTCAATCCGGCTCCGCCCATCCTCAGTCTGGTAGAGGATAATGCTGGAATTGGGCATGGGGTTGTTATTTGGATCGGTGCTCATGGTCGCTTGCCTTGCGCGAGTCGCAGTCTGCCGGCGTCCGAGATTTCCCAGGTGCCGTGCGGTGAGTCGTCCTTGAGCAACCCCTCTTGGCGCATGGTGTTGCGTGCCCACTGGGCCGTATTGCGCCAGCGCGGCATGTCGGGGTTGCTGGAAAGCGGCTCGTAATCCACGTCCTTCAGGACAGGCTTCATGGCCTTGTGAACCTTGCTAAGGACGCTCTGCATCTTGGCACTGCCACCAAGCTCATCGAGCGCCTTGAGAATCGGCAGATAAAAATCGGTCTCCGACGTGCGCAGCCCCCTGCGCAGACGGCCCAGATTCTGGCGCTCTACTTTGGCCTCCTCATCCTGATCGTAATCCGCGCCACCGATGGCATCCCACTGCTTGCGCAAGTCGGCCACCTTGTCACGAAACTCAGTGACCATCTTCGCCCGGGCGATGGCAGCTTCCGCCTTGCCAAAGTCCCGATTCTCAACGGCACGGGCACCGCTACGCGTGCAAATCTCAATCTCGGCCTCGAGTTCCTCCAGAAGGATTTCGAAACCACTCAACACGTTGCCTGGGTTGCTCTCGTTCATGATTCATTTCTCCATTCACCGTAATTGTTCGCATCCGTTCGCTCTCTTCGTCTACTTCCCCTGCGCCATCAGGGCGCCGATACGGTCTTTGAGATAAGATAATTCAGAGGGATGGTATTTCAAACTCATGGCAAGGCCTCATTCACTTGACCAGTCCTCTCTCGACGTTGCGGAAGGCGTTGTGAGCTGCGATCTTCGCCGCATCGGGAACCAGCGGGAAGGTGGTGAGGATGTAGGCGAATTCTTCCTCGGTCAGGCCGTAGAGATGCGCGACGAGTCCGTCGAGTTCGGCGCGGAGTTTTGCCCGGTCGGCTGCATCGGTCGCGCCGACGGTCTTCGCCGTCGTCCGCCCGCCGAAGATCTCCTTCGCCAGATCATCAAACTCGGCCGTCGTACAGATCAGCCGCGCCGCCCGCTCTACAATCGGCCAGAATGCCGCGTCCTTTTCTGTCAGGCGGGG
>DUPH01000067.1 GCA_012838435.1 Lentisphaerota bacterium | reverse complement strand
GGAAGGATGCGGTGGCGCCGTCGTTCACAAAGTAGAAGATGTGCGCGTCCGCATAATCGTCATCGAACGACCCACCGGCCATCAGAGCGGCGGCGGAGTGATAGTTCGCGAGCGTGGCTCCGGGGAAGAGCAACGTGGACGAGGCTGTTATGAAGCTCGTGTGGATGAGCGGCTGCGGCGCGGGCGTATCCGCCACGCTCAGTTCTGGTGCGCGGAAGAGCATCAGGCTGGAAGCAAAATAGTTGGTGCCGTTATCCGTGCCGATAGTATCAAAATCGATGCGTCCGGCCATGTCATAGAACGTTTGGGCGTAACGAGCATAGACGGCGCGACCGTAAATGCCGTCCGGCTGCTGTGCCAGCGCAACCTTCACGCACTTGACGAATTTTCCTTCGCGTGCACCGTTCTCGAAGAATTGCAGTTGGAAGGTGGCGTTCGCGCCATCGTTAGTGAAAAACAGGGCACGCGAATAGCTGTCTCTGTAAGCCAGTGCCACGCTCGACCCGGCGACGGTCCCCTCGGCACCAGTCACATCCGCCAGCGCGGCATCGGGGAAGAGCAGTACGCTATTGGTAGGAATTGCGCCGCCCTTCCAAGTGAGTGTCGGCAGAGACGCTTCAGACGCTGCCATGCCGCCCTCGACGGCGATATCCCGCGCACTGGGGCGGATCATGGTTTCGGCGGAGAGCCTGATCGCCGCCGCGATATCCTGCGACACGGTGATGACGGAGGGGTTGGTGACGGATGCGGTGTCGCCTACACCGGGCACGGCAGCCGGCGATCAGGCGGCGGGATCGTGGAAATCACCTGTACCGGCAGTGAAGACATTCGTCTCTCCGGCAGCGCAGACGGCCAACGGCACGACGAGCGCGAGAACTTGCAACATGACGGCATACGAGAAGATTCTGATTTTCATAGTCATCCCTTCTTCTGAGGCCTTTACAACGCAGGTTATCACTCCATCACGGTTGGTTTACAGTGCCGAAATCTGGGGAAAAAGTCAAGCCCATGGCGCGTTATTTTGTGGCCGGATTTGCCGCTTCGCGGCGAAAGGGCAGAGCAGCGCTTTTACTCTCAAGGTTGCGAGCCACTGCGTGGTCGCAATAAGAGAGGTTGATCCGCGACTCGCGACTTGCGGCCAGCCCAGCCCCCCAAAAAAACCTTGTGGCATGGGCGTCCCGCCCATGAAACACGGGCAAGATGCCCGTGCCACACCTCTGCGTTGAAAAAACCCGAGCTGTGCCATCCCCCAAGTCGAGCCGTAAGGCACTAATGAATAAAAGTCACGCGATCCAGTGTCAGCCGCCGTAGGCCCTTGATGTTGAAGGCTCCTTTGCCGCCCGGCTGCATTTCAAACCGCACGTTGCTCAAGAGGATGTCGCTGACATCATCGTCCGGGCGCAGCGTGAACGAGGGATACTCCGGTGAGCGGATCGTCATGTTTGAAAAGGTCAGGTTGCGGATGCGGCTGACCTTGGTGTCTTCTGAGAACCTGACGCGGATCGGTGCATTGCGGCATTCGAGATTGATGTCGCTGAAATGCACATTCTCGACCCCGAAGGGATGCACGGTTTCCGGCAGGGGCGGCACCCCTTCTCCGCGCGGCGGGTCGTTCGGCACATGCTTCATATCCGGCATATCGATGTTGATGCCGGTATGAGACTCGCGGATCACCAGATTGCTAATACGGCAATCCTTGATCAGATAGTCGTGGGTCCAGCCGATGCGGATGGCCGCAGAGTTGCTCTGCAAAACGCAGTTCGCCACCACCACCCGTTCGCACGCTACAGGTCCGTGCAACTGATGCTGGTAAGCGCGCAGGATCAGCGCGTCATCGCCGCTGCGCACGATGCAGTCGCTGACCGTCACGTCGCGGCACGACCCGATGTGAATGCCGTCGCCGTTCGGAAAGCGCAGATCCATTTCGATTTTCAGGCCGCGGACCTGCACGAACTCGCAATCCAGCAGCCACATGCTCCAGCCCGACGGGTTCAGGATCGTGACATCATCAAGCCGGACGTTCTTGCACCCGACCAGAAAGATGTTGCGCCCGGTGATCAACTGATCGTGCTTGCGACGCCACCAATGCGTCCCTTCGGTCTTTTCATGAAACAGCTCCGCGCGCCCGTTGATCGTGCCCCGGCCGCAGATCGCGATATTGGTCTGCGCCACGGCGTAGAACATCGCACGCTTGTTGCGGCGCAGGCTGTACTCGACCCGCCAGTGCGGCGAGGGTTCAAATTCCGGATAGAGGAGCGGATCGGGACCGCCTTCCAGCGAGGCACCGGCCTCGATTTCCAAGCGCGTGTTCGAGCGCGGGTAGAGCGTGTAGGTCATAAAGGCCCCGCCCGCGACCCGCACCGTGCCGCCGCCGGCCGCCGCCGCTGCGTCGATCGCCTTCTGGATCGCCGCCGTGTTGTCAGTTTTGCCGTCCGGCACCGCACCGAAATCCGTGACACAGAACACTCCGTCCTTGCCCGCGCCCTGCGCAACCGCCGCCGCTACCACCAGCAACCACCCGATCATCCTTTTCATCGTTTTCTCCTTTCGCCGTATGCTCGCACACGGGCAACCCGCACGCCCTTATCACGTCACCGGTATAGTACCCACATTCCCCTCATTCCCGCAATCTTCATTTGATGTGGTGCGCGCATCAATGCCCTCCTGCTTGACGGGGGCGTGGCGGACGGATACGATAAAAACACTGGCGATTATCATGAGTTGCAGGTTACACGGCTGGGCTGTTGCGGTTTCAGCCGCTTGATAGGAGAGTCTCACATGAACGTACGGCTTCCGGGTATGAGTTCTTCCGCTGCGGCATCGCTGTGTGCCGGCACCGTTCTTCTCACTTGCTTGCTTCTTGAGGCCGCGGCCGCTCCAACCGGTGTGGGCTACCGCGAAACGGTCATTGCCCCCGTGCCGACGGGCGAAACATCGAATCTCGTGGACCGCCTTTTCATCTCAGAGGGGACATACAACAAGACTGAGGCCGGGACACTTGCCCTGGCGGCTTCCAATTTGGTGCAACAGGGAGAAGGGCGTCTCGTGGTTCGCGAAGGAGTGCTGCGCATCCAAGGCGATACGCGTACGCCCGCCGCACCGGCACCCTGTCCACACGAGATTCTCGCCAACGCCGCCTTTTGGGTCGACGCCACGACCAACCTCGTCACCGTTTCCTCCAACGACAACACCTATGTCGACGCCTGGTTCGACGTGCGCGAACCCGATACCGAAGCCCCTTTCCTGTATCCGCGCGCCGTCGCCAACTGGACATACACCAACATCTCCCCCCAATGTATTTTGAATGCCGGCACCGACGGCACCATGCCCTCCGTCTGGTTCGGCCGCTACGGCTCGTTGCGCACGATGACGTGGACCACGCCGGAAGACACGGTCGCTAACTTCACCAAGATCTACCACGTCTTTGCCGTCCACGGCGTTTTCCAGTCTTATGAGGCTTTTGCAAAACCCCTCGTGGCATGGGCGTCCCGCCCATGAAGCACGGGCAAGATGCCCGTGCCACAACTACAGGCAAGGGTTTTGCAAGAACCTCTTATGGCTATGTTTTCGGTAGCATGTCTGGCGGCATGCCCGACTTCCACATCACTGATTTTACCACCGGATCACCCACCGCAATGATCTGGCATCCAAATGAATGGTCGACCACAGCCGTCCGTCAAGGGCGTACCTATCTGGACGGCGTGCATATCGACGGCACCGCACTCCCGCCGAAGCGAGGCTGGCAATTGCTGGCAGTGGCCATGGCCGACAAGCTGTCTCAGGCCGCCAATTTTTTCAATGACCGCGGCATCATGTCTTCCGGCAAGCGGGCCGGCGGCGACAACCTGTGCGAGGTGGCCGTCTTCACCAACCGCCTCAGTGAAACCGAGCGCATGCTGGTCCAGTCTTACCTGATGCAGAAGTGGCTGGGGACGAAAGCCCAGATTCCCCCGATCGTCCATGCCAGCGCTTCTGGAACCGTGATTGCCGACGCGGCCGAAAACAACACCCTGGCCCTCCGTCTGAACGGCGACGGCACCATCCAGAAGCAGGGGGCGGGACTTGCGATCCTTGAAGCCACGCCTGCATCCTCCAGCATCTTTCGTTCCGCCGTCGTGCAATCCGGTACGCTTGACGCGCGACTCCCCGTTTCGCTCTCTCTGACTGCGGGAGACCGGGTAGCCACGTCAAACACCGCGATCAGCGTGACCCAAGACGCCGGTGCCGGACAACTCGCCAAAGATGGCCCCGGTACCGTGACGCTGTCATCCGTGCCCGACGGCGTCACGCAGATCAATGTGAACGGCGGCACCGTGGTCCTTGCAACGCCCGCGGTTTCCGTTTCCGTCACGGCGGTCATCACCGGCAGTGTCCCCAACGCCACGTTTGAAGCGGAGCAGCTTACCTCCGACAACCGCCGCATCGCCGACGGCGAGACCTATCACGGCTGGACAGCCCACGTTCCTCCCCCGTACCCAGGCGCCGACAACGCGGTTTTCATCTTCAACCGCCAGCGCGCGGCCGAAGCCTCCAAGTGGCCCTGTGACTACGATGCGCCCGAGGGCCTGCAAGTCCTCGCGCTCAAGCAAGATGCCTCTGTGTCCACGTCGCTCTCATTGCCTGTCGCAGGTCTTTACGACGTGTCTTTTTACACCTCCGCGCGCTCGTTCCGCACGGGAAGACACGAAATCGACCTTTGTCTTGTCGAAGGCGCAACAACCAACGCGGTCACGACCGTCCAAACGGTCAACCAAGCCTATGCCCGACAATCCTTCCGCCTGCCGTGGCTGGAGGCCGGTACCCACACGCTGCTCTTCCACCGCAACGTCGCCGCCGTCGACACGCTGGGTACGATTGATGACATCAAGGTGACGCTGGTCTCGACGGTCAACCCCAACACTGTCAAAATTCCGAACGGGGACTTTGAACTGACCGACTATCCGCGCGACCCGACAACTTTCACGACCTCCAACGTGGCCCGTGGCTGGACGTTTACTGCAGTCACGAACGGGGAAATCTCCGCCGGGATTACGATGCCGGCATCGTCTGTTTACGCCTACACGCCCTCCACGCCGTACGGTGTGGTCATGCTCTGCCTGGCCAGCAACGGGTGCGCACGAAGCGCGTCGTTCGCGTTGCCGGCCGGCACCTATGCCCTGCAGGGAGCTGTTTGCAAGTGGCCCTGCCGGATCGGCAACAAATATCTCCAGGCAACCCAATCGATCAAAGCCACTGTCGCACGCGCGACGGGGGACAGCATCGAACTGGGCACTCTGGAAACTTCCAGAAGCATCCTCACGACGAGACGCTGGCCCACCGCCTTCACCGTGACCGACAACGAAACCATCACGCTGACGCTGGCGGGCACGGGCACATCAGGCGTCGGACTGATCGACAACCTCGAGTTGATCCCGCAGACAAGTAGCATCATCCAGAACGGCGGCTTCGAGAGCGCCGCAGGCTGGTCGTTTTTCGCTGACAAAGTGAGCCAGCCGAAGGCGGCGGCGTGGTACAACGAACTGTCGTCGTCGAACCACTACGGAACGGCGATTTATGACGGTGTGCGGCGTCTGCTTCTAGTTCAAACCGGTGCAGCCTTCCAAGACATTCAAATTCCCGCACCGGGCCTCTACCGGCTGGTATTCCACGCCGCCCAGCGGTGTCCGCTGACCTACGGCAATGTCTACGGACACAACCCCGTGCGGGCGTGGCTGGCCCGTGACGGTGCGACCAACGTGATCGGCTGGACGCGTGTTGACGACAATGCCATCGTCCGACGGGAGTTCCTGTTCAACGTGGCGGTGGCAGGAACGTATCGCTTCGGTCTGCAAGGCATGAGCGACAACTCACCCCAGTATCCGGGAACCGACCAGAATGCTTTGATCGACGGCGTCTCAATCGAGCCCGCATCCGATCTCGCGCCGGCCGACATCCCGCTACCCAAAAACCTGTCGATCAATGTCGCCGAAGGCGCATATCTTCAGCTTTCCTTCGCGAGTACGCAAAAGGTCGAGCGCGTCAAGCTAGGTGGACATTTCGCCGTGGGTGTCATCAGTCAGGAGACATATCCCGACGCGATCATTGGCCCCGGTGCCTTGTATACCACGCCTAAAGGATCGCTCATGATGCTTCGTTGACGCGTGTTCGGGTATTATGGACGCAGCACCTGCTCAAGGAAGCGGTAGATCTGCTCGTTGGATTCGGCGTTGGGTGCGTGTTTCGGGCGGTTGGTCATGGCCACGCGATTCGTCGCACCGAGCAGCGTGTTGACTTGGATTGCATGGCGCAGCGCGTTCCAGCGCTCGGGCGGATCCTCCGCGCCGCCGGAAACCAAGAAAGGCCGGGGCGCCATCAAGGCGTGCAGGTCGGTCAGGTCGAGCCCCTCTTCGCGCAATTTGAGATAGAGACCGCGCCCGGGGTTTTCCGGCGTCATCATGCCGCGCTTGCGCCACGGCTTCGGATGGTAGCCCAGATACCACGGTTCCCAATAGTTGATCGAGGGGCGGTCCTCCCTGAAGACAATACCCGGATCGGACCAGACGCCGCAAGCGAAACGGTCGTACAGGCACGAGGCGAACATCGCCCACTTGCCGCCGAATGAGTGCCCGACGATCCCGACGCGCGCGGGATCGACACACGCCTCTTTCACCAGCGCTTGATACGCATTGGCCGCTGCATAGGCCAGCATTGAGAGCGGCTGCACCGTCGCCTCTTGCAGCGAAGGCCAGTAGAGCGCGAACTCGTTGCGCTTGGAAGCTTCGCGCGTACCGATCGAGAGCGTCACGAAACCGCGCCGCGCAAGCTGGATCGCAAAATCGCGATAGGGCTTGCCGTCGATCCCCACCGCCGTCTCAGGCTCATAAAACACCGTCACAACCGCCGCGCGCGGTCCCTCGCCATCGGGCACCAGCAGATACCCGTCCGTGCTCTCTTGCGGCAGCCAGTTGAAGCGCACGGCGTGCCGTACAAAACCCTCGCAACGCTCGCTCCCCTGCACGCGCAACGTCTGATTGGTGATCAGCGACGGCCACACACCCATGCGCCCATGCCACGTACGCAGAATTTCTTCACGGCGACGCGACCACGCCGCCGCATCGCGTACCGGCGTGCCATCGTCGAAGCGCAGCGGCGAGCGATAGGCGTCTGACGCATCGACTAAATCCGGCGGCGGCGCAAAGGCCGATGGCGGCAAGCCCGGCCCGTGCAACGCGGCGAAGGCCAAGTCAAGCGCCTCAAACCCCTGCGTATCGAGATCCAGAGCCAGCGGCACGAGCGACGGTTTTTCGTTGGTCCAGAGATACGGATAGACGGCATAGGTCGGCAGATACGCGACAGTCGGCGCGGCCTTGGGCCACGCGGCGCCGACCACATGCGCCGTCTCTTGATCGTAGAGCGTAACCAGCGGCGCGATCCACTCCACAGCTTCGGGCGTGAAGAGGGTCGTATTACTGGGAATGTGCCACCCCGCTTCAAAGCAGGGGTCGCGCGCCAGACGCCGGCGCGGCCACGCTCCGGCCTGCAACGAAAGCGTTGCATATGCGTTGGTGGCGACAGGCAGGCGTGTCCATGAGTACCAGAGCTTGCCGGGATCGTAACGCTTCACCGCCTGCGCCGGGAAGTCGCAGAGACGGCGGTCGGGCGGCGCACCGCCCACCCAAACGATCTTGCCGCCGGCCTTGCGGTACGCTACCAACTGATCCGTCAGCACCGACGGTTTCAGTGTGAAATAGGTGGCGGTCCGTTTCGCGAAAACAATCACCTGCGGGATACGCGCCGCGTCGATCCCTTCCGCCATCACCATGCGTACGTCAACCAATGCGGCGTTCTTGAACTGACGGCGCAAATGATGGACCGTCTGTGCCGCCAACACGCGATCGTTGAAGCCGAACATCCCCTCGTCCATGCGCCACGTGGGCTCGACAACCACGCCGATAAACGGACGGTCTTGGTGCTGCGGCTCCATCAAGCCCTCTGTCAGCGAGTCATCCTGCAGACGGCGTGTGACCGTGAAAGCCGAACAGGCGTCGCGGTAGCGTTGCCGGATCGCATCCGTGACATCGGGGAGTTCTCCGTCGGCCGCGGCCAAGCGTTGCGCCGCCATGAAATCGCCCAGTATGCGCTCCACCGCCCAGCAACCGAGCACGGCAAACTGCGCGGCGAGCGCATCGCGGCTGGCAGTATCTTTTTTTTCGATCCACGTGCACGCATGTTGCAGGATCGGCACACCGCGCGGCGCGCACACCTCAACCCCGTGAATCCCCGACAGCATGACCTCCAGCACTGCGTCGGCTGCGGAACGCCCAGCATCGGCCACGGTCACCTTGTCAAGATGCGCCTGCCAGATGGCGCGTGTCTCGGGCGTCGAGTCAACCCAGCTCAAATCCAGACCGCCGATGGGCTTGCCGTTCGGCAGGCGGAACGCCCAGTCGCGGTCGCTCCAGCCGTAGGTGGCCAGATGCACAATGGGATCGTGGTTGCAGGCGACCATGTCGGCGGTGGAGTGCGCCAGCGCACCCAGCCAGAGAGAGACGCTGTCGGCGCGATTTTCGCGCAACGCCCGCGTCAGCAGCACGAAAGCCACAGCACGGCCCTCGTCCGCGTGGAACGCCCCGCTGTCCCGCATGTTGTGCGCCGCGAGGAACGTCAGCTCTTCGGGCGTCACACGCGGGTTCTCCGCAAAGGCCGTGCGCACGTCCGGATAAAAGTTGTCGCGACAGAACTGCTCCAGCCGCTCGCCCTGCAAGGTCGTGCGCCACGGCTCGGGCAGACGCGCCGCGACCGCGCGGGCCACAACATTGTGACCCGCGCCCCAGCCGCAAGCGAGCCACGGCAACGTCAGCCAGCCGGCTGCAATCCACCACAGACTCTTCATTCCGTACTCCGTCGCAGCAACGCTACGCGGTTACTTTCCAAACAGCACGCGCGTCAGTTCCGCCAGTTGCTCGGCCGGGATTTTGATCTTTTTCCGGTCGTAGGTTATGAGGCCGTTGATTTCGCCCTCGACATCGGTGGTCTGCGTGTAGACGCCGCCGGCGATACCTTGAGTGCGCAATTCATTCAGCATACGGATCGAGGTGGCCACGCGCTCCTTGTACTCCTCCTCGCTCTTCGGCAGACCGCCGTACCCCCAGTTATCCCGGTCGGCATCCCACAGATGCCCCTTCACCGGATAACCGTGCCCGCCGAACTCGCCGACGACCTTGATGAACCCATCGAAGCGTCCGCCCTGCCCCTGATCAAAGGGGAAGCCCGGATGCGGATAGCGATGGGCGTCCACAACGTCTCCCACCGGCCAGAAGTTACCGCCGCTGGCGATATTGACGAGACGCGTCGGGTCGCGCTGCACCACCCACTTGCCCACTTCGAGCGTGCGGTGCTGTCCCCACGCCTCGTTAAAGGGCACCCAGCAGACGATCGACGGATGACTTTCCAAGGTGTTAATCATGCGCGCCAACTCCAGCATGAACTGGACGTGGTGCTCATCCGGCCACTCTGCATCTACCGGATCGGGCTTGAGGAAGGTCCATTTCGCGCCCTTGCCACCGCTCACGTGATCCTGCCAGACCATGATCCCCAACCGGTCGCAGTGGTAATAGTAGAGGCGCGGCTCGACCTTGATGTGCTTGCGGATCATGTTGAAGCCCGCGCGTTTCAGCCAGTCGATCTCAAACACCATCGCCTCTTCAGAAGGCGGCGTGAGCAATCCGTCCGGCCACCATCCTTGATCCAGCGGCCCCCAGTGGAACAGCGTCTCGCCATTCAGCGTAAAGCGCAGGTGGCCTTGAGCATCCTTGGCCTTGCCGACCGTGCGGATGCCGGCATACGACGCGACGCTATCCACCACCCGGCCGCCATCGTCCAGCAAGTCCAACTCAAGCGCATAGAGGTGCGGAGAACGCGGCGACCACAGCTTGGCGTTCGCGACGGTCAGCAACACTTCCTGACCGGCGCGCCCCACGCTGTTCGCCACTTGGCGATCACCATCCTTGACGCGCACGGCAAGTGCCTGAGCGCCGCCCTCCACGGCGGCAGTGATCTTGATCGCGCCGGTGGCCGCATCGGTGCGGATCAACAGATTCCGGATGTAGCTGGCACCGACCTGTTCCAGCCACACGGTCTGCCAGATACCGGAAACCTGAGTGTACCAGATGCCGCGCGGGTCCAGCGTCTGCTTGCCGCGCAGTTGGAATCCTTCCTGCTCGTCCTCCACGCGCACCACCACCTCATTCTCGCCGACCCGCACCCTGTCCGTGATGTCCAGCGTGAACGGCGTGTTGCCGCCGCGGTGTCCGCCGGCCTGTTTGCCGTTGACCATCACTTGGCACCGATAATCAACCGCCTCGAAATTCAGCAGCGTGCGCTCGGCCGCCGCCACGGTGAACGTGCGCCGGTACCAGAGCGCCTGATCCTTGCGCAACGCCTTCTGAACACCGCCCAGCTTGGACTCCAGACAGAACGGCACGCGGATACGTCCCTGCCACTGCTTGGGCGGCTCGCGTTGCGCGACCGGCGTGATGGCATACTCCCACAATCCATTTAGATTCTGCCACTGCTTACGTTGCAGTTGCGGGCGCGGATAGCTCTGCCAGGCATTCTGATCGGTCACCTTCTCACCCCACGGCGTGATCAGGTCGCTGCGAAAAACCTCGCGTTCCGGCGTCGGCAGGACTGGCACCTGATCGGCCTCGATCAGATGCACGTCGATGAACTGACCACCTACCTCTTGTTTGCAAAAGACCGCCAGCAAATTCTCGCCCTGCTTAACGAGCGCCCGGTGCTCATCTGCCAGCGGAAACACGCCGTAGTCCGTGCGATAGCCTGTGAGCGCCATCACACGTTGACCGTTGAGATAAATCTCGGCATCTTCGTCGTGATGAACCAGCAGCGCGGGCTTTTTCAGAGCAGCGGCCAGAGGCACGCGCTTGCGCAGCCAAATCGTCTTCGTGCGCCACACCGTGCCCACGCGCGCGCCCGGCGTGCCGACCGTACCAAATCCACCATTGCCCTTCTTCCAGGAGGCGTCATCATACGCGGCGGTCTGCCACGGCCCCTGGGGCGCCTCAAGCGTATAGCGCCACTGATCCACGATCTGCGCCGAAAGCGCGACCGGCAACGCTACACAGAGCGCCAACCCGATACCACGACCCTTTTGTAAACACATATATGCCCCTTTCCTGCGCGGCACCTTGCCCGTGTCTCCATACGCCAACAGACAAAATGTCCACGTGTTTTTAGTGTGTGTTTGGACGTTAACACATTCCGCGTGTCAGATCAACTGGCGACTATTCCCCAAACTTCGGCATCAGCGCACGCGATACCGCCACCGGCGACCCGTGCTCATCCAGCAACTCGTCGAGCACCGGGCGTGTGTCGCCCCAGAACGCGTCGTAATCATCCGCGAGCGCTTGGCGCACCGACTCCGGCTGATCTAGCCCGTGGTGCAGTGCAAAGGCCTGCGCCAGCAACAACACAGCCTGTTCGAGCGGTTCACGTGCGGCATCGAAGGCGAGCGCCGCGATCAACTGGCGCGCCCGACGGTAGGCCAGCAACGCCTCGCGCCGCAACACTTGGGCCTGCGCCTTGTCGCTTCCCAGTTCGAGCCGGGGTTGCGCCAGCCCTCCGGCGCGGGAGAAGAGCGTGCGCCTCTCGCCGCCCGCATGCTCCAGCACACCATGCGTCAACAACCGCTTGAGCGCTTCGTAGGCGGCGCGTCCGGCCACCTCCACCACCGGCACGTGGTGCGCATCCACATTGCCGAACCAGTCTGCGCGCACCCGTTCGACGTAGGCCGTGACTGCGCGCAAATCGCCTTCCGCAACGACCCACAGCACGGGGCGCGGCTGCGACGCCGGACAGACGCGCTCACAAAGCCAAAGCGCGTCTCCCAGCCGTTCCACAAGCATCGCCGCAAAGCCCAGTTCGGGATCAACCGCGCGTAACGCCTCGCTCGAAGGCATCGTCGCCACACGCACCGACCGCGTCGGCACCGGCACCAGCGACGCGAGACGACGCAAAAAGCCCTGACGCCCCGTGCCGATGAGTTGCTCATCAAGCGCGGCATCGCCGCCCAGCACGCCGTCCGTCAGCAAGCGTTTGCGCGCCAGCGTCTCGATCATGCGCGCTTCGATACTGTCTCCCGTGACCAGATTGACGACCGTCACACTGCGCATCTGATGTTTGCGCCACGCCCGCGATATCCGTTGTTCCAAGCGCGCCGGATTCCACGGCAAGTCACAGTTGATCACAACACTCGCCTGTTGCAGATTCAACCCCTGCCCGCCGATGTCGGTGGAGAGGAAAACGCGGCAGTCCGCATCATTTTTGAAGCGCTGAATCTCCCGACGCCTGTTTTTCTGCGGTACCGATCCCGTATGCCACGCCGTCTCCACACCCATTTGCGTGCAACGCGTCCGCACAAGCTGCAGCATGCGCTCCCACTCTGAAAAGACCAGCACTTTCACGCCGGGCGTGGAAAGCGCACTCTCCAGCAGGTCTTGAATTTCGTTGAGTTTCGGGCAAATACGGCAGGTCTCATCCAAGATGTACGGCGTGTCACACAGCATGCGCATCATCGACAGCTCGCGCTGCAAGCGGTCGGCTTCAGCTTTCGAAAGCGTCCGTGTACGTGACTGCGCCAACAGCCGCGCCACGCGCTCCTCATGCACCGTGTATCGCGCGCGCTGTTCCGGATCCATCGCCACGAACACCGTGCGGTCGGTCCGGTCCGGCAGTTCCTTCTCGACATCGACCTTGCGCCGGCGCAACAAAAACGGCTGGATGCGCTCGCGCAGGAGTTGCAGATTCTTGTACCCCACCGGCCGGCCGTTCTCGTCGAGCACGTAAAAATCGCGGTTAAAGCGGAAGAGCGGTCCGAGCACCTGCGGGTCCAGCATCGACATCAACGAGTAGATATCGTCAATCCGGTTCTCCAGCGGCGTGCCGGTCAACACAAAGGCGTAACGGCTCCGGATTTTTTTCACCGACTGCGCGGTCTTGGTGTTCCAGTTTTTGACACGTTGCGCTTCGTCCAGAATCACGCAGTCGGGCTTCAGCACCGTATTGATCAGTTCGATGTCACGCACGACCTGCTCGTAGTTGGTCAGCATGAAGAAGGCCGGTTGCTCATACGCCTCCTTGCGTGCGGAGCGGTCACCGAACACGGGCAGGTAAGAGAGATCGGAAAAGAGCCGGATCTGCTCCTCCCACTCGGTTTTCACAGAGGCGGGTGCCACCACCAGCACGCGCTGGACATGTCCCAGTCGATGGAGCAACGCGGCCGCAGCCACAGCTTGCGCGGTTTTGCCAAGCCCCATCTCGTCAGCCAGCAATGCGCGCTCGGTGAAGGCCAGATGCAACATGCCTTCGCGCTGATACGGCAACAGCGGCAGCTTGGTCTCCTGCGTCGGATAGCGGCCACTGCGAACCTGCTGTTCGTAGTCACGTCGCCGTCTGATCCGTTCCTCGTTACGCTGGCGCTGAGCGCGCCAAGCGGCAACCTCCTGCGAGATGCGCAGGGCGGAACGGCCATTCCTCTGAAAGACGTCCAGAACCTCCTGCTCGCCGTACTCCGGCAGGGCCAATCCGGTGATGTCGAAAAATCCACGGAGCGTCGGCGGCAACAGATTCAGGTTGCGCTCCACCATCAGGCGTCCGGTGGCCGTATCCGGCACAAGGTCGATGCGCGTCGAGCCCCACTCCTCGGCCTGAACCAGCGCAAGCGACTCCTCGCGCAGCCACCGCAACACCCCTTCGACATGCTTGCAGGTACCGAGCCCGTTCACACGGAAATCCACGCAGGTGCAGGCACTGACCAAGGGCGTCAGGCTGCGCAGTTCCACCTGATAGGTCTGGCCGCTCGCCGACGCCACGCTGAAGTTAGAAAAGACCGGATGCGCGGGCGTCAGGTTGCTGAAACGCATCGGCTCCTGCGCCGCGCGTACCCTGCGCCGGTTGATCTCATCCTGATCGGTCGTGCGCCAATTACTACCTGACGGGACGTCAGGCAGATTCTCGTCAGCCACGCTCTTCGGTCGTTCCTGATTGGGGATATTGCTCACGGTCCCTCACTTTCATGGGTTCGATGGTAGCAGAGCAGCCGGGCAAGCGCAAGACTCGTCAATCTTCGCGATTTGCGATTTGAGATTCCATTTCCACCCGTAGCGTGATATTCTTCGTGACACTGACGAAAACGCCTTACGATTGGAGTCCAACATGAACGTCCTGCGAATCGTGACTGTGTGTGCCTGTTTTGCCCTGGTACAGAATGCATGGCGCGCGTGCGCCCAGACCCTCACTTGGAACTCGAATGCGCCGGACGCGGTATGGGACTCCACATCGCTCAACTGGCTCGAAAACGGTACGCCTACCGCCTGGACGGCCGGCGCGCATGCCGTCTTTCCGGCCGCCGCATCAAGCACGTTGATCGAAGTCACCGAGGAACTCACCGTCTCTTCGATCTCTTTTGATGTCGGCGCTTCGGGTATCACGTTGGCCGGTGTGGGACGCCTGTGGGCCACGGCCATCACGGTTACCGACGCCGCCACCACCAATGCCGTCGCCACCGAGTTGTCCGCGCTGAGCGGACTCACGGTCACCGGCCCCGGTGCACTCGCCTTGGGCCGCGTGTCCGGCCGCGTGACGCTGGTATCCGGCACTCTTCTGGCCACAGCCTCGGATTTCGCTACCGCGATCGTCCATGTCGAAGGCGGTACGTTGCAGACGCTCGGCGCGCCAGACCGCGCCCACAATCTGTTGGCCAACGACTCGTTCGAAGAGCCTTCGCTGGATGCCAACTCCTACAAGTACGTCGCCGCCGGCGGGAACGGCGTCATTGCATCATGGGGGACCACCCTCGGGGGATTCATCGCACGTTGCTACCCGACAACGCCGACGTCCACCTGGATCTCGGGCGGTTCGGTCCCCGACGGCAACCACGTCCTGATCGTCCAGCGCCACGGCTCAGTCACCCAGTCCTTCCATGTGGCCACGTCCGGCTTCTATCAGCTTGCATTCGACCATTTCCGGCGTCGCGGCTTTCCGCCGCACCTGATCACGCCCTCCATCGACGGCAAATGCCTCCCTCCGATCCTGACAGTCAATGACCAATTCGACACCGCCCACTACACCTCGGTGCCGGTCTACCTGAACGCTGGCACGCATATCGTCGGCTTCAAGGGTTGTGGCACCTGGTACGACTCATCCACCATGATCGACCTCGCGATTATTGCCCCGCTTTCGACCACCCAACCCTGCCGCGCACTCGGCGTGGACTCCTCGGTCACGCTGGCGACCGGCGGCGCCGCGCTGCTCAATCACGCCGGCAACCTGCCGCTGACGTTCTTGGATGTCGCCGGCAACGTGACAGGCCCCGGCACCTGGTCCGCCTCGACCCATGCCTACGCCTATGACAGTGCTTGGTCGCCGTCGGCACCAGTCGATGACGTCTCCGCGACACTCGCGTTCCACGGCGATGCATCGGTCCCCTCCGCACTCGCCCGTCATTTACTGATTGCCGAGCCCGCCACGATCAGTGGAGCGGGTGTCACGCTTTCCAATCTCGTGGCCACTTTCGATGCCACGCCCCGCCTCACCGCATTCGCGCCGGCCACCTTCTCGCTCCCGCTGGCAGTGCCGGTGGTCGCGTCAGGCGACCCGGACATCACCAGCGAGGCGAACACACACCCGTTCTCGCTCTTCATCGATGCCGCAGCGCCGGTGACCCTCAACGCTCTCACCAACCACCGCTATGCGGCCTTCGTCAAGACCGGTCCCGCCGCTGTCACCTTAAAGCAGCCGCTCAATAGCGCCCCCAACACGGACCGACCGCAAGCCGGATTCACTGTTTTCGACGGCGAACTGATCTTGCCTGCGTTTGTCACCAGTAGCGCCACACCCAATGAAACCTTCATCCACGCATTGCCGGCCCGCCGCGCCGCCCTGACGCTCACGCAGGACTCGCAGTTCCGCGGCGG
>DUPH01000066.1 GCA_012838435.1 Lentisphaerota bacterium | reverse complement strand
TGGAACAAATGATGGATGCTGAACGAATGAGTGATACTTTGCAGGAGGATATCCTGAGGCTGAAGCGTGAGCGTTCAGCCGTTATCTTGGCGCACAACTATCAGCCTGGGGAGGTGCAGGACATCGCCGACTTTACGGGCGACTCGTTGGAACTGGCCCGCAAAGCGACCGACATTCAGGCGGATGTCATCGTCTTTTGCGGCGTCCATTTCATGGCCGAGACCGCCGCGATCCTCAATCCCGACAAGACGGTGCTGCTGCCGGCCGCGGATGCCGGCTGCCCGATGGCCGACATGATCACCGGCGAGCAGTTGCGCACCCTCAAGGCGCAGCATCCCGACGCTAAGGTCATCTGCTATGTCAACAGCACGGCCGAGGTCAAAGCCGAAAGCGACTGCTGCGTGACCTCTGCCAACTCGGTGCAGGTCGTGAGCAACTATGCGCCTGACCAACCGATCATCTTCGTGCCGGACCGCCATCTCGGCACCAACACCGCCGGACAACTCGGACGCGAGTTCATCTTGTGGCCGGGTTGCTGTCCGATACACGCCCGCCTGACGGCATCCATGATCCGCGATGCCCGCGCCCGGCACCCTGGAGCTCCGGTGCTGATCCACCCCGAATGCCCCAAGCCGGCATGCGACGCCGCTGACGCCGTGCTCTCGACCGGCGGCATGTGCCGCTATGTCCAGACCCGCAGTGAAACCGAGTTCATCATCGGTACCGAGATCGGCATCCTGCACCGCCTCCGCAAAGAGAATCCCGAAAAAACGTTCCACCCCTTGATCGAGCAGGCAATCTGCCCAGACATGAAAAGAATCACGTTGGAAAAAGTCTTGCTGAGTCTCCGCGACATGAGCACCGTCATCACGGTCCCCGAACCCACTGCCAGCAAGGCCCGGCGCGCGATTGAAACGATGTTGGCCGCACACTAAAACACGACAAAAGGGAATGGTTCCTATGAGCACGACAGCACCCCGTTCACACACTTGGCGTTTCTTCCGCACCTGCGGACTCGACCAGGCACTCCTGACAACAGGCAGTGACATCGAGAATCTCGCCACGCTGGATCAGAAACTGTGGACCGCCCTGAGTTGTCCCACGCGCGGCCTTAGGTTCGACGCCGAGACGCTGGCACTGCTGGACACCGACAACGACGGCCGCATCCGCGTGCCCGAGCTACTCGACGCCATCGATTGGCTCGCCGTGCGTCTGGCCTCGTTCGACTCCCTGCTTGACGGCTCCGACACGGTCAAGCTCGACACCATTTCGACCACCACGCCCGAAGGCAAGGCGCTGCTCGTCAATGCCAAACGCATCCTCTCTAACCTTGGCAAGCGTAAGTCAGATACCATCTGTCTGGCGGACGTTACCGACACCGCCAAAATTTTCGCTGGCACTCGCTTCAACGGCGACGGCATCGTGCCAGCCGAAGCCTCCGACGACCCGGCGATCCAGCAGACGATCACAGATATCATCACCCTGTTCGGTGCCGAGACCGACCGTAGCGGTAAGCCGGGCGTAAACCAGGCCAAGACCGACGCCTTCTTCGAGGCGGTCGCTGCGCGCCTGCAATGGGAAGCGGCAGCCAAGGCCGATCCCGCCATTCTGCCGCTCGGCAAAAAGACCGCAGCGGCAGCGGCCGCCACCGCCGCCGTGCGCGTCAAAATCGATGACTATTTCACGCGTTGCCGCATGGCTGCCTTTGACCCGCGCGCCGCGCAGGCGCTCAGTCGCACCGATGCCGATCTGGCCGCATTGGCCGACCAAGAGTTGAGTGACACGCTACCGGCAATCGCCGCTTTCCCGCTCTCCAAAATCGAGGCGGGCCGCGACCTGCCGCTGCTCAGCGAAGCCAACCCCTACTGGGCCGACGCGCTGGCGGCGTTTCATGCCACGGCCGTCAAACCGCTACTGAAGAAAAGCGTGACCGCGCTTTCTGCCGCGCAGTGGCAAACCATCAAAACCAAACTGGCCCCTTACGACGCCTGGCTGGCCGCGGAGACCGGCAAGGAGGTGGCCGCGCTATCCGCCGACCGGCTGGAAGCCTGTGCCGACGACAAAGTCAAGGCTGCCATCACCGAGTTGATCGCCAAAGATCTGGAGTTGGAAGCCGAAAACGCGCAGATCACCGAGGTAGAGCGCTTGATCCGCTATCACGCCAATCTGATGACCCTGCTGAACAACTACGTCAACATGGGACGGCTCTACGACCCTAACGCCACGGCGATTTTCCAAGTCGGGACGCTCTACATGGACGCGCGTGCCGCTGACCTCTGCTTCCATGTCGATAGCGTCGACGCGCACGCGACGCTGGCGGCAGCCAGCAAGTGCTGCCTCGCCTATTGCACGCTCACCCGTTCTGCCACCAAGGAGACGCGCACCATTTGTGCCGCCTTTACAGCCGGTTTTGCGCAGACACTGTGGGTGGGCCGCAACGGCATCTTCTACGATCTCGACGGCAAGGACTGGGATGCGACGATCGTCAAGATCGTGGACAACGCGATCTCTTTGAAGGAAGCATTCTGGGAGCCGTGGCGCAAGATCGCAGCCATGATCTCCACGCAGATCAACAAGCTCCTCGCCTCCAAGCAGGATGCCGCGCTGGCCGCAGCCTCCAAGCAGGTCGACTCGGCAAGCGCCGCTGCGGTGGCACCGGCATCCACCGCCGCGCCTGAAGCACCCAAGAAAATGGATGGCGCGGCGCTGGCCTCCTCGGTCGCGGCGCTCGGCATCGCGATCGGCTTAATCGGTTCGGCTGTAGGTGGCTTGGTCAGCGTGCTGGCCGGACTGCCGCTCTGGAAGACGCTGGTCGGCGTGGCCGCAGTCATTCTGATCGTCTCCGGACCGTCGATGATTCTCACATGGTTCAAGCTACGCGCGCGCGATCTGGCACCGATCCTCAACGCCTGTGGATGGGCGGTCAACCGCCGCCTGCGCTTCTCGCTCAAACTGGGGCGTCTCTTCACGAGCGAGGCCACGCTACCGGAGAATGCCACGCGCGAACTCAAGGATCCGTATGCGGACGACACCTCAACGCGCAATACCGTGATCACGCTGCTGGTGCTCGCAGCGATTGTCGGCGCGCTCTGGATGGCCGGTGTGCTGGACAACGCGATGCCCGATTGTCTCAAACGCAAACAGCCTGCCTGTGCAGATCCAGCGACTATCGAGGCACCTGCCACACCGGCCGCCGCACCTGACGCCGCACCGGCCGCCGCACCCGCCGCCACACCATGATCCCAACCGTCGATCAACTGAAACAACGCTGTTACCGTTACGGGCCGGCCGTCGTGCTGTCGCTGCTGATCCCGATGATGTCGTTGCTGCCCGCCCGCTTCTTTTCCCGTTTTAGCAACTCGTCGTCCATCCCCCATGTGGACAAATGGATACACGCGCTGATATATGCCGCCCTGAGCCTGGCGCTGTATCATGCACTCTCTCCCGAAGCGCGCAAACGCCCCGGGCCACCACTGGTGGCCGCTGCGGCCGCCTCGCTTTACGGAGCGCTGATGGAGCTCGCTCAAGGATTTTTTACGCGCTCGCGGGGACAGGATCCCATGGACGCGCTTGCCAACGCTGTGGGCGCCTTCGGTGTGATCCTCGTCATCATGTTGGGCACGCGTATACGCCGTTCAAACCATGAGTGACCCTGACACAGATCTCTTTGCCGATAGTGATATCGACGAAGGCACCGCAGCGGAAAGCGCTGCCGCGCAACACCGGCAGCCGCTGGCGGCGCGCATGCGCCCTACCGCGCTCGAAGACGTGCTCGGCCAGGACCACATCCTCGGCCCCGGCAAGCTGTTGCGCCGCGTCATCGAGGCCGACCGGCTTACCAACCTAATCTTTTACGGACCTCCGGGTTGCGGCAAGACCACGCTTGCCGAGGTCATCGCGCGGGTCACCCGCCGCCGCTTTGAACGCACTTCCGGCGTGCTCTCCAATGTCGCCGGACTGCGCACAGTGTGCGAGACCGCCCGGCTGTTCAAGGACGGCCCCGGCACCGTGCTGTTCGTGGATGAAATCCACCGCTTCAACAAATCGCAACAGGACGTGCTGCTACCCTATGTGGAGAACGGCACCGTCACGCTAATCGGCGCGACCACCCATAACCCCAATGTCTTCATCAACAGTCCGCTGACATCGCGCTCGCTGGTCTTCGAACTGCGGCCGTTGAACGAAGAGGCGATCACCGCGCTGATTCAGCGTGCGCTCACCGACACCGCGCAGGGGTTGGGCCACCTGCAGATCGATCTTGCGCCGGCCGCCATGACCTTTCTGGCGACCATCTGCGACGGTGACGCACGACGCGCACTGACTGCACTCGAGGTGGCCGCACTCTCCACGCCGCCCGACGCCGACGGCGTGATCCGGCTGACGCACAGTGTGGTCGAAGAGTGCGTCCAACGCAAGATGGTGCTCTACGACAGAGATGAAGACGGACACTACGACACGATTTCCGCTTTCATCAAATCGGTGCGCGGCTCCGATCCGCACGCGGCGGTCTACTGGCTCGCCAAGATGCTCGAAGCCGGCGAAGACCCGCGCTTCATCGCGCGCCGCTTGATCATCCTTGCCTCCGAAGACATCGGCAACGCCGATCCGCGCGGGCTCACGGTCGCCGTGGCTGCGATGCAGGCGGTCGAGTTCATCGGCATGCCCGAGGCGCGCATCTCCCTGGCGCAAGCCACCACCTACCTCGCCACCGCGCCCAAGAGCAACGCCTCCTACCTGGCCGTGGAAGAAGCGCTCAAGGATGTGCGTTCCGGCCGAATGCTGGCTGTGCCGGAGCATCTCAAAAACCTGCATGTTAAGGCGATCGGCCGCGACGAACCTGATGAGCCTTACAAATACCCGCATGATTACGACCAGCACACCGTCCGGCAGGACTATCTTCCGGTCGACAGGCACTATTACCGGCCTACCACCCAAGGTTATGAAGAGACCATCGGCAAACGTATGGCGCATGTCGAGGTTCTGAAGCGCAAGCCTATGCAAGATCCATGACACCCGTCTTTACAATCACGCAAACGAGGTTCTTGCAAGACCCCTTGCTTACAGGTGTGGCACGGGCATCTTGCCCGTGTTTCATGGGCGGGACGCCCATGCCACGAGAGATTTTGCAAGAGCCGCAAACCTGAAAGGAAGCATCATCATGAAGAGCACACTGAAAATCCCCGGCTTCGTCGATCTCCAAGTCAATGGTTTCGTTGGCGTGGACTTCAGCAGCGAAGCCCTCACCGAAGAAGGCTTCATCCATGCCGCACGCACATTGCTGGAGCGCGGCACTGCGGCGTTTCTGCCGACTCTGATCACCAACCACGAAGCACTGCTGCGCCGCAATCTCACGATCATCGTGCGCGCGCTCAAAAAAGATGCCATGCTCGACCGCCACATTCTGGGCTTCCACCTCGAAGGCCCGTTCATCTCGGCGGAACCCGGCGCAGTCGGCGCACATAATCCGGCGGCCGTGCTCGCGCCCTCATGCGAAGCCTTCGACAAGCTACGGGAGTGGGCAGACGGAAGGCTGCGCCTGCTGACGATTGCGGCGGAAGCGCCGGGTGCCGATCAGCTCGCGCGTCACGCCGTCGCCTGCGGCGTGGCGGTTTCATGCGGCCATCACTTGGCCGGTCCCGACGACGTGGCACGACTCGCCGAGGCTGGTGCCACCGCGCTCACACACCTTGGCAACGGCATGCCCAATCAGGTACACCGGCACAACAATCCCCTGCTCGCCGCACTCGCCGAAGAACGGCTCAAGATCCTCTTCATTCCGGATGGCCACCACCTGCCCCGCCATGTGCTCAAAGTGTTCGCACGCGCGGCCGGGGTGGAACGGTTGATCGCGACAACCGATGCCGCGTCTGCGGCAGGTCTGCCGCCGGGGCGCTACGACGTGCTGGGCAACCATGCCGTGCTCGAGCCGGATGGACGCCTCCACAATCCCGAAAAGCAATGCCTGGTAGGCTCTTCAGCCACCATGGTTGAGTGCATGAACGTGCTGCACGCCCTCGGCTGCTTTTCACTGGACGACCTGCTGCGCATCGGATTCTACAATCCCCTCCAGTTGATCGGCACCGATCCGGCCGAAATTCCATCGTGCAAACACGGCATCACCTTTGCGCCGGACGCCGGCTTCGCGCTGTCTTGACGCACACAACCGCAATGCGCTAAAATCTGTACCGAATTTAGGACTAAAAGGAGCACCGAAATGCTTACCATCCCTGCACAAGAGGTCAAGCGGCGCGGAATTAGCGCTGTGAATGACCAACTGCAAAACGGCCCCGTCTGGATCATCAGCAACAATCAGCCCAAGTATGTGGTGATGGACAGCGAGATGTTTCAGGCAATGGAAGATGAGCTGTCGGCACTGCGAGTCGCGCTTTCCGAAGCCGATATCCGCGCGGGACGCTACACACGCGGTTCAGCCGATCAACTGATGGCGGAACTGGACGAGGACTGAACTCCGTATGCGGCGTTTCTCTCTCGTCTGGTCCTCGTGCTTCAAGCGAACTGCGAAGCTTTTTCTCCGGCAACATCCGGATTTGCGCGATGTCCTGAGCGATGTCCTGCACAAACTGGAATGCGATCCCCATGATCCTGCGCTTCGGCTTCATGCGTTGCGCGGCAAGCTCGAAGGCAAACAGGCCGTGAGCTTGACCTATTCCTATCGCTTAGTGGTGACGGTCGAAACCACTGAAAGCGAAATCATTCTTCACGACATCGGTTCCCACGACAAGGTTTACAAATAACCAAGAGGGTCTTGCAAAAAACCTTACTTGCAGGTGTGGCACGGGCATCTTGCCCGTGTTTTCATGGGCGGGACGCCTATGCCACGAGGGGTTTTGCAAGAGCCTCAACCGAGGAAAAGAGGAAACAGCAGATGAAACTCATGGTGATCTCCGACGTGCACGGGCACACCAAACAGGTTGGTGCGTTGCACGAGGCCTGCGCCGGGGTTGACGCACTGATCATGTGCGGCGACTTCACCACCTTCGGTTCGCACGACCAGATCCAACGTGTCGCGGATGCGCTGCGCGTTCCCGACCTGCCCTGTTACTTTGTGATCGGCAACTGCGACTGTATGGAGCTTGATGGCGCGCTGAATGGCTGGACCAATCTGCACGCGCGTTGCGTGACACTTGGCGAATGGACGCTGACCGGCCTCGGCGGGGCACTGCCCTGCCCCTCGCCGACGCCCACCGAGTTTCCGGAATCGGAGTACGACGTGCATCTCAAGCGTCTGTACCAGGCATGTGCGACGGATGCGTCGCGGACCATTCTGGTCGTCCACCAGCCTCCTTACGGCACCTCGACCGATATGCTGTACGACGGCACGCATGTCGGCTCGCATGCACTGCGCGCTTTTATCGACCGCTACCAGCCTGCCTGCTGCCTCTCGGGCCACATCCACGAAGCCGCATCGCGCAGTCACTGCGGCTCTACACTCGTCGTCAACCCCGGCCCCTTTGCCAAGGGCATGTTTGCGCTTGTCGAGTTATGACGATCAAGAAAGATGACAAATGAAAAAGCTCGTTAGTATCGTTCTGGTTTCGCTTGCGGCTCCGCTGCTAAGGGCCGAGTTCTCAGCCGGTTTCGCGCGGCTGGACATCACGCCGCCCCTCGGGCTTCCAATGCCCGGACACTTCCACAAGCGTATCGCCGACGGTGTTCTCGATCCGTTGTGCGTGGAGTGCATCGCCGTCTCAGACGGCACGAATGACGCATTGATCTATTCCGTGGACGACCTCCAACTCCCCGGCCCGTTCTTCGAAAAGGCGTTTCCCGCCATCACGGCGGCGACGGGCGTGCCGCGCGACCGTATCTACGTTCATTCCACGCACACGCATACCGGCGTCTCCTCCATGCTGGGAGAAAAGGTTGCGCCGGAGAATCAACCCATCGTCGCCCATACCGAACTGCGCATCACTAAACTCGCCGATGCCGGGCGTGCCGCGCTCTCCAACCGCGCGCCGGCGACGATCGCCATCGGCCAGACCGAATGCAAAGGCATTTCCTTCATCCGGCGCTATCGCATGAAGGACGGTTCCGTGCGCACAAATCCGGGCCAGACGAACCCCGATGTCGCGGCGGCGCTCGGCACACCGGACGAGTCGCTTCGCGTCGTCCGCTTCAAGCGGAAAGGCGCACCGGACATCGCCATTGTCAACTTCGGCACGCACCCCGACTCGATCGGCGGCACGAAGTACTCCGCCGACTGGCCGGGTGTCGTGCGCCAGACGTTCGAGAACGCGATCGGTGGCGGCGTGAAGTGCCTCTTCCTCAACGGTGCGCAGGGCGACGTGAACCACTCCATGCGCTTCCCGCCACCGGCGCGTCTGGCGCTTCGCGCAGCGCGGCAGGACGGAACAAACCCCAAGGCCATCGCAACGTTCATAGGGCGCGCCGTCGCCGGCGCGGCGATCTCTGTGTGGGATCTTTGTGAGGATGTGCCCTCCGGTCCGGTGCGCGGCCTCGTAAAGGCGCACCCGTTGCCGACGAACCGCCCCACCGCCGAAGAGACCAAGTGGATCGAACTCTACGACGCGGGACGCGAGAACGAAATCCCGCTCAAGGGCATGGAGCTTAAGACGCTCACGGGCCAGTGGTCGCGCGCGCGGAGATTAAAAAACGGCCCCGATCACAGGGACATTCTCATCAGTACGTTGGCGATTGGCGACGTACTCGCATTCGCGGGCGTCCCCGGCGAGCCGTACGTCGACATCGGCCGCGCGATCAAGACACAATCGCCATTCGCGACGACGATCATCTCCTGTCTCACCAACGGCAGCCACGGTTATTTCCCGAGCACGCAAGCCCATCAGGAGGGCGGCTACGAGGGCCTTTCCGCCTGGTTTGCCGCTCCGGCAGGCGA
Organism: Lentisphaerota bacterium; assembly: GCA_012838435.1. Taxonomy (GTDB): domain Bacteria; phylum Verrucomicrobiota; class Kiritimatiellia; order RFP12; family UBA1067; genus DUPH01. The sequence goes on along the minus strand of DUPH01000066.1, from coordinate 2,678 downwards.
TATGATCATCGCCGCCAGCGTGACGCAGCTCAAAGAGTTGCAGGGGAAGAACTAGCTGCCGATACACTTGCCGAAGATGTCGACGGACTCCTTCAGGGCGGCCTCGTCACTACGTTGAGTCCGGGCCCAACTGGCCATCATAAACCCCCTGAGCCGTTCAGGCGCAACCGCCTTCTTGCAATACTCTATCGTCTCTTGCATGTTCTGCGGACAGTTCCTGTCCCAGTTTGATCCGGTCGGCACCTGATCGAAGCCGCCGGCCTCCAGCCAATCGTACGCCTTGATGTACGTTTCGCGCGCGGACCCGGGCTTGACATCCTTGAAGCCATGATAGTACCAATTGGACTGCAGCACGCTGCGTGGCATCCGCTTCAGGAATTCATCCTTATGTCCCCAAATGTAGTCAGACCATATCCACGGCCGCACGCCTTTATCCTCAACCTGCTTCACAAACCACAGGAAATCGTGCCACCAAAGATCGCCCTGACGGATGATACACATGCGGTAGCGTTCGGCGCTTTGGTGCCCAGCGGTCTCCTCGTCGTAGCCGAGATGGAAATAGCGGGGCGTGCCGAAAATCTCAATCGTGTCGCGGATGACGTCGGAACACACCTGATAGTATTTCTGCGTTGACAGCATCCGTTGATAATCCTTGAGCCAACTATCGTGCGTCGCTGAAAAATTGAGTTTCGGAATGACCTCAAGCCCCATCGCCTCCAGACGCTTCTTCTCCGCCTGCATTTTCTCCGGTTCCCACGACCCCTTCACCGCGAGTTCGGGATGGCTCGGGAATTTCATGAATTCACCGAGATCGATAATGACGGTGTTGATACCCGCCTTAGGCAGTTGCGGCGACACTTCCTTCCACAACTCTTCGTCGAAACGGACATGGTCCGCCATGCAACGCGTCAGGTAATGCGGCTTTGCATCCTTGGGTGCTTCATCGAGCGGCGTGTCGTACCAGTTATTGAACCCGAAGTGCACAAGAAACGCCCACATCATGCCCTTATTCGCGGGCGATACCGCAAATGCCGGATCAATCACCGTCGTGGCTGCGGCACCAGCAATCGTTCCAATAAACTCTCTTCTGTTCATGTTCCTACCCTTCCTTAGGTCTTTTCCAGATCATACAACACCCCGTGCATAAAGCCAATCGCTAACGCGGGCGAAGCCCGCATTCCAAGTTCATTAGTGCCTTACGGCTCGACAAGCGCGATAAAAAACAGGTTGTTTCCTCACACGAAGGCACAAAGGGCACTAAGGTTTTCATTTTTGCGCGCCATCCAGATGCCCCTCCAACTCTTGTCATCGGGTTTGCGAAGCGTTGGGAGGGGCAAGCGTCTGCTTGCCCGCGGACGAGCGATGCTCGTCCCGGCGCTCTGCGAGGAAGCCTGAGACCATCCTTGCGCAACGAAAGGCGGCTCGTGGGGACACTCGCCCTCCAATCTTCGCGTCTTCGCGCCTTCGCGTTAATCGCGACCCGCGACTTGCGACCTGCAGCCAGTCATCCCCCAAAAAACCTCTGCGCCTCTGCGTCCCTGCGTTAAATACACCCGCTTTCGCCTTGATACCCGCGCCCGCAAAGCCTATGCTTTGTCCTATCGGTTTTACAGGTTTTCTATGTATCTTATTGCCCTTTACGCTCTTCATATCGCCGCTCTGATTTTTTGGGTTCGCCTATGGTCGACACCGGCGCGCGAGTTTTACTTCAACCCCTTTCTTTCCGGCACGATTCGGCTGACGGACAACATCTTCGCGTTTCTGCGCCCGGTGCTGTTCATGCCGGAGCGTGCGGCGGCATTGTTGCTCCTGCTTTTTGTTCTGGTCTTCAAAACGATTTTCGTCTGGCGCTTCGGTGGCGAGTGGTTGATACGGATCGGCCACAGTTTCATGTTCGCCCCACCGCCCGCCAAAAATCACGCCGTCTCGCTGTTTCTGTTCAGTACCCTTCAGACGGTCGTGTTCATCCTACGGCTTTGGACCGTTTATCTGCTCGTGCGACTGATCACCCCCCCTGCCCGCACCTCGCGTGCCGGTGAGGCGCTGGCCTTCTTTGTCCGCCCTTTCTCTTATCTCCCGTTCCTGCTTCAACCCATTGTCCTGCTGGCGCTGCACGGTGTGCTGGCCGTTATTCTGGTGCATGTCTGTGTGCTGAAACCGGTGATGATACAGAGTGCACAAGGCCCCATCAACCCGTTCCTTACCGGGCCTCTTTTCGCGCAGGCACTGAAAATGGGGTGGCTGGCCGTACTCTCCTTCTGCGACGGCCTGATGTTTCTAACGCGCGGCCTGTTCGTGCTGATCATTGCCAGCTTCGGCGCAGCGCTGTTGCAAGCGCGCGGTGCCGTCATCATCTGTAGCGAGGGCGTAGAACTGCTGCTTGGACGTTTCGCGCGGCGCGGCGGCACCGGCATGGGATTGGACTTCACACCGCTGATCTTCTTTTTTGTGGTCGACCTGCTCTACTCCTCAATCGGTCAAGTCCTGACTCAACTCATACACCTTCCCCTACTCAACTGAACCCCATGTCCTGGCTCACTCCAACATCTGACGGCTGCATCATCACGGTCAAAGCGACTCCGCGCGCAAACCGTTCCGAAATCATTGCAGCCGACCCCGACTGGCTACGTGTGCGCCTAAAGGCACCGCCGGTTGATGGCAAGGCCAACGCCGAATTG
>DUPH01000065.1 GCA_012838435.1 Lentisphaerota bacterium | reverse complement strand
TCTTCATGTATAAGACGCACCGCGCCAGAACCCAGGCCGAACTGGACATGGATGTGCGCAACGTGATTGAACGTTTCCGCACCGAGGTCCGTAACACGGCGCGCGAGACCATCGTCTTCTACCCCGGACAGCGCGAGCCCTATGAGGCCGTAAGTTTTGCCCTAGCCGCTGACGATGACGGCGACGGATTGATGGACATGGACGCGGGCGGCACGAATATCCTGTGGCGTCAGACAGTGGTCTACCACGTCTGGAACCGTTCGCCGTACCAGATGCGCCGCACTCTCTTCCGCAACCGGAATCCGGACGCCTCCTACGCCGACCGTTACAATCAGGTGGCTGCGGTCGTCATGAGCGGCGAGGGCGAAGGAGCCTGTCTGGCCGGAGAGAGCGCAACCACCTCGGTCATGTTCCAAAACCTGCACACCGGCCGCCTGTGGCATGCCACCGCACGCTTCGACGGCTACGCGCCCCGGCCGAACGTTTCTGAAAAAATCACCTTCGGCAGCCTGCCGCTCGCACCGGGCGCCCACAAGGTGAATTTCAAGATTGTCGGCAAAAACCCCGACTCCTCCGCGCGCCGCCTGCGCCTGGATCAGGTGTCCGCCAGTATTTCGGGCTGGCCGGTGGAGGCTGAACTGTGCAGCACGGAGGGTGTCAACGCCGGCCCCTTCTTCGTGGGGCAAGGTCTCAGCTCCGCCGCCTATGGACTGACCGCCGCCACTGCGGCGGAAGGCGATACACTCTCGCTGACGCTTTACAACGACATGATTGAGGAGTGCATTTTCATCGGCGACGGGCGCCATGTGACCTTCTCCAACACCGTGGTGCGCTTCGATATGACCAATGCGCCTGCGCCTTTCCGCGACGGCGTCTACGTAGCCAAGTTGGAGGGCCAGTACAGAACCGCCTGGTGGGGCAGTGTCCAAGCGGCGATGCACAACAATCCGGACCATGAGGGCCGTGACCACTCCGCCAGCGAGGATTATCTATTCAAACCAGCCACGAATTATGCGATCCGCATTCCGGTCTTCGGCGAGTATGTCCGAGCCGACGGATTCGGACCTGTCTTCCGGATGTACAAGTCGCACTACAACGGCGGCTTGCAGATCTATGACCCAGCCTATGCGGTGACCACCAATATGACAGGGCCCTCGATCGAAAGTGATGTGCCACTGCAACGTCTGAGTTTCTGGCAGAACGGTGTCAAAAAAGCTGACTGGGCTTCCTGCGACCGAGGCGGTGTGGACCTGCGGCCAGATGGTCCACTGCACCCGGTTCCCTTCGGGCAGAGCTTCATGTTCTCCTGCCGCATGGTGCCCACGGAGCCCACTTGGCCCGCCAACAATAACGCGATCCGCGCGATCAAAATCACCCCGCCGTCCGGCAAAGAGTGGACCTGCTGGGCACTGCCGGGGGCGACCGCAGCCAACGCCATGCAGAATGACTGGTCAGGGCTCGGCGCGCAACAGCTCTATTATAGCGAGGGGGCTACCGCGAACATGGCCATCTTGCCAGGACTGGTCTGCATGACTGTCAACTACGCGGAGGAGGGCGCATATACCTCGACCGTCTTTGACACGCGCGATGAAAAAGGAACGACCAAGTCGGTGTCGTGGGAGGTGGATACGCCTGCCGGATCGGCTTTCAAGCTTTACGCGCGCGGCGGCAACATACGGACGGCTGACGGCTTCGGTATTATGGATGCCGCTGACTGGCAGAGCGCCACTGAGGTGGCGAATGGTGGCGGTTTCGTAGGCAGCAACGGACGATATGTCCAGTTTCGTTGCGTCTTTGCGGCGCAACAGGCCCGCACCTATCCGGCGGGAAGCAGCACGGGCGGCGTGATCGGTACGGGCCCCTACTGCCGCGATACACCGCGCGTGAGGCGCGTATGCTTCAACTGGCCCGGTGCCGAGAAGTACGTGGACATATCGGCGACGATACTGAAAGGCCCGGATTGCGGAACTTTCGCGGTAGATGTGGACGGGCGCGAGCTGGTGCAGGGCGTCACGATGGAGATCGAGATTTTCAAGGACATACGTACCCAGTCGGGGCGGCGCGAGCGTGTACGCTCGGCGATGATGGCTGAAGTCGAACCGCGCAACAGCGGCAAATGACGCAAACAGACAGGAGGTGGATATGACACGCAAACAACGGCAAAAGGGCGCGGCCCTGATCATTGTACTCGGAATCATTGCGGTGGTAACCATCGCTGCCGGTGCGATGAGCTACACGGCCAACCAGCAGATGCACGCAGCGAGGGTTACACGTGAAACACTCAAGGCGCGTCTGATCGCGGAGTCGGGCCTCAACAAGGCCTACAACGAGGTCAGGAGCGACTTCTCGAAGATCAGCAGTTGTGCCCAAAGCGGTACGTTTGGGGATGGTACGTATGCAGTGCGGACCGTCACGTCCCTAGGGGGAAACCCCAACCGGACTCAGATTATCTCGGAAGGACGTTGCGGAATCGGCAGGGCTACGGTGTCGGCGGACCTAGAGAATATTCCGCTCGTAACCAGCGAAGACGGTAGTAGCGTGTACTTCTTCCCGCTCGATTACGACCTGCTGGTGGGCGGGGAACTGCAGTTTAAAGGAGACTCGGAGGCGGGGTTCACGGCCATTTTCGCCAATGGAAAGCTCACGGTGACCGGCGACGCGGATTTTACCGATCCGGTATCGCTCAGTAGTGCCTTGACGGTCATCGTCAAGCACCCCAAAAAAATCACAGGGAGCTACGAGACGAATGAGAATCAGCCTCCGGAGGCGATCGCAACTGAAGCGCTGACCGCAGCGATCAATGCACTCAAGGCGTACGCGCAGAAAAACGGTGCGGTCTACGCCTCGGGCGCCGATATCCCGGAAAACCCACCCGGCGGGATCGCGTACTGTACAGGCAGCTCAGATGGCTGGAGCAAGAAAGGCAAAGGCTGCTTCATCTTTGAAGGCGAAGTGAGTGCGCAAGGCAGCGGTGTCGACATAGAGTCCATCGACGGCTTTCCAGCGCTGATCGTATTGAGCGCTTCTGAGGTCCACTTCAATTCGGGAGCGGAGATCCACGGCGCGATTCTGATACCGAACGGGAGCCTCAAAGTCAATGGTCATGCGGAGATCCACGGCGTGATCTTGGTTGGCCAGTCCGCAATCTTCAACGGCACGGCCGATTTCTTCGCGGGAGAGGGCGGGCAAGGCTTTGCGTTGCCGCCGGAGGAGAGCACCACGGACAATGTCGTCATCACCGCATGGCACT
>DUPH01000064.1 GCA_012838435.1 Lentisphaerota bacterium | reverse complement strand
TTCAACAAAGTTGAACCGCACCGTGAAAACATCAGGGTTGCATCTGGCGCGGGAATAAGCGAAAATCAGAAGCCGTGTGATGAATGGAACTCAAAAAGCGGAGATCCACGGTGTGCCCGGTGAGCGGGCGCGTGCAACGGGTGTGGTGCGCGCGCTCTGGCCCTTGTTGGCGGCGTTATTCGCGTGTGGTCTCTTTGCGGGGGCGGCGCTGCCGCAGGTGACGCTGGGTGTGGCGGGCACCGGTTTTTTGGCGGCGGCGGCGTTTCTGGTCTGGGCGGTGCGCGACGGTCTCCGAGGCGTCAATGCGTTTTTCAAGGGTGCACGTGGCGAGGAGAGCGTGGCAGTGCTGCTGGCCGCGTTGCCGCGCGGCTACCATGTCTTTCATGACTTTGACTGCGGCGCTCCAGGCGCCATCGATCATGTGGTGGTCGGGCCGAACGGACTTTTTGCCGTCGAGACCAAGTGCTGGTCCGGACGTGTCACGTATGAGGATTCTGGTTTACGGGTGAACGGTGTCGAGCCGAGCCGCCCACCGTTGCGGCAGGCGCGTAGCTCAGCCCAGGCGCTGACACGCTTCCTGAGCGAGCGGCTGGGGAGTGCGCCGCCTTGTACGCCGGTGGTCTGCTTTGCAAGCGACACCTTTGAACCGGACCAGTTGATGGTGGACAATGCGGTGGTTTGCAATGCGTCGGAGCTTCACTCGTTGCTGGTGACGCATGCGGGTCATTTGACGGCGGATGAATGTGAACGGATCGTTAAGGTGATGGAGCAGAAAGACTCATGATGAATCGGCGAGCAGGGATGTTTTTGATGGTGGCGCTCGCGCCGATGATCGCCATATGGGCGGCGGACAGGGGCAACGGGCAGCCGGTGCCGCAACCTCATTATGGTGATGTGGCGCAGAAGGTGGCGCGCGTGTTGCCGGCTGCGCACCTGTTGCAATATCCGCTGGGCGACGAGATTTCGCAAAAGGCGTGGACCAATCTGATCACCGCGTTCGATTTCGACCGCAGCTACTTTTTGCAGAGCGACATCGCCGCGTTCACAAACATGCAGACGCGCATCGACGATGCCGTGAAGACGGGGGATGTCTCGTTCCCGTTTGAGGTCTACCGCGTGTTCCGTGCGCGGCTTGAGGACCGCTATGCCTACGTGACCAACCTGCTCGAAACCGGCTTCACGTTCACTGAGGATGAGTCGTACACTTGGAAGCGTAAAGATGCGCCTTGGCCGGCGACGCAGGAGGAGCAGGATGAACTGTGGCGCAAGCGCATCAAAAACGAGGTGCTGGCGCAGCTTATCAGCCGCGAACTGGATCGCGCCGCAGTAACCAACACCGCTGCTGCCGTGACGAATGACACGCCCGATGCCGCGACAGGCGGCACGGTGACCAACACGCCGCCTGTGTTGACGCCGCAGGAGAATGTCGCCAAACGCTATAAGCAGTTCATGATCGTCATTCAGGACATGGATGAAGAGGCGATTTTGCAACGCTACCTCAGTGCCGTGGCGATGGCGTACGATCCCCACTCCGACTACATGTCGCCGATGCGCAAAGAGGATTTCGACATCGACATGAACCTCTCGCTCTGCGGTATCGGTGCGCAGCTCCGCTCAGAGGACGGAACTGCGATGATCATGGAGGTGATCCCGGGCGGTCCCGCCGATCGCGATAAACGCGCCATCCGGCTGACCAAGGGTGACAAGATTATCGGCGTGGGGCAGGGCGATGGCGCCATCGAGGACATCGTCCACTTGCCGCTCAATAAAGCGGTGCGTAAAATCCGCGGTGAGAAGGGCACCAAGGTGGTGTTGAGCGTGATCCCGGCCTCCGACCCTTCCGGCACCTCGACCAAGATCGTCGATCTTATCCGCGACGAGGTCAAGTTGGAAGAGCAGGCCGCAACCGGCCATGTGGCGCGCGTGACGTTGCCGGATGGCACCGTGCGCAAGCTGGGCGTCGTCAAGCTGCCGACCTTTTACGGCACCATGGACAAGCGCCCGAATCAGCCCGGCTTCCGCAGTGCGACTGTCGACGTGGCCAAGCGGCTGGCCGCGTTCAACAGCGAGAATGTTTCGGGGCTGATTCTTGATCTGCGCGATAACGGCGGCGGTTCGTTGCGCGAGGCGGTCAGCCTGACCGGCCTGTTTGTGCGCAGCGGACCGGTCGTGCAGGTGCGTGAGGCGCGACAGATCGTCGTGCTGCCGGTGCCCAACATGGATCCGGCGATGGCCTTCCGCAAGCCGATGCTCGTGCTGATCAACCGTGCCTCGGCTTCGGCCTCAGAAATCGTGGCCGGCGCGTTGCAGGACTACGGACGCGCTGTGCTGGTGGGCGATACGCAGTCGCACGGCAAAGGCACGGTGCAGACTGTGATGCCGCTCGGATCGGAGAAGTTCGGTTCGATGAAGGTGACGACCGCGAGTTTCTACCGCATCAACGGCGCTTCCACGCAGCGTAAGGGCGTGGGCGCGGACATCGTGATTCCCTCGACATTGGACGGACTCGACATCGGCGAAGACAAGTTGCCGGGCTCGTTGCCATGGACCCAGATTGAACAAGCGCTCTACATCCCGGTCGCCGATGTGTCGAAGTTCGTGCCGCAGTTGAAAGAGCAGTCCGCCAAGCGCTTGGCGGACAATGCCCGCTACGTGCGCTACTGCACGCTGGTCCGGCATGTGCAGGAGGTCAATGAGCGGAAAGAAGTTCCGCTGGAGATCAACGCTCGCCGCAAGCTCATGAAAGCTGAAAACGAAATGCGTAAGTTGCAGGACGATGTACAGGACGCCTCGAAAGAGGGTAAGGAAGATGATGTGGTGCTCGATGAAGCGCTCAACATTCTGTCCGATCTCGTGACGCTGACGGGCGGAGCCGATATTCCGATGGAGACGGAGGGCGATCTGCGTACGCGCATGATGCGCATCTTTGGACAGGATATTCGTTAGTGCATGAGTTCATTAGTGCATTAGTTTGTTTTGGCACTGCTCGGATTTTTGGAACCGCCAAGGCGCCGAGAACGTCAAGAGGGGCTCTGGTTTTCATGAAGTTTCATGTGTTTTATGGTTAGGAATAGGTTTCGGGTTTTCTCGCAGAGCATCGGGAGGGACGAGCGTCGCTCGTCCGCGGGCAAGCAGACGCTTGCCCCTCCCTGCGCTTCGCAAGCCCGATGACAAGAGTTGGAGGAGCGGCATCTGGGTGGCGCACAAAGACGGAAAACTTTGTGGCCTTCGTGGCCTTTGTGTGAGATTGAGTTGGGTTGCGGGAACTGCTCGCGTTGGTTGTTTGGGCAGGGAGGAGTAAAAAGATGAAGCTGAAATTTACGAAAATGCACGGTGCGGGCAACGACTTTGTCCTGATAGACGACCGCGATGGGCATGTGCCGTGGGAGGATCACTT